>JBGVMW010000295.1:0-2908 GCA_045125095.1 Lachnospiraceae bacterium
GGAATACTTTGTGCCTGACCAGAAGTGGATAGGCTATACCACTCTTGCACACTTGGTTGCTGAAAAGATGCGTAATTCCGAGAAAGATGCTTAACAGTTGAGATTGCCACTATTTTGCTATTCGAGTGAGACATGCAGGAGCTGATATAAGAAAGCTTTGTGGAAGCTTGCTTACTAAAAAGCTTTTTTATATCTGCTCCTATAGGGCGAACGCCCTGCATGAATATTTTGTCTTGATACATATCAGTTTTCAATAAACTTTGAATGACAAAATATGAATGCCATGTCTTACTCAAAGAATACTTGAGAGAATGGAGTTGATTTTTATGACAAAAGAGAATTTTATCTATGTGGGTATAGACCTACACAAAGAGACCCACACAGCAGTTATGATTGACTGCTATAACAACAAGCTTGGCGAGATTACTTTCGCCAACAGACCAGCCGATTTTCCTAAGCTGGTAGCAAAAGTGAAAAAATGTAATACTGATGGAAAAGAAGTAGTTTATGGCTTAGAGAATGCCTATGGTTACGGTAGAGCCTTAGCGGTGTGGCTGATTGATAAGGGGTATTTCGTGAAAGATGTAAATACAGCGATATCCCATCGTCAAGCGAAACATCGAGGAGCCATGTATCGAAAAAGTGACAGTGATGACGCAGAAGCGATTGCTTTGGCAACCTTAAATATGCTGGATAAACTTCCAGATGCGTGTCCGAATGACGCATACTGGTCACTTGGTCAGCTGGTGCATCGAAGAGACAATATCATGAAACAGAGAACCAGACTGGTGAATCAGCTTCACGAACAGTTACATATAGCGTATCCGTCTTACAAGCAGTTTTTCAATGATATCAGCAGACCAACGGCATTGAATTTCTGGGAGCATTATCCATCCAGAAAGTATCTGAAGGGTAAGACTGTTGAAGATTTGCGTGAAGAACTTGTTCCTGTCAGTCACAATAAATGTTCCACCAAGACCTGCGAGAAAATCTTGGATGCGGTAGCCAGTGACAAGGTCAAAAAGGATAAATACCAAGATGCAAGGGATATGGTGACGCTCAGCATAGTCAGTGATTTACAGCACTATGATAAACAGCTTGCGGAAGTAGATAAGATGCTGGCACAGATGTATAAGATGCTGAAGTGTACACTTACAACCATCCCAGGGGTAAATGTCATCACAGCAGTGAAGATTCTTGCTGAAATCGGTGATATCAAGCGTTTCGGTAACGCTGATAAACTGGCACAGTTTGCTGGAATTGCACCGCTTCATTTATCATCCAGTGGGAAAGGTAAGGACTTAGCTACCAAGCAAGGCAACAGACGATTACAGGCAACCATTTATTTCCTTGCAATCCAGATGGTACAGGTGTCCTCTAAAGGTACACCACGAAATCCAGTGGTGCGTGCATACTATGAGAAACGTAAGGCTGAAGGTAAGACCAGCCAGCAGGCACTGATTTGTATCTCCAGAAGATTGATAAGCATCATTTATGGAATGTTAAAGCATGGTACGGAGTACCGTATGCCAGTAGTGGAAAATGCTGGCGAAAATATGTAGAGCAAATGTCAAATATGTGGTAGAATTTTAAGCAGATGTGAGAGTCGGCTTTGGAAAGTGTATTCATTTTTCAGAAGACGAGCATCGGCTTGGATAATTATAAGAGTAAAGAGTTTCTGTCAAGAGTGGTATAAATTCTCTTGCAGATATGATGTCTCCAGAGGAAGCGGCAAGATATAAAGCATATTTTGTTAAAGATGCACCAGATATGGTATTTTCTGGAACAAAAGAATTAGAAGGAATACATGTACATTATAATAAATTGAAAGGTGTTGAAGAGGTTCAGCCATGGAAAGCGTACTATGATGATTATGGAAGATTGGTAGCAAGAACGGATTATAATGCTGGTAATAAAGCAGCAGGAATACCAGATGTGCATTATCATTTATATGAATGGGGGAAAGGTTTTGCAGACTGGAAGAGTCCTCATGAATATGCAAGTCACTTGGAAGGAGAATTTACATGGACAACAAAAAGGTAAATGAAGTTTATGATTTATTAAAAAAAACAGGATATGTTGAATCTATAAATATCAGTCGGGAAATGGATGCTGATAGTACAAAGGATTATAATTTAATATTAGTTATTAGTACGTGTCCGTTTTGTGAAGGCGATATAAAGATGAGGTTAACATTTTATAAAGTTCAAGAATTTAAATTGGGAAATATAAATAATTTTTATAAAATTTTTCTTGAAATTATAGATGTAACGGATAGACATTTAGAGGAAATTCGATATTATGTTGATGAGATAGAGTATAATATGATTTCGTTTGCTTGTGTGGATTTTAAATATGAACTTCTGTAGTATTATTTATTATGTCTCCACTTAAGGATATCCGAAACCAAAACTGAATATTGTTTCTTCAAAGATGCAGAACGCATTGTTTTCATAGCACTTGGTGCTGTGGAGACAATGCGTTTTTTTAATGATGAATTTCATATTCTTTTTCAGAAGTGGTTTATCTCCACTTTTGAGATTCAGGTGACTTCAAATCCGCCAATTCCAGAATTAGTGCAAAACAACATTGCATCGCCATACGGAAAACAACTGCGGTATAGGCTTCATTCATTGCATTGATAGTATCAATCCAGTTGAGAATCACTTTTCTCTGATCATCGGATAAATTAAGGCACTCATATTGGGAGCATAATTCCTGCTCCTGCTGTAAAAACTTCAGATAATCAGCATCCTGCATTACATTTATAACCGTAACAGATCCGGAAGGTGCAACAGAGACAACAGAATATGACAGCAGAGGCAACATAATATCAGTAACGGATGCCAGTGGAATAAAGACAGAACAGTATACATACGATGCTGCCGGCAACGTGATTACACAGACA
>JBGVMW010000296.1:0-8465 GCA_045125095.1 Lachnospiraceae bacterium
GCATGAGCCTCCGGTTTGTATTATTTTGTGTGGTAACTTAATTATATCAAAACCATTGGTTTCATGCTATTTTTATGCCAGTTATTATTGAATTTTCAAGGTGCATAGGCACATTTTAATGTGCGAAGTTTGAGTTAATAATTTAAAGAGGGCATGGAAAATGAAACAATATGAAGATATTCTTGGGGATTTACTTTGTCTAAATGAAAAGGTATTTCCAGAACAAAACATCAAAATAGAGGAAAAAGCTAGAATTCTGTATAAAGAATATTGTAAACAAGAAGAAGGAAAGCCAAGAGAGATTACAATGCATACGGTAAAGAAAATATTTCCGTGCATTGCATTTTATAAAGCGGTAATTGAGTGTACAAATCAGCAGAAACAGGCATATTCCATTATAGAGAAGTATTTTACAGAGAACTGTGAAATTTATGCTAAAAAAATACAAAGATTATGTCGTATTCCTTTTGTTTATAGAATTGTTCCGCGTATTATGGCAGAGATTATACATAGAACCTTTGGGGTGAAATCTGGTTTCAGAATGATAGATCACAATACGAAAGGAAGATTATGTCATATTGATATGATTGAATGTCCATACTTTTCGATTTGTTCTACATATGGATGTCCTGAATTAACTACAGTGTTTTGCAATGCAGATGATGTGGCATATGGAAATATGCATGCAAAGCTTTCGTGGGAACGAAAGAAAACGCTTGGAAGAGGTGATGATTGTTGCGATTTTATTTTAAAAATTAGGTAACTGTTCATGGTTCTGAACAGTTACAAAATTAGGAATAATTAATGTATGGAGGAAAAAGTTAATGGCATTTTGGTCCAGGTTATTCAGAAAAGAGAAAAAGAGTGATTTAGAACTTTATATGGAGCAAAGAAAAAGGGGAATTGATACATACGAAGGTGAAATAGAGGAAGTTTTGAAACAGCAAGAGAATGCATCTTCAATAACAAGTGGGTCTTGGCGGGATGAGCCGTTATTACAAGGAGATTTGTCTGAAATTCCCGAGCAATATTATTTTTGGAAAGATGATCATACCTATCTGTTTCTTGATTATTTTCATGAAGGAATTTTTTATTCTGGAGATTTACCTGACGAGGAAGAGATAGGACTATTATATTTATTCTTTCAGGATCCGGAAAGAACAGTAGAGTTATGGTATCAGAAAATTACAGAACAAAAGAAAGAGGCTGGAAAAGGGTATTCTTCTAAGGCTGTTATAATGTGGGAAATCGATCACGTATTACAGACTGTCTGCGCATTTGGATTGCAAGGGTGTGATAGGTATATAATGGCAATTGCAAAGAAGAGAGACATTCTGGACTATTGGTTTTGTACAGAAGAAATATATTATAGCAGTATGCTCAAATTTGTAGAAAAGTTGTTTTTTTTAAGAGAAGAAAACCTTGGTACAGAGTTATTGATAAAGCTTCTTGAAAAGAAAAACTTTAATCAGACGGAGCTGAGAGAGGATTTTTTGCATATGTATTGCAAAATGAGAAGAATAATACCGGAACGTGTAGAACAAATGAGAAAAAACTTGCAACAGAAGCTGGTGCAAGCCGGATATCAGGATTTGGTTCAACAATTGCGGCAAAAGGATCAAGAAATTTTAACAAATCCTTATATAAATGTATATGAGATGGCAGAAGCGTTTTTTGAAAATCCAGAGGAGACTTTGGAAAGCTGGTTAGATATATTAAGAGATCATGAAGAGGAAATGAAGGATGAACTGGAACATTTGTCATTAAATGACCAAAATAGTATTGGAAAACAATTAACAGAGTATGTGTTAGAAGCCATTGGAACGATTGGAAGATATCGATTCGCAGGTGTTCCAAAATGTCTTGGAGAAAATGAAGAGTGGTGTCATTATTTAATCTATTCCGGATGTGGTGAAAATTTAAATGAGTATCTTATTACAATGTTTAACTCAAATTATGTGGAAATGGTAGAACGTATTTTGGAACTGCTAAAACCGATTGGAAGTAAAGAAAAAGATAATTGGAATTATTTTTGTACGATGCTTGGTGTGTATTCCTGTCAAATGTTTGAAAAGTGGGATATGCCTGAAAAAGAAGATGAGTTTACGGAGTTTGCTGATGATTTTACCGATCGTTGGTTAGTGAATTCTAGCGAAGACGAATAGCAGTATCAAAAAATGAGGAGATGACAAGTGTTATTATGCTATTTGGAAAGTACTTTAGACGGGAAATCTTTACATATTGGTTTCTGGTTTTGTTACCGTTGATTTTGGTTACAGAATTATGGTTGTATTTTTGGGAAACACATAAACTGTATGGGGAAATATTAGAGATTTTCTGTATTCTTCTTTGGCCGATTTCGTTTTCAATCAGTGCAACTTTAGCTCTGATACAGATGATTTCTTGTTATATACTTTTTTTTCGCTGTAGAAAATTATCATCAGAACAAAGAACCGGCCTTCGGGATGCTGCACGAAGTCAGAAGAAAACAGGGAGGATATTACAATCAGAAGAGGTAATTTTGTATTATGGTATGTTTTCTAAAAAAGTGTTATTAAAATGTGATATTGTTTCTATGCGAAGTAATAAAACGACAAATCATGTACATGTGCGTGGAGGAGCTTTTGATTTGGAATTTAATTCTATAGTATTTCAATTAAAATCTGGGAGAAGTGTAGAGTTCCTGTGCAATAATAAGATCATGGATGGATATGAAGGGGAGCTTCCTTGGAAGAGTATAAGAACAGTCGTGTTATTAGGTGTGGCATTGCTTGTTATGGGATGCTATCCCCTTCTTATTAAGATGCTTTGTGTAGAAAAAAATATAATCGAAAGCGTATTGTTTTATATAAAATATGACTGGATATTCTGTTCTGTATCGGTTGTATTTATAGTGGCTTTTGGTATTTATTTGCTTCGGATAAAGAAAAAGTGTTTGAATGCGGGGGATAAAAGAGGGATAACGACTTCTCCATCCTTATTATTATGGATCGTACCTATTTTAGTTCTTTTTTGTTATATTATTATTTATGACAAGTATGAAGCTTCCAAGTTAGCAAGCGCTGATTTGGAATCGTATAGAGAAGGAGATTATGAAGAAACGATAGTGCACATACAAGAGGTTAGCGAAAAAGTAATGCAAACTGAGGAAGATAATATTAGATATTATGTTAATAAGTATTTAGATTCCCAGTGGGTACCGTATATATGCATAGCGTGTGAGGAAGAAGTGGGGGCGTTTGAAAACTTTTATTTCTTAATAGGAGATAAAAGTAAATGCAAGGAAGGACAGACGTATTGCATACGGTATTTGGAATCCACTAAGATAATAGTAGAATTAGAAAAGATGGAAACGGGTAATAATAATTTTAAAAATGGTTGACTTGTGCAACACATTATGTTATTCTTGAGAAAAAGGTTTACATGAGTCAACCTTTTTGCGCGCAAAAATTTTTGGAGAATGGAGGGTAACATGGGAAAAGAAAATATTATTTTACAACAGAGTGAATGGATTATTATGGAAAAGTTGTGGGAGGAACATCCAAGAACCATTATGCAATTATACCATGTACTAAAGGAGGATCCCGGCTGGAGCAAAAGTACGGTAAATACTTTGCTTGGAAGAATGGTGGACAAAGAGATTATTTATTATGAGCAAGGGACAAAGGCAAAGCAATACTATCCTAATGTTAGTCGGGATGATGCAGCGCTGGCAGAAACGGAAAGTCTGATTGAACGTGTTTATCAGGGATCTGTGAGCATGATGATGAATACTTTGGTGAAGAAAAAGGATTTTAGTAAGGAAGAGATTACCGAACTATATGATATTTTAAAGGGATTGGAGGATGACAATGATTGAGCATTTGATTACTTCTACGGTGTTAATGCTATGCATTTTGTTGATAAGAATGCTGTTTGGAAATCGAATGAGCCAGCGGCTAAAGTATGGATTGTGGATTTTGGTGGCAGTAAAATTATTGGTTCCTTTGCCGCTGTATGAAACAGATTTTAGCATTATGAATGTGGTACAGTTTGTGGAAAATCATATAGGAAACGAGAAGTCTGTGAAGCCTGCAACGGAAGCTGTTTCTGCACAGAATGAGGAAAGAAAGACAACTTCGGATGGACTGAATTCGGAATTTGAGCAACATGGTATGCAAAAATCGGATACAGAAAATATAAACGATACAGATACGGAGAATGCTGTCAAAAAGCAATCGGAACTGGAACAGAGAGAGGTTGCAGATACCGCGAATGCAGAGCATGTTTTAGAGGAAACAGAGGAAAAGGCGTCTATCCCTTTCAAAACCTTATGTGTGTATATTTGGCTGGCGGGAGTTATTTTATTTGTTAGTATTTTTCTCATGAGTAATATAAGGTTTTATCTCCGATTAAGGAAAGATAGAAAGCAAACCAGCAATTATCCATGTAAATTGAAAATATATGAGACGCATTGTGTAGATACACCATGTCTGTTTGGAATGATAAAGCCTGCGATCTACCTGCCGACTGGTCTTTTGTTAGGGGAAGAGAATATGCATCATATCATGACCCATGAATTGACCCATTACAAACATAAAGACCATATCTGGGCATATATCAGATGTTTGTGTGTTGTGATTTACTGGTATCATCCTTTGATTTGGCTGTCAGCATTTTTATCCATCAAGGATAGTGAACTTGCCTGTGACGAAGGGGCCGTGAAATGTTTAGGGGAAGAAAATAGAAAGGCATACGGTGTTACTTTGATAGAAATGGCGTCTGGGTATTCTGTTGTTTCCAATCATTTGGTATGTTCTACAAGTATTATGGGAGGGAAAAAAGAGATGAAAAAGAGAATTGAAATGTTGGTAAAGAAACCAAAAATGTTAGTAAGTACATTTGCAGTATTTCTTGTTTTTGTAATCGGGGTGACGGGTTGCACCTTCAGCAGTGCAAAAAACGAAGAAGAAATAGAAACAGAAATAGAAACAAAAGCTGATGCAACTGCGACAGAAACGAAGGAAAAGGATGAAACAGAGGAGCCGGAAGTTATAGATCAGACAGAAAAGACAGAAGAAACGTCGCAGAAACCCCCTATTGTTGAATCATTGGTAACTAAAATAGAGGATATACCAGAAGGTGCATACTGTTTATGGTTTTTCCCGGATGAGTTATGCTTTCAGAAAAATTTTGTGGATGGAGTAAATAATATGGATGGAGTGTATTATGTACCAGATGAGAATAAGCAGAAAAAAATCAGGGAGATTTTGTCTGATTCGGAGGAAAAAAAGAGAGTATCTTCGGAAGCTGAATATTACTTGATATATAAGACAGATAAAGAAAATTTTACGAGAATTGGTGCAGATATGCAATGTGATATAGATGATGAAAATGTACATACACATACGAGCATGGTTAATCCGAAATTACATAAATTTTTGTCAAAAATATTAAAGGATGAATTTCAGTACGAACCAATAGAAATAGCAACTATAAAGAACATAGAATCTGCAACTTTAGATTATGTACATCCAATGACTAAAAAGCAATACAGCCAAACAATTAAAGAGAAAGAAATTTTGGATAGATTTGGGGACTGGTTCTCTCATGCCAAAGCATGTTATAGTGGTGATCGGCCATGTTTTAATGGCTTATTAACCTTGAAACTAAAGAGTGGTAAAGTCATCAAGCTAACCATGGCCAGCACGGGAGTTACGTATTTTTCAGTAAAAGGGGGACTTTATGACTATGAACCTAAAAACAAACCGGAAGGATTTGATGAGTACGCTGTGTTTGAATGTTTTGATGAAATTCCATATTACAACTACTCAGAGTAGAATCTGAATGTAAAGTGAAAAAGATGAAGATGAGAAAGCTTCCTGTATACTATAAATAGTTAAGGAACTTGACTATAAAAAATACCTCAAGTAAATTTAGATTATTACTGACCGGCAAGTTGGTAAAATCTAAAGAATACATGAGGTATCTAAAATGAATGTTAAAGGTAAAAACAAGAAAAATCAAGTAGTTGTTGCAAATATTTTTGAACAGCAGGAATTAATTGCAAAAGCAGAGGTTATAAAAACACACTTGATGTCTTCTACTTGGCATGAGTTGGAGACAAATGGTAAGTTCGATAAGAATGATAAACTTTCGTTCATCACTGATGACATGCTTATATTAGGATGTGATATAGGCAGTGAAATGCATTATATTAGAGCGATTGATATCAGAGGTCGAGAACTCAGCAAGTCCGCTTTTGCGTTTGAGAATCATTCCGAAGGATTTCAGAGTGCTTTGGATTGGGCAACTAAGATTGCTGCAATAAACGAGAAGACACAGATTGTTATGGGATTGGAACCGACAGGACATTACTGGTTTTGCCTGGCTACTTGGATGATAGCAAAGGGTGTCAGTGTTGTTCAGGTTAATCCTTATGCTGTAAAGCAAACAAAGGAAATCGAGGATAACAGTCAGTTGAAGGATGACAGAAAAGATCCCAAACTGATTGCCAATCTTGTAAAAGATGGAAACTTTGGAATGCCATATTTGCCTGAAGGAATCTATGCAGACATGCGACGATTAACGATGTTTCGAGATCAGTTAACAGAAGATCGAATCAGATGTTTAAATCGTTTACACAGAGAGATGAAGATTTATTTTCCAGAGTATAAGGACGCATTTGGAAAAGTAGATGGAGTCTTTTGTTTGGAGATTTTGAAGGTAGCACCATTTCCAGAAGATTTGTCAAAACTAGGTGTCAAAGGAATTGAACAGGTATGGCATGATGCAAAACTTCGAGGCAGAGGTTATAACAGAGCTGTTACGATTAACGGGTTTGCAGAAAAAAGTGTTGGCTTAAAAGACGGAGCCAATGCAAGTAAGGTAGCTGTGAAGTGGTTTGTAGAGCGTATTATTGAGCTTGACAAACAGCTTTCAGATATAGAAGAAGAATTAAAACAAAAATGTAAAGAGATTCCTTACGCAACGAACATCCTTGAGATATCAGGTGTGGGAGAACATATCCTATCAGGTATTCTAGCTGAGATGGGAGATATATCTCGATTTGATGATGTAAAGGAAGTTCAAAAACTAGCAGGAATGGGACTTGTAGCATGTAGTTCGGGTAAGCATGAAGGAAAAACGAAGATCAGTCACCGAGGACGCAAGAGACTAAGGTATTGGTTGTTCCAGGCTGCCAAATCAGTAGTAGCACATGCCGCTGAATTTAAAGAGCTACATACTTATTACACAACAAGACCAGATAATCCGCTAAAGAAGATGCAGTCTTTGATAGTGATTGCCTGTAAAATACTGCGAGTAATCTATGCGATTCTGAATAAAGGTGGGACATATGATCCGAATAAGCTTTTGACAGATATCAAGAGACCAAAGCAGATAACACAGGCTGCATAGTAACAAAGATTGAAATGTATTCCAGACCCCTGCTGGGCTTCAGTAATACTGGATTCGAGCAGGGTTCTGGAACAGAAACCCGTAGGTGATGAAGAAACAAATAGACTTCATCTGTAACAAAACCAACAAAGTAAAGCAAGGTGTGCGTCCACTGAAATCAGATCCTTGTGTAGCTGTGAAGGTCAGTAAAATCAAATAGAACAAACAAGAGCTGTAGCTGGCAGTAGTTCTCTCCTTAGGGCATGACCCTGTTAGAAAGCTTAGTCAGCACTCAGTGTATGAATAGGTGGGACGAAGGAAGTTGGCACATGATGCCATTAGACATGGAAGGTTCACCATCATAGTTAAGCAGAGGATAAAAGCCTTTATAAAGCAAAATGAATGGATGTTTTATTAGGTATACCCTGATTTGACTATTCAGTACAAGATACTATGACTATTCCACACTTTTAGCTCGTTTGTTAGAGGTAATAAAGTAAACAAAAAAGCTTAAAAATAAAGAGTTTTAGGCTTGACATTATAGGAAGGAGAGTGATTAATTATGGAATTTATTACTGGGGATAATATTGTTGGATTATCAAATCCTGGAGTAGTTTCAAGACAATTGTTAAATCCGGACAATTCATCCAGCAAAAGAGTGACAATAACAGAGGTTCATTTAGAGGTTGGTGCTTGTCAACCGAGACATTCGCATGATGCATCTGAACAGATATGGTATGCAACAAAAGGAAATGGAACGTTATTGCTAGATAATGAAGAAGAAAAGGCATTTAAGGCCGGAGATGTTGTTCGATTTGCGGATCAGGATGTGCATGGATTGTTAAATGACGGGGATACAGAATTTGTCTATATATCTGTAACAGCGCCGCCTATTAACTTTGGTTATGCTTATAAAGAGAAAAAGTAACTGATATGTAGTGCCTCTTGTCAAGTGTAAATTTGCAAGATTTACAAGAAACACTTTTGTAAACTGAAGGCATTTTGAAAAGGTCAGGGTTTCAGATCCCGGCATTGGCCACTCTGATATACGTGGATTGGTTACCTACAGGTCAATGGTCCGCCGTGAG
>JBGVMW010000297.1:0-2049 GCA_045125095.1 Lachnospiraceae bacterium
TAGCATTTCACAGCTTCCGTTTTATACCAAACATCAAACCTTTCGGTATGATTCCTGATAGCATATACCTAATATTTAATAACTGTATTCAAATAATCCATCTTAGCATATGTACCCATATACTAAACCTAGATTATTCACGGCACAGCCGTAAAAGTGGCTGAAAGCCGCATAGTTACTGTATTTTAACTGTATATTGCTTTTCACCCAATAAGTGAATAGAAAAAGAGACCAAATATGTGGTAAAATTTAGGTGTCCAATCCAAATAAATACCGCAGAAAGGGTCTCTCTATGGATATTTTAAACACCTTACCGTTAGAAAGCAATAGACAAATTAAAATGAATTTCGATGGAGGCGATTTGTCCTCCGATGCAGGATTACTTCTTATTAAAGAATTCATCTGCAAACTTGGTTTTGTGAAACTTTTAAAATCTGTATTCAAAACCAATGACACTGCGCTCCGCTATCACAAGGATGACGAGAACCTTTGGCAGGTAATCTACCAGATTCTCGGTGCCTACTTTGAAGATGATTGCGCCGATGAACTTATCCATGACCCTGTGTTGACAGCCATCCTTGACAAAAGAGCGCTTGCTTCACAGCCTACCCTGTCCAGATTTTTCAATCGGATGGATGAAACAACCCTCGATCAGTTTTATGTTTTGATGCGCAGGTTCCGCAAGGTTGTGTATGCTATAAAAAAACCTCGGCTTTTGTTGCTGGATCTCGATTCAACCCTTCTTGACACCTATGGGCATCAGGAAGGAGAAGGTTTTAACTTCCATTACCAGAGCCACGGTTATCATCCGTTAGTCTGTTATGACGGAATGACAGGCGACCTGCTCAAGATTGAACTCCGCAACGGTACGAATTATTCCTCCACAGGAGTTGTGGAATTCCTGCAGCCACTTCTGGACGAATTTCTGACTGATTATCCGGATCTGCCGTTACTTCTCAGAGGAGACAGCGGTTTTGCCAAACCGGAACTATATGACCAGTGTGAAACAAACGGTGTGTCCTATGTCATCCGCCTGAAAGAAAACAGTACATTGCGGGCGCTTGCTTCGGATATTGATGAATGCCTTACCGAAGCAACCAGAAATGACATGGTATCCTACGCTGTGTGCTATGGGGAGTTCATGTATCAGGCAGGATCATGGAAATATCCCCGTCGTGTTGTATGCAAAGTAGAAAAACCTACGGATCAGTTGATTCATATGTACACGTTCATCGTTACAAACATGGATTCTGCACCGGAAGAACTCATACGGTTCTACTGTAAAAGAGGTAGCATGGAGAACTTTATCAAGGAAAGTAAAAACGGATTCGATTTTACAGCAGTAAGCAGTTCCTCGAAAATCGTCAATGCAAACCGTTTACAGATACATGCCTTGGCATACAACATATTCAATTGGTTCAAACGATTGGTACTGCCTGCCAAAATGCGTAAGCAACAGATCGATACCATTCGCCTGAAACTGCTGAAGGTTGCCGCAAAGGCAGTACATTCAGCAAGATATATCACATTCAAGCTTTGTAGTAGCTGTCCTTATAAGGATGAGTTCTACGAAACACTGAAAAACATCCGGGGACTGCAGCCACAGCTGGAATGACAGGTAACAATGAACCTTGGCAGCAAAAAAAGCGATATTTTTCACCTATGGGGATACTGCGCCCATTTTTAGTCAAAAGCCATATTCGCAGGCATTGCTTTGGGGCTCAAAAACAAGATAATGGATTATCATGAGAAAATCATGGTTTCATGAATAATTCAGGATAAGTACAACAAAGAAGGTAATTTATATGGATTCAATATTAGTTTTTGATGATTTTAAGCATTGTTTTAGGGAATTAGATACCTCAAATTATAATGATGATTTAGTTGTAGGATCTGTTTTTTTTACAAGAGATGCTATAAATGTCATTGAAAAATATTACGCTATTAACTATAAAAAAACCTACTGATCATAAAATTGACCAGTAGGTTTTTTGTATCTTTTCTTTCAATTTTTGTGTGGAAAATAAAATCTTTCGTAGTCGCAAGCAG
>JBGVMW010000298.1:0-23599 GCA_045125095.1 Lachnospiraceae bacterium
GTAGCGGACACTAAGGCTGTAAAATACACAGCCTAAGTGCCGACGTTTTCAGAGGGTCACATATAGACTATGTAGCAAACAGCTATCTGTCACAAACAATTCTGACAATTCACTACCTTGTTGGCGTTTCGCAATTATCTATAATTGTAATAACAGAGAAGGAGCGGGAACAATGAGCATATATCATATGAGTGAAGAAGAAGCAGATTATTTGAAAGCATACGATATTACGAAATACGATAGGCCTTCTGTGGCTACAGATATTGCTGTATTTTCTATTATGGGGAATGGTAGTGACGGACAGGTACGTGACAGCGAGAATTACCGAAAACTGCCGGAGAAAAAAATAAAAATTCTGCTTATTAAGCGAGCGAACTATCCATATAAAGACTGCTGGGCGCTCCCGGGTGGATTTTGTAAAAAAAACGAAGACGTATATGAAACAGCCAGCCGTGAGTTGTATGAAGAAACCCATGTAAAAGATGCATATCTGGAGTTGTCTGGAATCTTTGGAGAAGTAGACAGAGATCCAAGGGGGTGGGTAATCTCCCACACCTTTTTGGCATTGATTGATGGTATGAAATGTAAGCTGCGTGCAGGCACCGATGCATGGGAAGCGAAATGGTTCGATGTGGAATTGCAAAAGTGCCGGAAAAAGAAAGAGTATGGTGAAGATACGGCAACCATTGAAAATGAATATACACTCCGCCTTGTGAATGCAGACGAGAAGGAACCGATTGTTTTAGTGGCAGTGGTGAAGGAACATAGAAAGTTTAAACATTACCATGAGAAGGTTCATTATGAATGGAAGCAGTGTCACGGCTTTGCCTTTGACCACGCGAAAATCATCATTGACACGTTTCTTCATTTGCAGAAACAAGTGGAAACAGATGGAAAAATAGTGTTTGATTTGATGCCGGAAACCTTTACGCTCACTGAATTACAGAAGGCATTCGAGGTTATATTAGATAAAAAATTAACAGTAGCGAATTTTCGCAGGAAAATGGCAGATTATGTTGTAGAAACTGACGAGATGATAGAAGGTGCCGGACATAGACCTGCCAAATTATTCAAGCGAAATCTGGAAACATTCTACAAATAATTACAAAATTGGTAAAAACCGGTTGACAAAGGTAGGTATTTATATTAAACTGAAAAGAGTGGTTAGAAGTATCTAATTAAGGGTAGTGTAGGATTGTGACTAGTAATTTACCAGTACAATTTATATGGTAAATGTCATAAAAGATATTGGAGGAGCATATGAATTTGATTGATGCTAACATTGGAGAAGAATATATTGTGAAAGATATTATAACAGATGATGAAGAATTAAAATCATTTCTTTTTTCATTGGGATGTTATAGCGGAGAACCGATTACCATAATTTCACGTATACAAGGTGGATGCGTTGTATCAATTAAAGATGCCAGATATAACATTGATAATGATTTAGCGCAAGCTATTTCAATATAATAGCGTTATGGAAACGCTATTTTTTATAACATTAGGTTAGCTAAACCTAACGAAAGTAAGGCAATTGGAAAAAGGAGGAAGTATTGTGAGAATTGCATTAACAGGTAATCCGAATAGCGGAAAAACTACGATGTACAATGCCTTGACAGGAAGAAATGAACGCGTTGGTAACTGGGCAGGTGTTACCGTAGACAAAAAAGAAAGCCCAATTAAAAATGGTTATTTTGATGGAACGGAGGAATTGGTTGCAGTAGATTTACCAGGTGCCTATTCAATGTCTCCATTTACATCAGAAGAAAGCATCACAAGTGCTTATGTAAAAAACGAGAATCCGGATGTAATTATTAACATTGTGGATGCTACAAATCTGAGTCGTAGTTTGTTCTTTACTACACAGTTGTTGGAACTTGGAATTCCGGTAGTGGTAGCGTTGAACAAAAGCGATATCAACGAGAAGAAAGATACACAGATTAATGCAGACCTTTTAGCTGAAAAATTAGGATGTCCGGTAGTGAAGACAATTTCTACATCTTCTAGTAATAACGGATTAAAAGATGTTGTGAATAAAGCTGTCTCATTAAAAGGCAAAAAGCAGAAAGCTCCATATGTACAGGGTAACATTAATTTACAGGACAAAGCAGAAGTAGAAGCGGCTGACAGAAAGCGTTTCGAATTTGTAAATAAGATTGTAAGTGCAGTTGAAAAACGTAAGGTGCTTACAAATGAGAAAAATACACAGGATAAGATTGATGCGATTCTGACAAATAAGTTTGTAGGTATTCCGATCTTTGCTGTTGTTATGTACCTGGTATTTTTCATTTCCCAGTCAACGATAGGAACCTATATTGCAGATTGGCTGGTAGGCTGGATTGAAACGTTCCAGGAATGGGTTGCAGGTCAGGTAGAAGGTGCAAATCCATTCTTACAGTCACTGTTAGTAGATGGTATTATCGGTGGTGTTGGTGCCGTTGTTAGTTTCTTACCACTTGTAATGGTAATGTACTTCTTAATTGCTTTATTGGAAGATTGTGGTTACATGGCACGTGCAACTGTTGTGTTAGACCCTATTTTCAAGAGAGTAGGTCTTTCAGGAAAATCCGTTATTCCGATGATCATCGGTACTGGTTGTGCAATTCCTGGAATTATGGCATGTCGTACTATCCGTAACGAAAGAGAGCGTAGAACGACAGCAATGTTAACACCATTCATGCCATGTGGAGCGAAGGCACTGGTTATCGCTTTGTTTGCGGGTGCATTCTTCTCAGATGCTCCATGGGTAGCGCCATTGATGTACTTTGTAGGTATCCTCTTGATTTTACTGGGTGCTTTACTTGTAAAGAAGATTACAGGATACAAATATAGAAAGTCTTTCTTTATCATGGAGCTTCCTGAATATAAGCTTCCAAGCCTTAAGAGAGCTACCATTTCTATGTTATCCCGTGGTAAAGCTTACATCGTAAAGGCTGGTACTATTATTTTAGTATGTAATGCAGTTGTTCAGATTATGTCTGCCTTTAACTGGCAGTTCCAGGTTGTAGAAGAGGGAATGGAAAATACATCCATCCTTGCGTCTATTGCTTCTCCATTTGCGGTTCTTTTGGTTCCGTTAGGATTTGGCGTATGGCAGTTAGCAGCAGCAGCAGTTACAGGTTTCATTGCAAAAGAGAACGTTGTAGGTACATTAGCAGTTGTTTATGGTCTTTCTAACTTTATTGATACAGAAGAATTAGCATTAGTTGGTGGTGCAAATGAAGTTGCAACAGTTATGGGATTAACAAAAGTTGCAGCATTAGCATATTTAATGTTTAACCTGTATACACCTCCTTGCTTTGCTGCAATCGGTGCGATGAACTCTGAAATGCAGGATAAGAAATGGCTTTGGGGCGGTATTGCATTACAGTTAGGAACTGGTTATGTGGTAGCATTCCTCGTATATCAGATTGGTACAATAATTACAACTGGTGCGATTGGAACTGCATTTATCCCAGGACTGATAGCAGTTATTGCTATTGTAGCAATCGTAGCTGGTATCATCGTAAGAAATAACAAGAAATTCAGCGCTGAATATAAATTAAGTTAGTTTATCTATTAAAGGAGTATTGCTATGAAAGATTTTCTTATTGTAGGAATCGTGCTGATTATCATTGGCGTTGCAATAGTATACATAATTAAGGCTAAGAAAAATGGTGCAAAATGCATCGGTTGCCCATCAGGTGGTCAGTGTTCCGGGGCGAAGAGTGACCATTTGGAATGTGGCTGTGGATGTTGTTCCGATAAGCAGGAATAATAGAAGCGATAATAGTTACAATTTAATAGGTAGGTAATGAAGCAGGAGCTTACACTTTGGAGTGTGGGCTTCTGTTTTTTATATACCAGGAAATTATAAGGGTTTATTATAGAATGTGATATATGCAATTTCCTAGTATATAAAAAGGCTTGCTTCTACCAGCTATTATAACTGGTAAAAAGCAAGCCTTTTGTTACATTAATACCCAAATATCGGGTAAGTTTCCACCTTTTTATAATTATTATATTCCGTATTATATCGAATAAAAGTTTCGCCTACATTCACAAGGGTGTTCTGTTGCATGACGGCAATGTTTTCTTCAGATAAGGTGCTGTAGATAATGTCATATTCTTCGCCGGCACCGGTATTTTTCCAAGCCATAATCTGGATTGGACGAGCCACATTTTCAAAGACATTGTTCTGGATGGTAGGATTGTGCATTCCGCTTGCTAAGATGGCGCGGTAGGTTCCGTTTCCGTAGTCAACGTTGGAAATGTAGTTACCGGTGATGGTTGGAGAATCCCAGTTCATAACGCGGATGGGATCCTGGTCACAGTAATTTATAATATTGTCGATGATTTTAATGTTTTTGTGCAGCTTACCCTGACTGTATTTGTGTGTACCGATGGCACGTTCCAATGACAAGAAGGTATTGCCCTGAATTAATACATTTTTATTTGGAGTGCAGTCGTAGGAAGTCCAGTCTACATTCAAACCATTAGTATTTTTGTCCGGGGTGTCGATATTAATGGCTTCTTTGTTGCCATTTGCAGATGCCTTGTGGTTTTTGAACGTGTTGTTTACAATTCTAACATTTTTAGATGCATCTACTTCCAGGAAATGTCCGCCTTTCATATTTTGGAAAGTGATATTTTTAACATTAACATTCTGGTTGTGAGCAATAATGATACCAACACAATTTTTTGTGTATTGCATATCAATGATGACAGTACCTTCACCAATGAAAGAAATGTTTTTCATGCCATTGTATTGCTTCATGCAACCTTTTTTGCCGGCTTTTGAAGGCGCAACACATTGGAACAGGGAACCGGTTGCTTTTAATCCGGAAGTACCCGTTTGGGTGCGTTTGTTAATCACAACGCCATCCTTAAAGCGAATGGTAACGTTGGATGGAACAAACAAAGTATTGGTAATGTTGTAAGTACCGGACTTTAATACCAGTGTACCGCCTCCTGTTTTTTGCAATTGCTCTAAATAGGAACGGATTAAGTAGTACTGTTTTGTATTTTTGTTGTAGGTGCCGAGATTCGTGAACTTATCTTTATATGGTTTGCTCTGCGGTGTGATAGTATATACCGGCTTTTTTGCCGCTTCTGCTTCGATAGTCTGTAAAGATAGCGGTATCAGAAAGAACATAAAAATAAGTAAAAAATATTGTTTGATAAATTTTTTCATGGGTAACCCCTCTCCTGTAAATGAATTTTAGAAAATACCTAACATGTATATTATAGAAAATGGTCGAAAAATGTCAATGATTTTCAATATTACTGTATTTGACAACCATATATGTAAATGCTATAATTTAAATATTTGTAAGCTGTCGTCAATGGGTAAAAAATGTGGTTTTTTGCAGAAAAAAAGGGCAGAAAATCACATGCAGTATGAGGTATGGAACACATGGAATTAAGACAATTGCAGTTAGAAACCACAGCGATGATGGGTGAGGTTCATAAGGTGTTGGCGGAACATCAGATTACACACTACCTGTTAGGTGGCAGTGCATTAGGAGCTGTGAGACATAAAGGATTCATTCCGTGGGATGATGATATGGATGTTGGCGTGTTCCGAAAGGACTTTGAGAAGACAGAGCAGCTGTTAGCTGAAATGGGAGAAAAGTATGTGTATGAATATGCAGAAAAACATATCATACCCGATGCCCCTATTGGACATATTCGTTTGAAGGTGGAAAACCACACAATTGAGCAGCTTCCTACTATTGATATCTTTGCCCTTGACCGGATACCGGATAATCGAATCTTAGAAAAAATACAGAGAATCTGTGCTACCGCGTATCATCTATGTGTGTTGCGCCGACCGTCGGAGAACCGGGGAAAAGTAAACCGCATGATTAGCAAGATCATTACTTCACTGCCGGATTGCATACTGGATGGAATACAGAAGATACTGTATAGTGTAATTGTTCATTGGAATAAGAAAGAGACCAGACGCATTGGCAATTTATTTGGTTACTGGACAACAAGAGAAACCGTAGATAACTCCTGTTTTAGGGAACCGAAGCTGTTGCCGTTCGAGGATTTTGTATTGCCTGTTCCCTCTAAGCCGGATGAATATCTGACAAGCTTATATGGTGATTATATGAAACTTCCGCCGGAGGAAGAACGCGTGAGTCATCACACTCAGGGACAGTCGTAATCATGGCACAGACAAATTAGAAATAGATAAAGGAAAAGAAAAACTATGATGCAGAAAGTGAAAGATAAGGTGAAAGAAGCCACAGGAAGCTGTAAACCACTTTTTACCGTGTTGCAGAAGGTGTGGGAGATTGCACATAAGATTGATTATGCAATCATACGAAAAACCTGTAAAACAGACAAAAAGCTGGTATTGTTTGAAGCATATAATGGTAGACAGTACGCCTGCTCTCCAAGAGCTTTGTACGAAGCCATGTTACAGGATGACAAGTATAAGGAGTATCATTTCGTATGGGCATTTAAAGATGTAAAGAAATACAAATGGCTCTGTGAGAACCGTAACACTACGGTAGTAGAAATCAAATCCAGACCTTACAGAAAGGTGCAGACCAGTGCCGGCTATATTATTACCAATTCCATTCAGCTTGGGTATTTCCGCCGAAAAGAGGATCAGGTGATGTTGCAGACCTGGCATGGAACGCCTCTGAAGCGTTTAGGCTGTGATATTGAAGTAGATTGCGAAAATATGAGTACAGCAGCGAAAATTCATGAGCGTTACCTGACAAGGGCAAAGGAGTATACACATATGATTTCTCCATCTGCTTTTTGTACAGAAAAGTTAATTTCTGCATTTGGTTTAGACCAACTGAACAAAGAGAATATTATGATAGAAAAGGGATATCCCCGCAACGACATGTTAATAAATGCCACTCCTGATGATATCAATCGGTTAAAGAAGCAGTATGGAATTCCGGAAGGCAAAAAAGTAATTCTGTATGCGCCGACATTTCGTGATAACCAGAGAGGAAAGAATAATACGGGATTTTCTTATTCCTTGAATTTAGATTTTGACCGCTTTTTAGAAAAAGTAGGCGAGGACGTGGTAATTCTGTTCCGTACTCATTATTTTGTGGCAACCAGATTTGCATTTGACAAATGTGATGGCAGAATTATCAATGTATCAGAGGTGGATGATATCAATGAGCTGTATCTGATGAGTGATTTGTTAATTACGGATTATTCCAGTGTATTCTTTGATTTCGCCTGCTTGAAACGTCCGGTTGTATTATATATGTATGACTTAGAGGAATACCAGACAGCGATCAGGGATTTTTATATTGATTTAAAGGAATTGCCATTCCCGATTGTGGAAACCCAGGATGTATTGGAGGAAACGGTGAAAACACAGCTGACAGAGTTTCTGTATGATGACAAGTATTTCGCCTTTAATCAGAAATTCAACTACTTAGAAGATGGACAGGCATCCAAGCGTGTGCTGGGTGTCATTATGAAGTAGAGTGTAATTGTTCTATGATGGAATTAAATTCCTGCGAAAGCGGCAGAATGAGTGGAAAAAATGAAAGAATTGCATTCTTTCATTCTGGAATTTGTGCCGGGGCACAAAGTTCCTGCTGATCGAGAAGCCGCTTTTGCGGCAGAATGAGAGGAAATTATGAAAAAATATATTGATAATTTTATGCGGTATAAGTTTTTGTTATCCCAGTTGGTTATGAAGGGGATTAAGTTAAAATACCGCCGTTCCGTATTAGGAGTGTTCTGGTCCTTGTTAGAACCACTTTTAAATATGATTGTTCTTACCATTGTATTTGGTACCTTATTTGGAAATAATGAAAAAAGCTTTGCGGTGTATGTATTGACAGGCAGATTGCTGTATTCTTTCTTTTCGCAGGCGACAAAAGCTTCTTTGAAGTCAATACGCTCCAATGCAGCAATGATACGTAAGGTATATGTTCCGAAGTACCTGTATCCATTGTCGGCAACCTTGCATAATTATGCTACATTTTTACCATCTTTGCTGGTATTGTTTGTAGTTGCATTAATTCGTGGTGTATATCCGACCGCATATTTGTTACAGATTATTTACCCATTAGTATTGTTGTTAGTGTTGACATATGGTATCGGTATGATTCTGGCAACGGTCGGTGTATTTTTCAGAGATATTGAATATTTGTGGTCAGTGGCTTTGACATTGATTATGTATGCCTGTGCAATATTCTACTATCCTGAAAAAATCGAAGCCAGCGGATTTTTTTGGATTTTGAAGTTTAATCCGGTGTATGCCATTATTAACATGTTCCGTTCCGCTGTATTTGGTGAATGGATGAATGTATGGTATGTAAGTTATGCTACTATTTTCAGTGTTGCGGCATTAATTATAGGACTTGTAGTGTTTAAGAAAAATCAGGATAAATTTATTTTGAGTTTATAAAATTGTGAGGTTTAAGATGGATAAAGTTGCATTAAAAGTAGACGATGTCAGCATGAAATTTAACCTGAGCAAAGAAAAGGTAGACAATTTCAAAGATTATATCATTAAAATGATAAAGCGAGAGATTCGTTATAATGAATTCTGGGCATTGCAGAATGTTAGTTTTGAAATAAATCAGGGTGACCGTGTGGGAATTCTGGGTTTAAATGGCGCAGGAAAAAGTACGCTCTTAAAGGTGATAGCAGGTGTATTTAAACCAACTTCCGGTACCGTTACCAGAAATGGAAAAATTGCACCGTTATTAGAGTTAGGAGCAGGATTTGAGCCACAATATACGGGTGCAGAAAATATTTATCTCTATGGTGCGGTGTTAGGCTATACAAAGGAATTTATTGATCAGAAATATGATGAAATTGTGAAGTTCTCAGAGCTTCAGAAATTCATCAATGTTCCGGTTAAAAATTATTCCTCCGGTATGCGTTCCCGCTTAGGCTTCGCGATCGCAACTGCCGTGGAGCCTGAGATATTAATCTTAGACGAAGTCTTGTCGGTGGGTGATGCTAAGTTTAAGAAAAAGAGTGAAAAAAAGGTTATGAATATGTTTGATTCCGGTGTGACGGTACTGTTTGTATCACACTCGCTTGCGCAGGTGAAGCGACTTTGTAACAAGGCAATGATTTTGGATAAGGGTAAGCTGATTGCTTATGGAGACATTGACGAGATAGCAGCACAGTATGAGGAAATGATTAAGTAAACATATACGGATTAAAAAGCCGCCAAAGCGGCAGAAGGAGCAAAAAAATGAAAAAAGTAATCACATATGGAACTTTTGATTTGTTGCATTACGGACATGTAAATTTGTTGCAGCGTGCCAAGGAGTTAGGTGACTATCTTATCGTGGCACTTTCTACGGATGAATTTAACTGGAATTCAAAGCAGAAAAAATGTTATTTCACTTATGAAGAAAGAAAACGTCTGTTAGAAGCTATCCGATATGTAGATTTGGTAATTCCGGAAGAGAACTGGGAACAGAAAATCCAGGATGTAAAAGAATTTAAGGTAGACACCTTTGTCATTGGTGATGACTGGGAAGGCAAGTTTGATTTCCTTAAGGATTATTGTGAAGTAGTATATCTGCCACGTACACCGGAGATTTCTACCACACAGATTAAGAAAGATTTGAAAAAGTAAGTAGAAGAAAGGCATCGAACGGGGAAAATTATGGATATAAAAGTAAGTATAGTACTTCCTGTTTATAATGTAGAAAAGTATCTGCGCCAGTGTTTAGACAGCATTTTTGCACAGACATTAGAAGAAATTGAGGTCGTTGCGGTTAATGACGGAAGTACCGATGGAAGTTTAACCGTGTTAAATGAATATCAGGAAAAATATTCTCAAAAAATGCGTGTATTTACAACAGAAAATCATGGCGTCAGCCACGCCCGAAACTACGGCGTGGAGAGAGCGGTTGGCGAATATGTCATGTTTGTGGACAGTGATGATTTTATCCGGGAAGATATGTGTGAAATTCTGTATCAGAAAGCATCTGCAGACGGTAACGATTTGGTTTGTTGTGGTCGATATAATATATACAGTGACGTCGATATGCAGGACAGTACACAGGCATTGGAAGTTCCGCTGGAACAGAATTTTCAGTTAAAGGACAGAAAGTTTGAATTGACAAAGATTTCCCCATTCCCATGGGATAAGCTGTTTAAGCGTGAACTTTTTGAACAGCATAAGTTCGTTGAAGATCTGCGTTTTGAAGATTTGTTGTTTATTTATACGGTCAGCAGCCAGTGTAAGAGCATTGGTTATGTGAAAGATTGTCTCTATTACTACCGAAGAAGTAATATGAGCAGTTTCTTAAATACATTTAACGAAGCAACCTTTGATTTGTTCCGTTCCTATGACCATTTAGTAAGCTTTTACAAAGAGCGTGGTATTTTTGAGGATTATAAAGAAGAAATCGAATATATATGTATTCGACACGTATTCTTCCGCTTCTTAAATATGTTCTCCCCGGAGGATTATAAGAATTCTTACAAAGAAAAGAATGCATATATCAATAAAGCATTCTCCTGGTTAAATGAGAATTTCCCGAACTGGACAGAGAATCATTACTACAAGTACTCTTTAGGTGGCAGAACTAATGTATATAAGAAACGGTTATCCAGCCGTGGAAAAATGAAGAATTTTGTACGCTTGGCAAAATATTTTCCGGCATCAGTGCCGAATTATCTGATTTCCAAGAAAAATACGGATTTACAGATAAAAAATCTTAAGAAGCGATTTAAGAAACTAAAACGTAAGAATCCGGCAGCGGTGCGTTACGCAAAATGCTACAAAAAATATTCAGTAGACGAGAAGGCAGTTTTGGTAGAGTCCAAGCATGGTGAGGATTTGGCAGGTAATATGATGCGAATACTCCTTACTTTGAATGCACCGGAATACAATGGATACCGCATCTATCTTGCAGTAAAGACTGCGTACCAGGAACGTGTGCAAAGTATGCTTGACATGTATGGTCTTGAAAATGTCAAACTAATTCTGATGAAAGATCAGGAATATGTGAAGATGCTGGCATCTGCAAAATATTTAGTGACAGATACCAGTTTCCCGACTTACTTTGTGAAGAAGGAAGAACAGGTGTACTTAAATACCTGGCATGGAACGCCGCTGAAATACATGGGAAGAATTGTACCGGGAAGAGAATATGGACAGGGAAACGTACAGCGTAACTTTGCCATAGCTGACTACTTGTTGTATCAACAGAAGTTCTCCCAGAAGGTATTTATTGAGGACTATATGATTGACCAGTTGTTTGATGGTCAGGTTATGTTATCCGGTTATCCGCGTAACTCAGCATTTTTTGATACTACCCGTTATGAAAACATCCGTAAAGACTGCGGTTTCCGTAAGGATCAGCAGGTAATTGTGTATATGCCTACCTGGCGTGGTACCTTAGACCAGCAGGAAAATATGCGACAGGTAAAGGAGATTGTAGATTATATTGACGAGTTGGATAGAAAGTTAGATGACAATCAGGTATTTGTCTTAAAGCTTCATCCATTTGTAAAGGATGCCATTGATTGTAGCTGTTATAAGCACATTATTGCATTCCCAACTGAGTATGATACCTATGATTTTCTCAATGCATCTGATATGCTGGTGACAGATTACTCCAGTATTATGTTTGACTATGCTGTATCAAAGAAGCCGATTGTACTTTTTACATACGATAAAGAGGATTACCTTGCAACACGAGGAATTTATGTAGATTTTGATACATTAGATTTGCCAATGGTATCTACTGTAGATGAGTTGATTGCAGAAATGAAGAAGCCTCATGCATTTTATAAGTCCTTCTATCAGGAATTCTGTCCATATGACAGAGCGGAGACGGTAAAAGAAGTTTGTGATATGTGGTTGAAAGGACAGACACCGGAATTTGAAGTGGTAGACTACCATGCAGATACAAAACATAACATATTAGTATACACTCATTCCTTCAAGGATGAGGCGTCTGCCACACAGTTGATACAGGATATTAACGATTATAAAGGACCGGAAAAATGCTATCTTGCAGTCAGTGCAAAAGCAGTCAAACCACAGACAGAAATGCTTGCTGGTTTAACGAAAGAAACCGGTTATATTGCACTTGACAACATGATTACCAATACGGTATTTGAAAAGAGTGCAATCTGGTTCAGAAGACTGCTTAAGATTAACCTGAAGAAGACATTGCGCAACATGTATACCAGAGAGTATAGAAGACGTTTTGGTCATGCGAAGTTTGAAAAAATTGTTGTGTATAATCCAAACAATGCCAATGTGATAAACACATTGTTGCAGGCAGAAGGTGAGAAGATATTTGTATTAACCAACTTTAATACGAATTCTTACCAGACTAAGGGAAAATATGCAACGAATATGAATGCAATGACAGCAGACCTTAAGAATTTTGATAAAATATATGTAACAGAAAATGTAATTGCCCATGTAAAAAATGTCAAGAAACTGATGCACACCGGTAAAGTGGTACAGATTCAAAGTGACACATTTACGATTGGAAAATTGCTGAATGGAGGTGTAAAATAAATGAAAGTGGGTGTAATCACATTTCATAGTGCACTGAATTACGGTGCCAGCCTTCAGACTTGGGCGTTGCAGAAGGTGTTAAAAAATGAAGGGCATGAACCATGTGTTATTAATTACCATACAGAAGTAATTGATGACTTGTATGACCCGATTAAAGAGAAAACGACGGTGAAGCGTTTTTTCAAAAAGATGAATCTGCGTTTCACCTCCAATGACAGTCTGGTGCGTGTGAAACGATATAATAACTTTATTAAAGAGAATTTTAATCTGTTAGGGGATTATCATTCCTATGAAGAGTTACAGGCAGGTGACCACAATTTAGATGCTTACATTACGGGTAGTGATCAGGTGTGGAACGATGCCCATATTGGAGGATATGATCCATCCTTTTATCTGGAATTTGCACCAAAAAATGCGATAAAAATGTCTTATGCGGCAAGTACGGGAAGTGATTTTATTCCGGTTATGTACACACATAAGATACACGACGCTCTTGCGGATTATAAAGGGGTATCCATAAGAGAGTCCAGTGCATTGCCAGCGGTGAGTGAATTATATGATGGCAAGGTTGAGGTCGTAATTGACCCAACATTGTTACTTGAGAAGGAAGATTATGAAGATATTCTTGTGAAGCCATCCTTAGGCGAGAAATATATCTTAGTATATATGATGGAAAACAATAAGCAGATGGTGCGATTGGTAAATAAATTATCAAGAGCGTTAGGGCTTCCTGTTGTACAGAGAAGAAAAGATAAAATGTTTGAAAATGAGATTATGAGAACCTACACATCTACGCCGGGCGAGTTTATCGGTTTAATTGAAGGGGCGGAATATGTGGTAACAAACTCATTCCATGGAACGGTATTTTCCATTATTTTTGGAAAGCCATTTATTTCCATGATACATTCCTCCACCGGAGCGAGAACCATTGATTTGCTGGAAAGCTTAGGATTAGACAGCCATCTGCTGTATGATGCAGAAGATTTTGATTTTTCCATGTTCTTCACCAAGAATAAAGAGGAAGCAATGGGAAAATTAAAAGCATTACGTGAGAATTCATTAGAGTTTCTTCGGAAACATCTTGTGAATAAATAAATACTATCATATACAAACGTATGTAGAGAGGGGTAAGCGTATGATAATTCAGAACATGAGAAAAGTACTTGTAGTGGGCGCAATGTGTTTAGCGGCTGCTACAGCAGTAGTGACAACAGAACTTCCGGTGTCTGCTGCTGAAACAAATGCAAATGTGCATGAGGTAACCATGGCACCGGGCTGTACGGCTAAGGATATTCAGGCAGTGTTAGATCTGAATGCCAATGGTCAGTACAGTGAACTGATTATTCATTTTCCGGCAGGAGAATACAAGTTGGACAAGCCAATTTTTGTGTATTCCAACACAACCTTGAAGTCCACTGCACAGACACACTTCCTGAAGCAGAAGCCAAATGGTGCAATTCTGGAAGGTAAATTAGTGAACGATCAGGGTGGTTATAATACTGTTTCCAACATTACCATTGATGGTGGTATCTGGGATAGTACACCGATTTTCAACCATACAGATGGTTCGGAATCCTTCCGTTTCATCCATGCTTCTAATGTTACAGTAAAGAATGTAGAATTTAAAAATGTGCCTGCCGGAAGCCACTTTATCGTATTTGCGGGTGCGGCAGATTCTATTGTTGATAACTGTACATTCCATGGTTATGGAACGAACACTCACAATGATAAGGGTGAGATTAAACCAAAAGAAGCAATTCAGTTCGATATTACCCATGACAATGTCATTCTTCCAACAGAGCAGGCTGTGAAGTGGGATGATTTGGGCTGTAAGAATATTACAATTAACGGTTGTACATTTTATGATTATCCAAGAGCAATCGGAAGTCATACAGGTGTAAAAGGTGTATATCATGATGGTATCGTCATCACAAACAATACCATTACAGGAATGACAGAGACGGCATTAAAGCTGTACAATTATATAAATACTACAGTATCGGGTAATACCATTACGGGTAGTGTAGAGGCAATTCTTGTGTATACTGAAGTAGAAGGTGCCAAGGACGATGATTTTAAAGATCCTTTAAATGGTGTTGCTGCACCGAGTCCTTCCACTTACAATATTACGATTAGTAACAATACGATTTGTGATGTGAAAATGTTAGATAGTCTCTGGGGAGATGCCATTCGTGTGTCTGGCTCTGCGAATAAGCCAATGGCTGGCATAACAATTACTGGTAATACAATTTCTAATGTAAAGAGATATGGTATTTTCGTGACACAGGCAGCTTCGACAAATGTCAGTGGCAATACCATATCAGGTACGCCAAAGCATGGCATCTTATTAGAGGAAAATTGTACAAACTCCACGGTAAACGATAACACAGTGACAACACCGGGCGAATCTGGTATTGCTATTTACACAGGCTCTGATAACACGGTTGTATCTGGTAATACAGTGAATACACCAAAGGATTGTGGTATTTATCTGTATCAGGTAAAGAAATGTACAATTGGTGTGGATGCAACAAGTTATAATACTATTACAAATCCAAAGACATCCGGTGTTTATGTAACACAGAATTGTGCAAACAACAGTGTAAACTATAACAACATTAAAACTGCTGGAAAGGATGGTATCTGGATATACAAATCCACAAAGACCACGATTGCGAACAATACTATTACAGCAAAGGGCGATGGAATTGATATCAACACAAACAGTAAAGGTACCGTTGCTAAGAACAACATAATTGAGTCAGCAGGTGACTGTGGAATCTGGTTATCCAGCAAGAGTACAGGAAGTATTATCAGTGGTAACACCATCAAAAAGTATTCTGTTACTGCAAAGAAGAAAAATGCAATCGGTGTATTCCAGTCTGGTGGAACCAGCAGCAAGAACCGCACTAAGATTGAGAAAAACATAATTACAGGAACAAGAAAGAGCAGTGTAAAAGATGCTGTTCGTATTAGTAATTCCGATTATGTAAGTGTAACAAGTAATACCATTAACAATGCAGATGGATATGGTGTGTATATTTACCAGAGTAAGTACAATACAGTAACTTCTAACAAGATTTCTAAGCCAAAGAAAGGTGGTATCTACGTTACCACTTCTTCTGCAAAGGTGAATATTCAGAAGAATACGGTAAAGAGTTCTGGCGATACTGCAATTATGATATATAAGGCACCATATTCTACGGTAAATGCGAATATAGTAACTGTCAGCAAGACAAAAAAAGGTATCTGGATTAGTAATTCTAACAAGACTACCATCAAATCAAACAAAGTTACAGGTGCAGCAAAGAAGACGGCAATTCATGTAACAAACTCAACCGGTTGTAAAAAGGCTGGTAATAAAATCAAATAATGAATCAAATTGTAAATAAGCCATTGTGCTGGCGGATGTTTAATGAGCTGGCGCAATGGCTTATTTATTCTTGGGATAGACAATGAACACCAATTAGGCATCTAATTATGAATAACGCATGCGTAATTGATGTTCATTTTAAACTTTGTAATACTATTCTTTTCTAAATATTTGTTTTACTTTTATGAAGTAATCATTTTTATGTACCAAATATAATATTACAGAACTAATTGTTACACCTATGGTATTTAATATAAAATCATCTATATCCACAACATGAGAAGGATAATCAGTGGCTATATTAATTACAAGCTGAGTCAATTCGATTATTAGACTAATGCTCGCACCCATAAGGATTAAAATTTTTATAGATGGCATTTTTTTCCGTAATAATGAATACAAAATCGGAATGGGAGATAAGAGCAAAATATTTCCAATCACCTGTAAAAACCATGTATTTGTTTTAAAAGAGTTTATTATTGTTTTGAAAGGAATTAATTGATAACAACTATAATATGATCCTACATAAGTCATAAACTCTTGTCGACTATCTTCTCTCAAAAATATTATTGGACAGATTGTAACTTTAAATAATAATAATATATACAAAGTCACAATCATTATTCCCCAAAAGGAGATGGTTCTGTTTCGTCTTTTCCATATTATGTATTCGACTAACGTTATTAATCCATACAGTATCAATAATATGCTAAAATGTAAATCTAATGCTACCAATATGATACCTCTACTTCCAGCTAAAATCTACGTTTCCAGTCCAATGGAAACCTGAATAATTTCTTAGCCATATTTTATATGTTCCGTTACAATAATGGGTTACGTTACCTCCTTTAGTAGAAGAAACATATTTTCCAATTTTTTTCTTCATAAGTTTACCTCTTTCTCTAACTATAATGGTTATTTTAGTACTATAAGATTACTATATTCAATAAATTAATATGAATATAGACAAATCTTAAAAATACTAATGCAATTAAAAATACTAAAAAATGCTTGTATAACGTCATCAAAGAATGATTGCATTAAAACGTTTACATCACCTAATGTTTAATATTTTTTATTTACACTTGCTTGAAAAAGTGATATACTTTTACCTAGGTGCTTTTTCATAAGTGCTTGGCAGTTTGGACTCTGATATGGTTTTCGCGAATTTTATCAGAGTCCATTTATTATATAAAGTAGTTGCCTAATTTGATAGGGCTACAGTATACCAATATGGAAATTATTATATACAATGTATTTGAGTGTAGACACAAAAAAAGTTGCATTGACATAACACAATGCAACGAATTATTCTTTACAATATCTATGATTCAATCCCATCTTCTACTAAAGTCATAAATGATGTGTTAATGTCATGTTTATGCATGTAGTTATTCACCCTTTATTCGACAGAATACCACTTTACCATAATTTTGTCAAGTGTAATAAAATTATATGACAAATCCGCCTTTCCATTAATTGTGATTTGGTGCTAGATAGGTAATTGCGAAACTCCAATATTGTAGTGAATTGTCACAAACAATTCTCGCAATTTATGGATAGAACCACTTTTGCAATTGCCTATTTGGTGCTAGAAATGGTGGGGAGTGGAGAAAAAACAGCCTGCAAAGAATGAAGATGAAATGATGTAGGAATAAATAAATCCCAAGCGACAAAAGGCTTGGGATTTATATATAAATGTTCAGTTTTCGTTTTATTCATTGAGATAGAAGAAATCCCGTAATACATTCTTGTCGTCGAATAAGCTATTATATTCCAATAAATTATATTCATGAATGCGGTCGTAATAAGGTGAGTCAACATCTTCTGTCTCATACAGCTTCCCATTACTGCCATAGTAACCGTTGACCGTGATAGCAGGTACTTCCTCGGATAATTCTAGGAGGAATTTCTGATAACCAGTCAAAGGAAGACCGGCTGCCTGCGTCATGATAGCACCTAGATAGTTAGGGCTTGTTTTTTCGATGTATTGTTCCTCAATATCGTAATTTGTCCAGATTTTAAAAGGAATCTGGTATTTCTGCATCTCATCATTTTCGTCGTAATACATTTCTATACTCGGCTGATGATCACCAAAGAATACAATCATAACAGGATCTTCCTGCTTACTGTAATAGTCAATGAGATATTCATAGGCTTCATCTGTCTTCTTTAGAAGATTGACATAGGTTCGCAGGTCTAACTTGTCGCGATATTCCGCATTTTTTACTTTGAGTGTCAGAGGAAGATTGTCGTATACCTCTTTGTAAGCACTGTGATTCTGCATGGTTACATTAAAGGCAAATACAGGACCGTCTTTTGTCTCTTTGACCTCCTCCATATGGGAGATTAAGTTCTCATAGTGACACTGGTCGGAAATGTAATCCCGGTATGTCCAGGGATTCTCAAAGCGTTCCATGGTAATGAAATCCTCAAAGCCTAATACCTTATATGCCACCGTTCGATTGTATCCCACAGAAGTGAAGGAATGCATAGCAAAATTACTGCCGTATCCAATCTGTGTCATGCTGTGTACCAGAGAATGATGAGTGGAGTTGCTCTTAATAAAGGTCTGGTAAGGGGCAACGCCTGCCGGAAGAAAAGCCTTGCTGTTACCGGTGAGAAACTCGTATTCCGTATTGGCAGTCTGGCTTCCCCAGATAGACACGTACATATTTCCGGAAATGGTGTCATCGGTAAGACTGTGGAAAAAAGAAAGGGTATCTTCCTTTATATTCAAGTCGTATAGTGTCTGGTAGTCGGAAAATGCCTCGTTCATAATGACAATAATATCCGGCGCCTTTTCTATATTGTACGCAGAAGCGGAATCGGAAGTGTACCCATCTGCAATGGCAGCAGCAGCTTCAGGAGAATAATCATCTGGTTCTACAACTAACGTAAAATGTATGCTTCCCACAAGAGTAAGAGCCGCACCATGGTCACGATAACTATTCTGCGGTTTAAACTGGCTGATATGTACAAAAGGATCTGTCGTCAGCTTGCTTGCAAGGATAACGACATACGCAATAATGAGAGTGCTACCAAGAACAATCAAGCGTTTCAGCAGATAGCATTTGTCAAAAATTCTGTTGTTTTTTAATTTGCAGACAAATAAAATGTAATCTACAAACAGGATTAACATGAATGCATGTGTGTAACTGATGGTATAATCATAATTGTCAGCAACAGCAGCAGCGCTTTTAATTAACGTAAAGTCAGATGCTAACAATGGAAAACCGCGGAAACGGTATACCAACGTGTTAGCTAAGGCAAACAAAAAGCAGATCGTAACGGGCAGAATCATGGCAATGCGAAAACGATTGACAATCACAATACATACAATGCATAAAAATGCTAACAAAAGCAGGTTCATGAAGGTATCATATGGATGAAATTTGTAAAAATTAGATTTGTGTGTCAATTCCAGAAATAAATAACAAAAAACTGGTGAGCATGCCAACAAAATTCTGGTTGCTAATTGTTCCTTGCGTGCATCCCATTGTATTTGTACATGGAAAAACAGAATGCTGATCAGAAAGGCGAAAACCAATAGCACAATTTTAAGTATACTAATGCTATCCGGGCGGCCTGCCGGCATGAAGCCGCCATGGGTAAGCAGATATACTAATGTAATGAAAAGAAAAATATATCCCCAGACAGTCCTTAAAGTGACGTGAAAAGAGATTTGAGTGTCTTTCAAATGCTGTATAAAAAATGCTTTCATTTTTGTATCTCTCCATAAAATCGGTTGATGTAAATAACAACAAAATATGATAGCATTTTATGTATAAGATTTCAATTAGTTTTTACAAAAACAATCGTAAGAAATATGGAAGATTTTAATGATGGCGTTTTTCTTCGGTTATATATCGCATTTTTCCATCTTTTTTTTTCGGTGTTTCGCCGATTTCAGCAGGTGTAATTGCAACCCCCTGTATCTTATGTCCGGCAGTGGCAGCACAACTACTGCAAACTCTACCATACCGGATGGAGCGACCACACAGTTCACATCCAATAAAAACGTCGGAATCCTCAGGGATTTCTAAACGTCCCATACGCAGCAATTTGTTGATATAAGATAAATCAATCCCAAGCTCCTTTGAAACAGTTACGGCAGTTGCTTTTGGGTGAGCTTCTAAATATTCCTTGATCTGGCAGAAACGATCTTTTAGTTCTTCTCCGCATTCCGTGCAACGATAGTAGCCAATGCCCAAATATTCTAAAGGAGCACCACATTTGGTACAAATAGTAGGCTTGTCATATTCTAATTGTTTATTTGGTTTATGTTCCATTTTTTACACTTCCCTTCTTTTATTTTAAGAATCCCCCATTGTCTTATGTCAATTATAATGAAAATTAGCAAAAAATACAACGTTATTCAAAGAAATTTTAAGAATTTCTTCAAGTATTTACTGGAAATTATGCGTATAATGGAAGAATACGGTAAGTATAAAAATGATATCGTTAGCGTGAGCCTGAACAATTGTTGTTATGAGTGCGATAAAAGGGAATGTATGTTTAAACACACGCTAAGACGGAGAAATGGAGAGCAGAATGAGGAAATCTACAAAGTACTTAAAAATTTTCACAAACATAGCATTGTTGGTAGCAGCCGTGCTGTTGTTGATTTTTGCAGTACCAAAAGTGTTAGTATTTTTTATGCCATTTGTAATAGGATGGATTCTTGCATTGCTTGCGAATCCCCTTGTAAAATTTATGGAAAAAAGATTAAAGATTGTTCGTAGGCACGGTACGGTACTGACTATTATTATGGCATTGGCACTTGTTGTGCTTGCTTTTTATGGAGTAGTGGCTGGGACAATTCATCAGGTGCAAATCATCATAGCAGATGCACCAGAGATTGCAAACAGCATTATGGAAGATGTTCATAGAATTGGTGAAAACGTTTCTGTGGTGTGTGAGAAGCTCCCGGAGGGAGTACAGGATAGTATAGAATCGATGCAGTCTTCCGCAGGGGAATATGCAAAGGAACTGGTATCAAAGGTGAGTGCACCTGCTTTTGATGTAGTAGGAGGGTTTGCAAAGAATTTACCATCCTTACTGATTTCTGTGATTATGTCTGTCTTATCAGCTTATTTTTTTGTAGCAGACAGGGAAAAAATTGTGGCATTCTATAAACAGCATGCACCAGCAACCATCCAGAAATATGCCAGTATGATTGTCAATGATTTTGTACGAGTAGTCGGCGGATATTTTATAGCGCAGTTAAAAATTATGGTAGTTATTATTGTAGTTTTATTTGTAGGATTTTTAATTCTGGATGTGCCATTTGCGATTCTTTTAGCTGTGTTGATTGCCTTTCTTGATATGCTGCCATTTTTTGGTACAGGTACTGCATTAATTCCGTGGGCAGTATTTGATCTTTTAAGTGGTGATTATAAAACGGCAATCGGTTTAGTGATTTTGTATGTGTTGTGTCTGATTCTGCATCAGGCATTACAGCCAAAGATGGTAGGGGATACCATAGGACTGGATCCATTCCTGGCATTGATCTTCATGTTCATCGGATGGAAGGTAAAAGGATTGCTAGGTATGATTATTGCCATTCCAGTGGGAATGATTATAATTAATTTCTACAAGGCAGGAGTATTTGACAATATTGTTAAGATGTGTAAGACGTTGCTTCATGACTTTAACGAATTCCGTAGGTGGGAAGAATAAATAGTTCGGTCAGAACTGTGCCGTACAGCATAGTGCATAGGAAGACGTACAAATAATTTCTGGAAACACTTGCAATATCAAGGGGAATTTGATAGAGTAACAAGTAAAGTGTCAAGCTTGCTTAGGCTTAAATATCAATAACCTGGAGGTAGAAAATGGTTAAATTATATGACGGTGGTGCATATTTAGTAAATGGCACAGAATTAATCGCTGATACAAATGAAGCACCGGAAATCTTAAAAAGTAAATTAGGAGAGGCTCCTGCTAAGGAAGAAGCAGCAAAAAATACAATGGCATATGGTATTTTAGCAGCACACAATACTTCCGGTAATATGGAGAAGCTTCAGATTAAGTTTGATAAACTGACATCCCATGATATTACTTATGTAGGTATTATCCAGACGGCAAGAGCGTCAGGATTGGAAAGATTCCCAATTCCTTACGTGCTTACAAACTGTCATAACAGCTTATGTGCGGTAGGTGGTACCATCAACGAAGATGACCACATGTTTGGTCTTACTTGTGCAAAGAAATATGGCGGTGTTTATGTTCCGCCACATCAGGCAGTTATCCATCAGTATGCCAGAGAAATGTTGGCTGGTGGCGGTAAGATGATTTTAGGTTCTGACAGCCACACACGTTATGGTGCATTAGGTACTATGGCAATGGGCGAAGGTGGTCCGGAATTAGTAAAACAGTTATTGTCTAAGACATACGATATCAATATGCCGGGTGTAGTTGGTGTATATTTAACAGGAACACCAATGAAGGGGGTTGGTCCTCAGGACGTTGCCTTGGCTATTATTGGTGCTGTATTTGGTAATGGTTATGTGAAGAATAAAGTAATGGAATTCATCGGTGACGGTGTTGCGAACTTAAGTGCAGACTTCCGTATCGGTGTAGATGTTATGACAACAGAGACAACCTGTTTATCTTCTATCTGGCAGACAGATGAAAAAATTAAGGAATTCTATGATATTCATGGTCGTGTAGAAGAATACAAGGAATTAAAACCGGGCAAGGTTGCATACTATGATGGTATGATCGTTGTAGATTTATCTAAGGTAAAACCTATGATTGCTATGCCATTCCATCCAAGTAACACATATACTATCGAAGAGTTGAATGCAAATCTCATGGATATCTTAGTAGATTGTGAGAAGAAAGCATTAGTCAGCTTAGATGGACAGGTTGATTTCAAGCTTACGAATAAGGTAGTAGACGGTAAATTATATGTAGATCAGGGTATTATTGCAGGATGTGCAGGTGGTGGATTTGAAAATATTTGTGATGCAGCAGATATTTTAGCTGGAGCAAATATTGGTTCCGATGCATTTACATTAAGTGTATATCCTGCAAGTATGCCGGTATATATGGAATTAGTAAAGAATGGTGCGGCTGCTAAACTTATGGGGGCTGGTGCAGTTATGAAGACCGCATTTTGTGGACCATGTTTTGGAGCTGGAGATACTCCTGCAAATAATGCATTTAGTATTCGTCATTCTACAAGAAACTTCCCTAACCGTGAAGGTTCTAAGTTACAGAATGGTCAGATTTCATCCGTTGCACTTATGGATGCTCGTTCCATTGCAGCAACAGCAGCAAATAAGGGATATTTGACACCTGCTACAGATATTGACGCAAACTTTAGCAAGCCAAAATATTTCTTTGATAAGACAATTTACGAAAACCGTGTATTTGATAGCAAGGGCGTTGCAGATCCTTCTGTTGAGATTCAATTTGGACCAAATATTAAGGATTGGCCATCAATGGTTGCTCTTACCGATAACTTGGTAATTAAGGTCGTTTCCGAAATTCATGATCCGGTAACTACAACAGATGAGTTGATTCCTTCAGGAGAGACTTCATCTTACCGTTCAAATCCAATTGGATTGGCAGAGTTTGCATTGTCTAGAAAAGATCCTGCATATGTTGGTCGTGCAAAAGAAGTTCATGCAGCAGAAGTTGCAAGAGAGAATGGTCAGTGTATGGGAGAGGTCCTTCCAGAACTTAAGGACATTATGCATACAATTAAAGATCAGTTTGCAGGTGTAGATAAG
>JBGVMW010000299.1:0-88374 GCA_045125095.1 Lachnospiraceae bacterium
AAAGTGTATCCGTTGGCAAAGCCAAAGATATATGTTAAGTTGTTCTAGAAATGAATGTTATTATGAGGAGCCGTATGCGGGAAAGCCGCACGTACGGTTCTGTGAGGGGCTAGTGTTGTGAGGCATTAGTCTACTCGACTGTACCGCTTATGCATTACTCTCCCACGACCAGATTTCCGTTGATCGTGAGAGTACTTTTATGCCTTAATAGCAGCTAGCCTTACAGCTACCATGATACAAAAGATTCCGTCCTGCTGAAAAAATAATCCACCAGCTTAGCACATTAATATATACTGGAATCAGTGAAAGAATTAATATCGACAACGTAACACTGATAACGCAAAGAGTTACTGACACATCCTTTATTAGATGGAAATTTAAGGAAGGCAATGAGATGAGGGTTAAATTACGGGAAGTACTGGAGGATCGTGAGGGTGCCGGGATGGAGACAGAATATACAAAAGAACAACTATTAGAACAGGCAATAAACTTTGAACTGAGAAAATGTTCCAGACTTCGAAAGGCTACGCTGATAGACAGGATTGTTGAATGTTTCTGTAATGAGGATATGCTTAGAAGTAGATTAACATGTTTGACAAAGGAGCCAACGGACAGATTCTGTGTATTTGAAGAGATAGCTGAGATTTTTAGTAAGATTGATGATGAAGCATTTAGGATAAAACAAAACAAAAAAGATTGGAAGAACAGAAAAATTATTATTGAATTTTCAAGGCACACAGGTATTTATCCAACTGCGAAGTTTGAGTTTGTAATTCAAAAATGGTATATTCTATTTCGTTTTGGTAGTATTATTGGGGAAATCTTGGAAACGGAGTAGTACGAGTATGGTAATCAAAAATGGTAAAATTTTTACTATGGAAGAGAAGCAGATAGAATGTGGATATGTGCGTACAAAGGGAAAGCGAATTGAAGAAGTAGGATCGATGTCGTCTTTTAAGTACAAAGAAGACGGTGAGAGAGTATTGGATGTGAATGGTGCCTGGGTGTTGCCGGGATTAATTGAATCTCACGCTCATATAGGAATTACAGAAGAGAAGTGGGGAATAATAGGGGATGATAGTAATGAAGAAACGACACCCGTAACGGCATCCCTTCGTGCAATAGATGCGGTGAATCCGATGGACCCCGCTTTTCACGATGCCATTGAAGCAGGAATTTTGTTTTCCATTACCACAGATCATCCTGTTGCGTTGATTCAGACCCTTCCTCTTTGTGCAGGTCTCGCAGTTAAATATGGACTGCCTGTGGAGGAAGGCTTGAAAGCCATAACTATTAACGCAGCACGTATTTGCAGGGTGGATGACAGAGTAGGAAGCCTGAAAAAAGGGAAAGATGCGGACATTGTAGTTTTTTCGGGAAATCCAATGGAGGTGTTTACCCAGACGTTGTGTACGATAATAGATGGAGAAATTATCTATGAGAATTTCACGAAATAACTTCCACAAATGATAAGAAAAAAGTTCTGCTTATTGAGTAATAGTATAATGTATTTGTAGCAGAGGTATATATATTACAATATTAGAATAATTTTAATTTTAAATAAATTTTAAAAAACTATTGATTATTATTCTCATTTATGCCATACTAGAGTCATAGAAAAAAGAAAGGTGGTATTTTATGAGTCAGAAATTTTATAAATGTGAGCATTGTGGAAATATTGTGGAGGTCATCAATGATGCAGGTGTACCGATTTTATGCTGCGGAGAGAAGATGAAAGAATTGATAGCAGGAGAGTCCGATGGAGCAGCTGAGAAACACGTTCCAGAATACAAAGTCGAAGGCAATGTAGTTACTGTAAATATTGGTTCTGTGGACCATCCGATGGTGGAAGAGCATTGGATCCAGTGGGTATCTTTAGAGTCAAAAGAAGGTATTCAGAGAAAACACTTGAAACCAGGTCAGGCTCCAAATGTTTCCTTCGTACTGAGTGAGGGGGATGAGGTCGTTGCAGTTTATGCATACTGCAACCTGCATGGTTTATGGAAGGCTTAATTTTAACAGTGTAAATGAAATCCCAAGACCTGGCAAAATTGCAGGTTTTGGGATTTCATTATTTCATAACATATTTCTCTTGGCTATCTACTTTACATACGCAACAAGCAATTGTACCTGTTTTCATATTTATACTTGCGGCAATGATAATTTCATATATGCTGCCATCCGTTCAGCAAATGCATCTTCTGTAGGTTTATTTTTCACAAAATCAAAATCAGACCAGATACGTTCTTTCTCTTTCTGTATCCCTTGATTATGTTCAATAGATGTGTCTAGGGTTCTGATATAATAATCAGCAAAAAGTCCATTTGGGACAAAATTACAGCTTAGCTCATCCATATCATCGCCGACAACAAGTTTACTTAAATCATCTAACATCATAGTCAGATTGTATGTACCGAAATCGCTCTCTAAATCAGTAACTACAAAGTCAGCTCCTCCGTCTATGTTTACTTTATGACAGTTATTCATGCTGTCAATGGAATTAAATATATCGTCTAATTCATCGCCAAAAGAAAATAGAAAATCTTCATCAACGGCTTCCTGATGCCCATAAATTCCTTTTGTCAGCATATTTAGTACAGTTTCATATTGTGCTAATACACCAAAAGCCGGAAACATAGAAAATTTATGAAATAGCGTAGTACATCTTGCTAATGTGAGCAAATTCCACTGGGCTAACTGGAGAATATTGAGTGTTTTTGCTTTTTCGTCCACTTCTTTACGAATAAGCTCAGTAATGGGTGGGTGTTCTATTTGCAGTTCACAGGTCCATTGCGTTGCTAGATCATCTTTTTTTGCATATTTTTCATAAAGATCATCATCGCCACCAACCAGAGAGTCAAAACGCTCCAGATAGTAAATTGCTTTTTCTAAGTTTCCCTGCTTTTTGTAGGCTTTGCCAATTTTAAAATATTGTTTGGCAACTTTTTTAAAGTTCCCCTTTTTTTGTGCAGCTTCCAGAGTTTTTAATTTTGAGGATATTGAATTAATTTTCCAAATCATATGATAGATTCCTTTCTGATGCTTTTTCGTTGAATTGCATATTGCTTTTTCTATCCAAAAGCATATAATACAATTTGGCACAGGATACAGAGTAACACAAAAGAATCGAGGTTTCAAATGCTTTTTACCAACAAAGATATTAGAAAATTAATCATCCCATTAATTATCGAACAGTTTCTAACGGTATTAGTGGGAATGGCAGACACGATTATGGTGTCCCAGGTAGGAGAAGCAGCAATTTCTGCGGTATAGTTAGTCGATACCGTAAATGTACTGCTAATCAATGTTTTTGCGGCTCTGGCAAATGGTGGAGCTGTAGTTGCAGGCCAGTTTTTAGGCCATAAGAATCGAAGCGAGTCCTGTAAAGTGGCAAATCAGCTGTTAATATTTGCTACAATATGTTCCACAGTTGTAATGACCATTATCATAGCATTTCATAATATGGTACTGCATGGAGCCTTTGGAGAAGTCAGCGAAGATGTGATGAGCGCAGCCAACGATGTAAAATTCTGCATGGTGGTATCCATCATTTCCATGTGGGCAGTGCGAATTGCACCAAGCTACATGTTGGCAGGAAATTTAGGATTTGGTGTAAAAGGAGTATGGATTGCCATGATATTAGACTGGTGTGCAAGGTCTGTAATTTTTACCGTTCATTATAAGAGAGAGAAATGGATTCCGAAGTAGTATAATAAAAATTATCAAGCGAAAAACAACAAAGGGGGAAATGTAACATGCACTACAACTGCTTAATCGTAGACGATGAAACAGATTTATCCAAAATGACCTGTGAGTATTTTGAAATGTTTGACATAAGCTGCTCCTATGTGGAAAGTGCAGCAGACTGCATGGAATTTTTAAAAATCCATGCAGTGGACATACTGCTGTTAGACATTAATTTATCCAAAGAAAGCGGCTTTGACTTATGCAAAAAAATCAGACAGGATTACAATCTCCCAATTTTATTTATCAGCGCAAGACAAAGCGATGATGATGTGCTGATTGCCTTGAACATTGGGGGAGATGATTACATAAAAAAACCATATACATTAAGTGTATTGTTAGCAAAAGTCAAAGTGATTTTAAAGAGAATAGAACAGACAAAGCTTGTGAAAACAGAAGTTTCTCCCTGTGGAATACAGCTTTTAGAAGAAAAATTAAGCGTATCCATAAAAGGAAAGGAAATCCCATTGAAAGCAAAGGAGTTTGCTTTGTTAAAATGCTTATTTGAACATAGAAATTCCATTGTGACTAAGGAAACACTTTTTGAAAAAGTATGGGGAGATTCCTTTTACAGTGACGGAACCTTAAATGTGCACATCCGAAAGCTTCGGGAAAAATTAGAGGACAATCCCAACGAACCAAAGCTGATAAAAACCATATGGGGAACTGGTTATATATTAGTATACGAACCGGCTGATATTTAGAGGATAAGCAATGAAAATACGGTACTTCTTATTAGGATATACAGCATGTATGCTGTTTATTTTTCTCTGTCTCTACACTTCATTTTCCGACCAGCCATCTGACAAGAGGGATATGGTATACTATAATGAGCAGTGTATACTGGTATCAGAGGAATTAAGTAAAGGCAGAGAGTTAGATGAAATTGAGAAACAATATGGATGCCAGATTCTTCTTCGCACAGACTCAGAATATAAAATAAAATTACAAAATACATTGCAAAAAGAAGCATTAGTGCTGGATTATTTTGAAGGAGAAAATTTAGCCGGAAAAATTATCTGGAATGAAGAAGAACAGCATTATGAGAGAATGGAAAGACAGTTAACCACACAGACCATAATTATCTGGGGCATGGTGGCTTTGATGGGATATCTTTTCATAGGATTCCTTTATCTCAAATTAATTCGTCCATTCAAAAATTTAGAGAAGTTTTCTATGCAGGTTGCAAAGGGAAATTTAGATTTTCCACTGCCGGCAAGAAAACATGATTATTTTGGTGCATTTACAGAAAGCTTTGATTTGATGCGTGAAGAATTAAAGAGGGCAAGGGAAAGTGAGTACAAGGCAAACCAAAGCAAAAAGGAGCTAATGGCTGAACTATCCCACGATATCAAGACGCCAATTGCCACCATACAGGCAACTTGCGAAGTGATACAGATAAAAGAAAAAAATCCTGACACATTGGACAAGGTTGCAGTCATTGACGGAAAAGCAAAAATGATTCACAAGCTAATAGATAATTTATTCCATGCTACGTTAGAGGAATTAGAAGCTTTAAAGGTAGAGCCAGTGGAGGAAAGTTCTCTCCTTCTTATGAATATGTTTTCTGAGATGGCATATTATGGCGAAATGAGGGTAATGGAAACAGTGCCAGAGTGCCTTGTGTATATGGATAAGTTAAGGCTTGAGCAGGTAATTGATAACTGCTTAAACAATGCCTGGAAATATGCCGGTACACCTGTGGAGGTTCATTTCACAGAGCAGACAGATGGCATTCAGATTAAGATAAAAGATGAAGGCCCGGGGGTTCCATCGGAGGAGCTTCCGCTTATATTAGAAAAGTTTTACAGAGGCAGCAACGCCCAGGGCAAAGTCGGCTCCGGTCTTGGACTTTATCTGGCAAAAACCTTTATGGAGCAAATGAAGGGAGATATGGAATACTATAATGAGAATGGTTTTGTGGTGCAGTTATTTTTAAGAAAAGTATAAAATATTATGAATGCAATTCATAATAACAATGGTAACCTATGAGGGCACGGAATAGTTACAAATAATTACAGATAAGAATTAGTTAAGAATTAGACAGGAATCAGATTAAGACTTTTGAAAGATATACTGGTAGAATAAGGGATGTGAGGAGAAATCCAACATCCTTTTTTGATGTATACTGCACAGAACAAGAGTCTTGCAGTCAGAATTTTCTATAATGCAGAATTGATTAGGAGGAAATGCAAATGAGTGATATTTTAACAGCAAAAGATTTATGCAAAACTTTTTCTAATGAAAGCGTGCAGCAGCACGTATTAAAGAATTTAAATCTCTCCATTAAGAAGGGAGATTTCACCGTAATTATGGGAAGTTCCGGTTCTGGAAAAAGTACCCTTCTCTATGCATTGTCCGGCATGGACAGGCCAACGCTGGGAAGTATTTCTTACCACGGTGAGGAAATTTCAAAATACAGCAATGACAAGTTAGCCATATTCCGCAGAAAACATTGTGGATTTGTGTTTCAGCAAAATTATCTGAACGATTCTATGAGTGTGCTTGACAATATTATGATTTGCGGATTGTTAGCAACGAAAGATAGAAAAGTACTTGTTGAAAAGGCAAAGAAATTATTACTGCAGGTGGGAATTTCCGAACAGACTTTCCGAAAATTTCCTACCCAGTTATCAGGAGGAGAGCAGCAGCGCGTGGCGGTGGTTCGTGGAATAATCAATGAACCGGAAATCCTTTTCGCCGATGAACCGACAGGCGCCTTAAATTCCCAGAATACAGAAAATGTATTAAATGTACTGACGGAACTAAATCAAAAAGGTCAAAGTATTGTTATGGTAACTCATGATATGAAATCTGCCAGACGCGCCAATCGCATCCTTTATTTACAGGATGGTGTAATTACCGGAGAATTAAGCCTTGGTACTTATAAAAGTGGGGATAAAGAAAGGCATGAAAAGCTTCGCCATTTCTTAGAGGAAATGGGGTGGTAAATATGAAATCATTATTTTTTATTGCAGTACAAAATTTGAAAAAGAAAAAAGGCGATGGAATAGTACTATTCTGTCTGATTTTACTGGCATCTTTGCTACTTTATACCAGCCTCTCCGTTTTTATGGGCATGAATACTGTATTAGATGATGCCTATGACAATGCCCGCACGCCGGACTGGCTGTATATGAAAAGTGGAAATGAGGAAAGAATAGCTGAAGTGGTAAAGGCACAGGAAGAAGTAGTAGAATATGAAGCTTCTGACTGCTTGTATTTTATGGAAGTAGATTATCGCAAAGGTGATACTACAGAAATGGAACAGGCACAGTTTTTCTTTGGAAAAATAGAAGAACAAAGGAATATGGGAAAGCTGGCAGGCTGTGAAAATATAGAGGTCCAGTATGATTCGGTAGTGCTTCCTTATTATATGAAAGCAGCACAGGGATTTGAAATTGGAGATACTTGTTATTTTACCTTTGGAGACAAGGAATACGAATTTCATGTAGCAGGATTTGTGGAAGATCCGTTGTTTGCCACACCTCTTAATGTTAGCGTATATGGTGCGTATATGAGCGGGGATCGTATGGAGGATTTAATGGAGGAAAATTCTACTGTACAGGCTTCCAGATATGTGCAGCATAAAGCACGTTTAAAGGATGGTGAGGACAGCTTTGCTTTTGATAATAAGATTTCGCCAATTTTCACCAAGGAAATACCAGAGCTTGTTGGGTCATTAAGTTATGGACTTAATTGGGAAACCATGAAAGGTGGCGTAGCCATGATGTCCCAAATCAGCATGGGAATTGTTCTTGTATTTTCCTTGTTACTAATGCTTATTGTGTTAATTGTGATTCGTTTCAGCATCCGCAATTATATTGAGATGAACTTGAAAAATATAGGAATTCTTCAGGCAGCAGGTTATACATCAAAGCAGCTGAACCTGACAGTACTGATTGAAATGGGAGTAGTTTCCATTGTGGCAGTAATTGCCGGTCTGTTTCTGGGTATGGCAGGAAGCGGAGTAATTGGGCGGTTTCAGGGAGTTATGTTAGGAATTTCCTGGAAACAGAAGTTTCACTTGAGTGCAGCCGGTCTTACTATCCTGATTATTTTAGCAGTGGTTCTTGGGGTAGCCTTTTTAAGTGGCAGAATTTATAAAAAGATTTCCGTGTTGGAGTCTTTAAGATCCGGAATTCACACCCATAATTTTAAGAAAAATTATTTTGAATTTCACAAATCCAGATTGCCGATGTCCTTTATTCTGGCAGGAAAAAATTTTATGCATGAGAAGGGAAAAAATATTTCTATCTTTTCCATTGTAATGTTATTATCCTTTTCTGCCAGCGTTGGTTTTGGATTGTATGAAAATTTTGCTGTGAATACAGATAATCTGTTGAAGATGGTAGGTGCTGAGGCGGGTGATATTTGTATTACCGGTGATAATTTGGATTCTATTGGACAAGAAATGGAAACATGGAGTGAAGTAGAAACGGTACTTTATTTTAGTAATGGAAGCATTCAGCTGGAAAGCGAGACGGAAGAAACTTCTGTTACATGTGATATTTGGGAGCAGCCAGATCTGATTCACAACGAAATGATGGTAAGTGGACGATTGCCAAAATATGACAATGAAATTGTACTTACAACCAGCATTGCAAATCTTTTAAAGGTGGAAACAGGAGATGTGGTTTATATAACCGGTCAGGGTGAGCGAAAGGATTATCTTGTGTGCGGTATCGACCAGAAGATCAATAATATGGGCTTAAAAGCACTGATGAACAGGGATGGCGCAGTACGTTTAAATGGAAACAGTATGACAACAGCACTCTACATCTACACAAAGGACAATGTCACGTATGAGGAAATTTCTAAAAAAGTGACAGAACAATTTCCGGAAGCTAGTGTGGTTGACAGTGAAAAAGGTATTGCAAATACGATGGGTAGTGTCCAACTGGCAATGGTAGCAATCTGTCTGATTTTCGTTCTGATTACCGTATTTGTGGTTGCCATGGTAGAAGTATTGCTTATCAAAACAAAGATAATACGGGAGCGAAAAAATATGGGGCTGAATAAAGCCTTTGGATTTACAACGGGGCAGCTGATTGTTCAGACAATTATGATGAATCTTCCGGTAATTGCATTCGGTGCCATCACCGGAGTGGTGTTAAGCATTTATCTGATGAATCCACTAATTGTTGCATGTCTTTCCTTCTGTGGCATACAGGAGTGTCCGTTTACGATGAATTTTCTTTGGATGGCAGTAACGGTAGTTGGGGTGATTATGGTAGCAGTTGCTGCGTCCTTCTTATCAGCAGTTAAGATTCGTAAGATTGAACCGGTGAAGATGTTAATGGAGGAATAATAGAAAAGTTTAGCCTGGGCTTAATTGCTCAGGCGTTTTCTTTTTCAAAGAATTTGACAAGCAGATAGAATATTTGCGCTGATTCTGTTAGAATAGAAAGAGATAAAATCCCATTAAATAACAAAGGATGTGAGATGCATGCAGCTACCATTTTCAGATGAATTAGAGATACAATATTTAAGCCGACTGTTTGATAACACCAGTGAATGTTACAAATTTTTTTGGTTTCAGGCAATTATAACAAAGGTATTAGAGGGCAAAAAAGTCATTTCCTATGAAGAATTAATAAATGAGATGATTGCAGATGCCTGGTATATGGTAACGGAATATCATTTGAATTTAGGACCAAAGGATACCCTTGAAACCCTGGTTCATTATCTGCAGGATATCAGCCTGATGAAATCATCGGAAAAGCGGGAAAACATTTTAAAATATCTTGAAGAGTGTACAGATAAGGAGGTCAGGCGTAGAAAACAGACACTGACAAAAAACGTACCATATCGTCTGCAGGCACCATTTATGGACAAAGTAAAGGGAACTGAGTGGAATGTATCAGAACGTGCATTGGCGGCAAAGATCAATCAGGAACGGCGGCTGATGTATTATTTTAATGCATTAAACGGATTGAAAACCACCATAGAAATTCAGCCAGGGTGGTTTGCCTATATTCACAAGAATCAGGAAATTATAAAAGGCTGGATTCAGTACAAAATGATTTTGTATTTACAGAAACGCAATCCAAGTGTGCCGGGAATTGCAGATAAATTATATCCACCAACAGAGAGAAAGTTAGAAAAGGTAAAGAAATATTGGAGATTGTTACTGTCCCTGCATCCAATTCAGGAAATCTACAGCCATGAGCAGCTGACGGATAAAGATATTTCCATTGATCATTTTGTGCCATGGTCTTATGTGGCACATGACGAATTTTGGAATCTTCATCCCACAACACGAAGCATTAATAGCAGTAAGAGTAACAATTTGCCCGATTGGAATACCTATTTTCCGCAGCTTGCCCAGTTAGAATATCTTTCCTATGAAATGATATGGAAATATGATACTGTTCATGATGAGTTTGAAAAATGTGCAAGAGAGCATTTAAACAGTGATGAAATACGAAGGAAGATTTATAGAGAAGGATTGCGCTTTCAGGAATTTTCCAGTGGGTTAGAAGAAGTGGTGCAGCCAGTGTATCAATCTGCAAAAAATTGCGGATTTAAAAATTGGGTGTACGCTGGTGGGACATGCAAATTGAAGTAAACTTCGACTGAATTTTACATGCTCTAGGTTTTCATACGAAATGTGTAGTGCAGCACTGTCCTGAATAGTTACCAGTATGTGATGTATGAAATTTCCATATTGGCTCTACTATTTCAAAATATAATGCACATGGATTTGAAAGGCAGATGCACTGCGTGCCAAATATGTGAAAAGTAAATCTGAAACATTTGGTTATGTGACTGGAATATCTTTTGTAAACCAGCTTGGATTGACAACACAGATGCCGGCGATAATTGAGATTGTTACAAACAGGGAAGCTACAAATGGACGTACGATTACAGTAGGTAATCAGAAGGTCAGAATTAAAAAAGCAGCAGTTACTGTTTCAGACAATAATGCGGAGCTTTTACAGCTTTTGGATGGTATCGGTCAGGCTGAGAAATATACCGAGTTGCCGATGGAAGAAACCATAGATACAATGCTTTCATATGTGAAACAGAAACGTTTTACAAAGGAACAGTTATCTGAAGTATCGTCTGTTATAACCGGTGCAACTGCAAAGAAGCTAATTGAATGGGGGATGATTTATGAATTTGCATCATGATAAAGAAGCATTTGCAGAATTGATAATCGGTGCGGCAAATGAGTTGGTTATTCCGACTAATGTAATAGAAAAAGACAGAGCGACATTCAAGACATTTATACGATATTTATAAGCTTGTAGAAACTATGGGAATCTCAGATGAACTATCAAATCTTATACCGGAAGTACGTGCTGTGCGCTCAGAAATGATTGTCTGCCCTTCGGCAAAAGAAGGTGTATGTGTAGCGGATATATTGCGGGACATAATTGAAAGTCAGGTATATAAAAGTGATTACGTAGATATTACTATGGGATTGCTTTTTGTACCGGTAACCTATGAGACTGTAATTCGGAGCTTGCAGAAGATTTTGGATAGCGGGATGTGGGATTGATGCTTAAGATGAGATTTTGAAGATGGCAAAGTAAAAATCGATGGTAGGAGAGCTTTTTATTGGACAGGAACTGAGTATAATTAGAATCAAGGAGTTGTTGCTTCTTGGTTCTTTTCTTTTTATTAGATGGTTAGAAACAATCTAGCCTATTATAAAAGCTAATGATTTGAAATAGATTTGAGTACGTTAGATGCTAAAAAAAGTTGTTACAAGCTAATCAAGGATTTTGACTTTGTAAAAAAACTGTTTATAATATTAAGCGGAGGAAACGAATATGATTACAATTTCAGAACAGATTAGAGTCCTATGTGTTAGAAGTAATATTAGTGTTGAAGAATTAGCCCGCAGATTAGGAAAAACACCGTAAAGTTTTAATTCGAAATTAATAAGAAAAAGTTTTACGATTAAAGATTTGGAAGAGATTGCGGATGCAACAGTTAAAGTATCTACTGAAAAGGGAATAAAGCTTGACGTTAAAGTAATCGACAGGTTGTTACAAGTGAAAGAAGCCAAGAGAGAAAAACACGGTGGAATTAAGGATAAAATTTACTGGGTTGGAAATGAGGAATAAAATGATACAGGATAGATTACAAGAAATGCGCAACGGATTTGAAACTGCATTTATTGATGGAGCAGTTGCGTCTAATATTGCGTATAAGCCACAATTTATTTCGAACAATTATAAGCAGGGAAAGAAAGTGTTGTCATCCATTGAGGATGAATTGTTGGCATGTGATGGGTTTCAAATCAGCGTAGCGTTTATTACTATGGGTGGAATTACGCCTTTGTTACAGACGCTAAAGGAGCTTGAGAAGAAAGGGATAAAGGGAGAAATCCTTACCACAAATTATTTGAATTTTAGTGAACCGAGAGCTTTAGAAAAAATAAATAAACTCTCTAATATTGCATTGAAAATGTATGATGTAGAAGCTTCCGGAGATGGGTTTCACACCAAAGGATATATTTTCAGAAAAGATGAAATCTATAGAATTATTATCGGTAGTTCCAATATGACAAAAACAGCACTTACAAGTAATCGTGAGTGGAATACTCGTGTAGTATCGACAGAAAAGGGCGAGATTGTGCAGAATATATTGGCAGAATTTAATGAGCTTTGGAACAGTGAATATGCACTCGAATATGATGAGTTTTATGAAGTTTATAAGGAGCGGTACAAAATTATTAAAAAGCAGAGGGAGATTGCGAAAAGTGAAGAAATTCCGTCTGTTGAAAAGTACCGTTTGCAGCCTAACGCTATGCAGGTGGGTTTTATTGTTAATTTAAAGAAAATCATTGAAGCTGGGGAAGAGAGAGCATTACTGATATCTGCTACGGGAACCGGAAAAACCTACGCCTCCGCATTTGCCATGCGAGAGTTAGGCTTTAAAAGAGTCCTATTTCTTGTTCACAGAGGGCAGCTTGCAAGGCAAACGAAAAAGTCATATGAAAAAGTACTTGATAAGTCTGTTTCCATGGGACTCCTTGGAGCAGGCTATCGTGAATATGATGCCGATTATGTGTTTGCCACAGTACAAACTTTAAACCGTGAGGAACATCTATTAAAATATAATCCAGAGGAATTTGACTGTATTATTTTGGATGAGGCACATCACAGTTCAGCAAATTCATATCAAAAAGTTATGAACTATTTCAAACCAAAGCTTTGGCTTGGAATGACCGCAACACCGGATAAACGAGATGATGATATAGAGGGAAGAAATATATACGAAATTTTTAATCATCAGATAGCATATGAGATTCGATTACAGCAGGCGATGGAGGAGAACTTTTTATGTCCATTTCACTACTTTGGAATTAGTGATGTTTCTTTTGTAGATGAAAAACAGATAAAAGCAAAAAAGATTACAGAACGTGATTTTAATCTCCTGACGGGTGATGAGAGAGTAAGGCATATTATTAAACAGGCAAATTATTATGGATATAGTGGAGAACGAGTTAAAGGCTTAATTTTTTGTAGTCGTGTTGATGAGTCAGTGGAACTTTCCAATAAATTTAATCAGATGATAAATCCAGAAACAGGAAAATTATATAGAACAATTTCGTTGAATGGGGATGCTTCCGAGGAAGAACGTCAAAATGCATTTGAACGATTAGCCATGAATGAAGAGGAAGCCAATGAACAGATGCAACCTTTAGATTATATTTTTTCAGTTGAAATACTGAATGAGGGTGTTGATATTGTGGAGGTAAATCAGGTTGTTATGCTTCGTCCGACAGAATCACCGATTGTATTTATTCAACAGTTGGGAAGAGGATTGCGTAAAGCGGATGGCAAAGAATATGTGGTTGTTCTTGATTTTATTGGTAATTATAATAATAATTTTATGATACCGGTTGCATTATCAGGAGACCGCACTTATAATCCGGATACAATTCGGAAATATGTAATTAGTGGAAATAGTACAATTCCCGGGGCTTCTACTATACATTTTGATGAGATAGCAAAAGATAAGATTTTTGCATCAATAGATAGAATTAAGGGCATGAAATCGATTATCAGAGAAAGTTATATAACGTTGAAAAATCGTCTTGGAAGAGTTCCATATCTTCTTGATTTTTATGAAAATGGAGAAGTAGATCCTCTTGTAGTTATAAAAGAATATAAAACTTACCAGGCATTTCTTGAGTCAGTTGAGAAGGAAGTATATATAGGACAGATTTCGGAAGAAGAGCTTGTAACGTTGGAATATTTGTCCAAAACTGTACTTTCTGGAGCCAGACCATATGAATTAGAAATCTTAAAAAGATTTTTGAAAAATGAAATAATACATTTGGATACCTTGCAACAAGAATTTCAAAAAAAATATGGTTACGCAATCGATGAGGCTTCTTTTGAAAATGCTGTAGATGTTTTGAAAGGTCATTTTGTAAGCAAGGAAGAAGAATTTAAAAAATATTGTCATATTGATATTGTAAATAATACTGGAACGAATATGTTACAGAGAATGACTGGATTTGCGGACCGTTTGCTTCATTTGGAGTTTTATAAACAAGTTGATGATATTATTGAGGTAGGTTTAAGAAGATACAAAGATAAATTTGCAGTAGGTCAAACACAGGACAATCCATTTGTATTGTATGAGAAATATTCAAGAAGAGACGTTAGCTTGTTGATGAATTGCGGAAAAGATTTATCATCTACTATGTATGGAATGAAACGTATTGGCGATAATGTTTTTATCTTTGTTACATATCACAAAGAAACAAGCGCAGATAAAGAAAAGAATTATGTAGACGGTAAACCGGACTATGCAGATGTGTTTGAAGATAATATGATTTTTAGATGGGATTCCCAGATAGGTAGAGGGATAGATAGCTCTTATATGGAAGAAGTTTCCACAGCACCTCGGAAGCATTTACTAGTAAAGAAAAGCGATGCAGAAACAAACTTTTATTATATGGGACTATTTGATATAGTAAACATGGAAGCTGATAAGAAAAAAGATAACAATGGGAAAGAACGTGATATCACGAAAGTAAAAGTGCAGATGCGCCATCCGGTAAGGGAAGATTTGCTTCGCTATTTACAAAGTAATATTGCAGAAAAAGAGGATAAAATAGGATGATTTAGTCAAGTCTTTTGATTATTCTAACCAGTTAGTCCGGAAACTTGGGCAAGGCATATGAAAGATATTCCACATTGGACATAATTTAAGTTTCTTTAGTTTGAAATTAGTTTTAATAAGTTTTACGATAGTGTGATATAAGCAGAAAGGAGTCGAAAAGAATGGCAAAGGATTTAACTACGTCACAGTTAGATAGACAGAATATTCTGAATAATCATTTAGCTGTTGGTGAAATTCAAAATCAAACAGGATTTCAAGGAATTTTATTCGAAGACAGAATTAGATTTACAAAATCTATGGCAATGGACACGAAATTTTTAAAGGTAAGAGACTTAAGGAATTTATGAAATGCGTGATTGACCAGGATGTTCCCGACATAAATGTCGGGAACATCTCCAAGTTTAAATGTGGAAAAAATTGAAGAAATTGCATTATCAAGTTCCTTTTCATCCTGATGCTGTGGTACAATTGAAATTGGCATAGATATAATCTCCTTTTGATTTTTTGTATCTCGACAATTCAGTTATACCAAAAGGAAGGTATCTGTGCCTATTTTATCGCTACAATATTGAGTTTTCAAGATTCAACACACCGAATCAATGTGGGAAGTGATATAATGCAGATAGAGAAAAGTGAAAAAAGAGATAATACTGGTAAATTAAAGGATATTTTTAACATTATAACGAGAATGCATCATGTTGTCCGGGAAGATTTGCTAAAATATCTTCGTAGTGTAGAGCAGGATTAAAATATGTTATTCAAGTAGAAAAATTGCACTAATAGATTGGAGAAAACAAATGGTAAATAATAAAAAAATTGTGAATGTGGTAGCTGCCATTATCCGCGATGGAGACAAAATTTTTGCGACCCAGAGAGGCTATGGTGAATTCAGAGGTGGATGGGAATTTCCCGGAGGAAAAATTGAAACAGGTGAAACACCAGAGCAGGCTTTAATTAGAGAGATTAAAGAAGAACTGGATACAGAGATTGTTGTTGGCGATTTAATAGATATTGTAGATTATGATTATTCGACGTTCCATCTCCATATGCATTGTTTTTGGGCTAGTGTAAAATCCGGGGAATTGGTATTGAAGGAGCATGAAGATGCTAAATGGCTTACGAAGGATTCATTGGATACTGTAGAATGGCTGCCTGCGGATGAGGGATTGATTGAGGTGATTCGTCAGGTGATATAGTACATAGAAGATATTCTTTTAACTGATGTTGTCTATAATTCGGGGGGCATTGAATATGGAGGCTGGGCAGGTGGTTGAACAGATCACAGTTGGGGCATTTGCAAGAAAGCCAAGTGCAGCATTCGATATCCTGAAGAAAAGAATATAATAAATGAGAGAGAAGGTGTCATATGACCACTAGTGAAAGACTTGTAGATAAAGCAAAAGAAGCTTTCGTAATGGCTATTGAAATTTACAATAAGCCGTCAATAAATTACAGACTTGAGGGATTCAGTTTTTTTATATGTAATGCTTGGGAACTTATGTTAAAAGCACACATGATAAATAAATTTGGAGCAAGTTCTATATACTATTCAGATAAGCCAAATAGGACAATTACTTTAGAGAACTGTGTGCAGAAGATTTTTACCAACGAAAAAGCACCATTACGTAAAAATCTTGAAAAAGTGATAGAGTTAAGAAATACCAGCACGCATTTTATTACAGAGGAATATGAGGCTGTATATATTCCGCTTTTACAGGCATGTGTATTTAATTTTGTAGATAAAATGATGGAGTTTCATGAGGTTGACATGACAAGAGTAATACCGGAAAACTTTATCACCCTGTCTGTTCGTTTAAAATCATTAAATGAGACCGAGATTAGAGGTAAGTATGAAGAACCGGTGGCGGAAAAATTGGTTTCTGTACAACAGACCTTGGAGCCGATGGTTGCAGAGAATAACAGTGCGTTTGCAATTAAAGTTGAGCATTACCACTATATGACCAAAGACAGAAGCCAGGCAACTGAAATTTATCATATTGATAAAGAAGCTGAAGAAGGCGTTAGAATAATAAAGGAATTGAAGAATCCAAACGATACTCATAAGTATAGTGCGAAAGCATGTATTAAAGAGATTAACAAGAGAATTCAGAAGGACAATATTAAGTTATTGTTCAATGGAAAAGAAGTTCAATTGAATATGTATCACTTTAACCTTTTTACATCTTATTTTGCAATAAAAGAGAATGAGAGATTATGTTTTACATATCAAATTTCAACACAGCCGCAGTATAGCTATTCGCAGCAAGCGATTGATTTCATTTTTGATGAAATTAAAAAATCACCGAGTACAATACTCGATGATTTAAAAGAAAAAATTTCAAAAAAATAGTCAACCCCAGGAGCAAAGGATTCTAAGCACCTAGGCGCCTACTCCCATTCGGGAACCCAGCTTTTATCCGTCACAAGTTGACTATAATTAGTATAACACATTTTATGGTGATGTCAAGATTTTGTGTACTGGTAATGTTTGGAAAATTTATAAAGAACAGGAAATCTTATTGACGGGTATTTGATAGAAACAGCTTGTTTGGAATGTGTCGAATCGAAAATACCTGATATTTAGGGCATTATTTTATTTGATGGCTATTTGATAGGATGTCGGTAAGTTGTTGATGCGCAAATTTAGTTGACGGGTAGTTGATGGTATTATGGAAATCCAAGACATATCATTACGGAAATGCTTATAATACGGGCATTTACTGTTAATATATGATGCAATTTTAGTTGATGGATAGTTGATGATGTGGTCTTGTGAATGTTTATTTCAAAACGGTTACAAGTTGTAACCCTAATATAAATTTGATGCTTATATTCAAGGAAATTGCTGTTTCTGCGAAATTGCTATCGGAGAAATCAGCAGAAAAAGTATCAGAATCAGCAGAAAAATCAGCAGAAAATAAAGGTGATGGATTGTCCAAAAGACAAAAGCTGCTATTGGAATATATGGAAAAAGAAGTATTGTATAGTACAAAGGAGTTTGTAACTACAACTGGACTGGGGCGATTGCGTACAAGACAATTCTTGTTTAAACCTTGTTTTAAAACAAGAATTTAAACAGGCTCCGAAGATAGTAGCCCAAACCCACCAATTCCTGGTGCAAATTCCTCAAAATACACCAGTCCTGTCCATAGCCAACCTCCGAAATCTATAGTATGATACTCCTGCAACGAGAAATTCATACTGAAAAGAATAGTTTTTTGCGAAAATTGGTCTTTTTAGGATATGTACAAGCGGGAAGTTTTGTTTTATGCTTTACAAAGGCCCAGAAAAGCCATAGAAATTTGACAACTGAATAGCAGTTACAGATGAGTAGAATTACGGTTCATATACCCGCAGGATGGAAGTCACAGTTATCATATCAGTAGGCTGATGGATTGAGAAATGAAGGCCGAGAGGCTGGGCGGAAGTCCGGAAAATGTGGGAGCAGGTATGTTGCGTAAGGATAATAACACATGAGGGGCGTCGTGAACACAATTGAGTGGCCGTCTGTAATTCCCGGAGGTGAGTACACTTCTACGTATACGGGGCGATGAGGGGGTGGAATACCGGCGTATACCTTGATAGGAATCATAAGTGAGATGGTTCAGATTATAATAAAAAGATTGCAGTAGATAACAAAATCGTTATCCATAGTTTGTGCATTTATAGAAGCTTTGGGTAGCGATTTTTTTTGTAGAGAAAAAAACGGAGGTTACGCATGGACGAGAAAATGAATTTAATAGATAAGAATATCAGTATAAAAACCACAAACGGAACGGTGGTAAATGTCACCTGCTCCTACGCAGAAGATAAAACTTTGGAAGCATTGTTTTTATCCTATCTTGAGCAGGCAAATGTAGCAAAAATGGCAGCATAACAGCGGGTGCCCGATGATGCAGAGGGGGCTCGTGTCACACTTGTGATTGGCAAAAATAACGAAAATAAAATTTTGTCGAAATTTTGGAAAATTGTGGTAGACAAACATATGGTTGTGGTGTATTATGAGGTCGTGGCAAGGATAAATGAATAGAAAATAAAAGTATAAAAATAGCCACAGATACCTATTAAGTACATTGTGAGCGACCAGCCATCGCAAGACCAATGAGTAAGTATTAAATTTAATAGTTGGCAATAGACAGCTTGAAATATCAGTGATTATAAGACACTAAAATGCAGACCGCTGTCCATGGTCAACAAAGCGAGCGAAAGCTCATTACATACGATGACGGAACCAACGTGTTCCGTGTTAGGACTAAGTAAATAGTGACAAGCAATGCAAAATGTGATAGCGCATATTTTGTTTTTACTTGTTGTACTTTCGTATGTATGAGTTTAGCGGTTGTTACGAGTGTAGCAACAGACTTTGTTAACTATGGAGAGCGGTCTTTTTAGGTCTTAGCCGGCGTGCCGGTGAAGCGATATTTTAAGCTGTATTTTCATGTTGAACGGAAGGAAGATGAGTATATTTTGCAGCAGATAAAGGAACAGGCTCAGGTTGCGGAAGTCACTCCGCAGCAGGAGAAGAAAACACAGGGCAAGGTAAAACAGTATGGAAAATATACTGTGCAGTCAACCTTTGCCGGGAATTGCAGTATTACAGACATTATGAATTGTTATATAGAGCGCAAGGCGTCGCTTAAGTACCAATAGTAGACGAATCAAAGAAGAACAACAGGAGGAAATGCAATGAGCAAGAAAAAGATTGATGTGTATAGAACCGGAATTTATCTGAGATTATCCCAGGGAGATGAGGATATCGACGGATGGGAGAAGCAGGAGAGTAACAGTATTTCCAACCAGAGACTTTTGCTAGAAGGATTTATTGATGCCCATGATGATTTGAAACTGGTGGATGTATTTATTGATGACGTTTACACCGGAAGTAATTTTGACAGACCGGAGTTCCAGAGAATGATGAAATCCATGAAGGCGGGAAATCTGGATTATATCATGGTAAAAGATTTGTCCAGACTTGGCAGAGAGCGAATCGGGGTAGATGAACTTATACTGAGGACTTTTAAGGAATATGGCGTGCGTTTTATTTCCGTATCGGATAATTATGACAGTCTGACTGCCAATCGTGGGAGACTCACACCATCATTCCTTTTAAGAATCTTATGAATGAGCAGTACAACAATGATACTTCCATGAAGGTTCGTACCAGTCAGCAGGTAAAAAGAATGAACGGGCAGTTTATCGGAGCCTTTGCGCCTTATGGGTATAAAGTAGACAGTATGGATCAGCTTCCGGGAGTGGTAGCAATTCGATTCATTATGGAAGAGTATAAAGTAGACAGTACGGATCCACTTCGTAAGTATCTTGTGGATGAAGAGGCAGCGGCTGTAGTACGTCAGATTTTTGAACTGGCAGCAGAGGGTGTGACTCTTCGTGAAATTGCAAAGGCACTTCAAAACTATCGTCTGGCTTTGCCGGGAGAGTATCTGAAAACCGGAAAGCTTTATGTGGACGAGGGCCAGGAGGCGAAGGCATGGTATGCCGGTACTATTTCCAATATCCTGAAGAATCAGGCTTATATCGGAAATATGGTACAGGGGAAAAGGCGCACCAGACTGAGTGAAAATGAGGCAAGGCATTTTACGGAGGAAGAGGACTGGATTGTGGTGGAGAATACCTATGAACCAATCGTGGATAAGGAGCAGTTTGACAAGGTACGGAAAATGCATGGTCAGAAGGTGGAAGCGAGTTCTTTTGCTTCGGAGAGAGGTAAGAGTTTACCCATAAAAGATGATATTTTTGCAGGGATTTTATTCTGTGGAAATTGTAAAAGAAGGCTTTTACAGTTATTCAGAATCATAGAAAGGGATGGGAAACTGGAGCGTCAGTATTTCTATGCCTGCCGCTACAATTATGATTTCGGAGGAGAGAAATGTGGCTGTACCATTCTTGAAGACGAGCTGGTTAAGACTGTGCATAAAATTCTGGAAGTAAATATTGTCGTGCTTACAGAGAGCGAGAAAACGGAGGCTGTAGTAAAAGGTGTCATGGATAAGAGTTTGAAACAGTGCGACGGGCAGATTCGTAAACTGGAGAAGCTTATTGAGAAACAGAATTACGATGAGAGCAAAGCTTATCAGCGTTATGTGACCGGAGAGGTTAGTAAAGAGGAGTTTAAGCGCATGCGGGAAAAGCCTGCGGATACGGTGAAGAGACTTCGGGGACAGATTTCTGATGAGCAGGCAAAGTACCGTCGGTTTTAGCGATTTTTTGAGAGAAAATTGCAGTGGCTGAGAGCGATTTATCGTTTTCAGAGTGAGCCTTATCTGGACAGAAATATGTTGGAGATTCTGGTGCACAGTATTTACCTGTATCCGGATAACCGAATGGAGATTAACTTGAACTTCAGGGATGAATACGCAGAGATGATGAAGGAGGAAGCTTAGAATGGAACAGATTGCAATGTATTTGAGATTGTCAAAGGAAGATGAATTTATCAGGGATGAGAGCAACAGTATTACCAATCAGCGTGCTTTTATCCGTGAGTTTATCAATAAGGATAAAGTCTTACGCAAGATGAATGTGCTGGAATTTGTGGATGATGGTTTTACCGGTAAAAATATGGACCGTCCGGATATGCAGAGGATGCTGGATTTGATAAAGCGCAAAGAGATTAGTTGTGTTATCGTGAAGGACTTCTCCAGATTTTCCAGAGATCATATTGAGCAGGGAAAATATATCGAGCAGATATTTCCTTTTTTGGGTGTGCGTTTTATTGCCATTAACGATAATTACGACAGCAATGATTATGTGGGTGGTATCGGTGAGATTGATATTGCTTTTAAGGGGATTCTGTATGATTTCTTTAGCGAGGAGCAGTCCCAGAAGGTGACTACAACTCTGGATGCCAAGCGTGGCAGTGGGCAGAATCCTTGAAAATGAGCAGTACACCGGCACCATGGTTTACAACCGATTTAAAAGTGAAAATGTAGGTGACAAGCATTCCAAAGCTCTGCCGGAAGAGGAATGGAAGCGTGTGGAGAACTGTCATGTTGCCATTATCAGTAAAGAGGATTTCGAGAAGGTAGCAGCAAAGAGATCCGGAAATACCTGCGCAGGTGCAGAGCGAAAGCATGAGACACATTGCCTGACCGGTAAAATGATATGCTGTAATTGCGGACATCGTTTGTCTCATTCCTATGCCGGTCGTCCGAAGTATTACTGTGCCAAGCATTATCTGGATAAGGCAGATGGCAAGTGCAATATTAGCGTTCTCGATTCGACTATGGAAGAGGTGGTGATGAAGTCCCTGCAACTGTTTATTGATATGTGGGTGGATTCCAGAAAGATTGTGGACATGCAACGTGAGAAGCAGGCACAGCGCCTGGCACTGGCAGAAAAGCACCTGCTTGATATAGAGAAAAGCTATGAGCGTATCAATACGGATTTGCATGATGCTTACGAAAGCTACAAGCTTGGCATGACCGATAGAGAGACCTATCTGGAGCAGAGAAAGACCTATGAGCAGTTGCTTGTGCGCATGCAGGATAACATCGAAAAGCAGAAGGCAGCAGTCAGCAAATTGGCTCAGGCGGACATGCCGGAAGTGGCCGGTTTTGAAATGCTGGAAGGACAGATGAAACTGCAGAAATTGAATAAGGAAATCGTGGATGCTTTCGTGGCGGAGATTATCGTGTACGATAAGGAAAGGGTTGAGATTAAGTGGAAGTTCAGGGATGAGTTTCCAACAGCGGAAAAGGGCGAAATAATGTAGATTTCGATGATGTGATTAATATGATATCACAAAATATTATTTATCCCTGGAATAAAATATGAAAATATTTGTCCCACTATTGAAAAAAATGTCCCAATATGGTATGTATAGTATATAAAATAGATTTGTGGAAAGAGGCTGATATTATGAAGAAAAAAAATATACTAAACTTAGTAAAATATTATGTAGAAAAGAATGATGCAGGTTTTAGAACAGAAGCATACGAAATAGCAAGAGATTTTGATAATTCGGGAGACTATCAGCTTGCAGAGTATATCATGTCACTTTTATCAAATGCGAATACTTTTGTTCCGCAGATATCTGAAAATAGATCAGCTTTCTTCGAAAAAATAGATTCTGTTGAGGATATGTTATTATTGCCGGATTGTATAACGCAAGATTTGCTTGGAGTAGTGAATGCAGTTGGAAGAAAGATGGGTATTAATAAATTCTTGTTTCAGGGGAAACCAGGGACAGGAAAGACTGAGGCAGTGAAACAGTTGGCAAGGATTCTAAATAGAGAAATCTTTATGGTTGATTTTTCGGCAATTATTGATAGTAAATTAGGTCAAACACAGAAGAATCTTACAGAGATGTTTAAAGAAATAAATTCATTTATTCATCCGGAAAAGGTTGTTGTGCTATTTGATGAAATAGATGCATTGGCGCTGGAGCGGACCAGTTCAAATGATTTAAGAGAGATGGGAAGAGTTACATCAACACTGCTCAAGTGCCTAGATAGAATGAACGAAAATATAGTATTGGTGGCAACAACAAATCTATTTAATATGTTTGATAAGGCGTTAAGTAGAAGATTTGATTCTGTAATTGATTTTAATAGATATACAGAGGAAGATTTAATGGATATAGCTGAAAAAATACTTAATTCATACTTGGATAAAATGAAGTTGGGCGGTAGAGATATTAGACTGTTCAGAAAAATTATGAGATTATCAAGTCCAATGCCATATCCGGGAGAATTAAAGAATCTTCTGAAAACAGCTATTGCATTTAGCGATGTAAATGATGGGATGGATTATTTTAGAAGAATATATTATTCGGTATGTGGGGAAAAACCAGAGGATTTGTTGAAACTACAAGAACAAGGGTTTACGGTTAGGGAAATAGAAATTCTAACAAGTAAGTCTAAGAGTAGTGTATCAAGAGAATTGAAGGCGGGTGTTGTTAAATGAATGAATTATTGCAGTTAAAAGGAAGATTTGATAAACGTGGAAATGAAGGTATGGGACCAATAAGTTTGCCGGCACATAAAAAGGTTACATCAGAAAAGATAGAAAAGTTGATTAGTCAGCTTGCTAAAGTAAAAGAGTATTGGTCTGATAAGGACGATATAGCTGGACTGATAGTTAGTGTTCATTATATTCGTGTTGTGGCAAAAAGCAATCGTTTGAAGATATTGCTTGCAGATGTCGGAAAGAAACCTGTGGATTCAATTAGAGGCGCAAAATTTGTCACAGGAACAGATGAGAAAGGAAAGACAATCCACAAGCATGTGTTTACACATTATGTACAAGATTCGGCTATTGATAAAGCAATTAATAACTTGCAGATTGTAAAGAGGATTGTGGATACCGATTACAATGGATGTATAGCGGCTGAAGATATTGAAAAACTTGGAAAAGTAAAGAAGTATGTACATGCCGAAAAAATTGCTAAAACAAATTTTGTAAATGCAATAGTTGATTGTTATTTTGTTGAAAAGTTTGATGTAGATGAGGCTAAAGAAACAATTACGGAAGAGTCTATTATAACTATCTATAAAACAGATGTAGAAACTAGAGAATTATTGTCAAGGTTCGGAATTGATGTTTCGGAAAGTAAGATTATTGGTGGTACAACAGTATTGTTAACACCTCCACAAGCAAGACAGTTATATAATAAAGCTCCATATCTTATTGCAATGAGTATTACAGATTTTTCAAAGATCAGTTTAGAGGATGATTTGTTTGAAGATGTTGAGTTCGAAGAAGATGATGGTATTATTCAGCCTCCGGGAAACGAACCAACTGTAGGTGTTATTGACACCCAGTTCAATGAAAAAGTTTATTTTCACAAGTGGGTAGATTACATACCTATGTTGCCGACTGATATATTAGAACCCGAGGATTACAAACATGGAACAGCGGTGTCATCAATTATTGTAGATGGACCGAGAGGAAATGGAGGATTGGATGATGGGTGTGGTCATTTTCGCGTAAGACATTTCGGAGTGTCAAAACAAAGCGGATATAGTTCATTTGCAATTTTGCGAGAGATCAGAAATATAGTTGAAAACAATCAAGATATCAAAGTATGGAATTTATCTTTGGGTTCCAAGAATGAGATACGAGAAAACTATATTTCGCCTGAGGCAGCTGAATTAGATCGGATTCAAAGTGAATTTGATGTTGTTTTTGTTATATCCGGAACAAATACACCAGATGGAATGAAACATCCGGATATGAAAGTAGGTGCACCCGCCGATTCATTGAATTCATTAGTAGTAAATGCAGTTGATATGTCCGGAAAATCGGCGTCTTACACTAGACGTGGTCCAGTGCTTTCTTTTTTTCATAAACCGGATATATGCTATTATGGTGGAGATGGAACAAAAGCAGAAGAAAAGATAGCGGTGTGTGCAGATGAATTAGGTGCTATATATTTATCTGGAACATCTTTTGCAGCTCCGTGGATCACAAGAAAACTGGCGTATTTAATCTATGTTATGGGTCTTAGTAGAGAAGTGGCGAAGGCTCTTATTATCGATTCTGCAGCAAAATGGGGACCTAGTGGAAATGTTTCAGACACAATGGGATACGGAGTTGTACCTAAACGTATAGAAGATATTTTGAATACTTCTGATGATGAAATAAAATTTATAATCACTGGTACAACAGAAGATTATGAAACATATAACTATACATTGCCGGTTCCTGTAGTAAATGGAAAACATCCGTATTATGCTAAGGCAGTATTGTGTTATTTCCCGTACTGTGATCGAAATCAGGGGGTCGATTATACAGGAACTGAGATGGATATACATTTTGGTCGTGTAATAACTGAAAAAAAGAATGGAACTATCAAGACCAAAATAAAAGCTATTGACGATAATAAACAGACCGAGGAAGGTCAGGTTATGTATGAGGAAGATGCAAGAAATGTATTTAGGAAATGGGACAATATTAAGCGTATATGTGAGAAAGTAAAAGACAGAAGAGTTCCAAAAAAATCCTATGATGCCGGTATGTGGGGAATAGGAGTTATAACTAAAGAACGAGTAACATCGAAAAATAGAAGACCATTGCAATTTGGTCTTGTAATCACACTTAAAGAAATGTATGGGAAAAACAGAATAGAGGACTTTGCTAAAATGTGCGAAGCTAAAGGATGGCTGGTTAATCGACTGGATGTTCAGAATCAGCTTGATATCTATGCAAGAGCAGAAGAAGAGATAAAGTTTGATTAAGGCTGAGTGGGAACGTGCTTCATAATGAGCAAACATAATATTGAAAAAGAAAAGCAACGCAAAAAAAATATAAATGCATTGAAAAACACTGAGTATTCAAGCGTTTATACTTATTTACGGTGAAATAAAAAATAGCCAACCCCAGGAGCAAAGGATTCTAAGCGCTTAAGCGCCTACTCCCACTTGGGAACCCAGCTTTCATCCATCACAAGTTGACTATAAATAGTATAACGCATTTTATGCTCATGTCAAGTTGTGTGTACTGATAATACGACGGTTTTTAGTTGATGGTAAACGTTCTCAGAGCCAGATTAAAAATGCAGATGGTTATTCTTAAAGCATATATGAGGGATGGTAGTATAAGTCATACGAAAAAGGACAAGAGGATTAAAGTTCGTGTCTGTTATGTATAGAGTGAAAAAAGGAGCAACAAGGCTCTATATTGATGAGTTGCCAAGCTGGTGTAGAAGCGTGCTTATTGATTGTATTAAAGCTAATTTAAGAGAAGCAAAGAATGATAGCAGAAAGCTATGCTTTAGTTGTGTAGATTTTTACTAGGAGTGATGAAAATGAACTTAACCCGTTTTATAAAAGAGGTGGAGAATATATTAGATACCATGTCTAGCCAACAATTAATGGCTTTTATACATGACATGGCAAGAACTTTACCTGAAAATCAGAGAAATTCCTTTTTGAACAAATTGGAAAAAATTGGTGTGAAAGAGGAAGGATACAAAGCAGAAAAAAGAGAAGAAAATAAAAAAATACAGGAACAATTGAATAGGCTAAAAGAAAATTTGACAAAAATAGAAGAGGGACTACTTTGCTTGGAAGGTTCTTTCAATGAGATGTATGACGAGTGGTACAATGATGATAAAGATGAATTTTTGTTTGAAGATCCGGAAGGTGTAACGGACATTATTGTGGAAGCTTGTGGATTTCTTCATAAGTGTATCGATATGGAAGAATATGAGGCGGGATATGAAATAGGAAATATTTTAGCGGATTTGTCCATTGAAGTAGATGGCGAATATATGGATTATATGGGGGAACCATTATTTATTGAAGATTTGGAACTCTTTCATTTGTGTTCCATAGATCATAAGAAACTGGTTGTTGAAACTATGTATGCGGCATATCGTGCAAATGAATTGTCTAAGCGTTCGGAGATTTTGTATGAAATACTGAAACGTTCGGAAAGAAATGATGTGACTATGGAAATGATTATGCAATGTAGCGAGGAGTTACCGGAATTTGACGAGTTTTTAGAACGTTGGATACAGTATTTGGGTAAACAGTCTTCTGTCAATGTAGAACGCTTATTGAAAGAAGCGTTGGAATTTGTAAATAACGAGAATAAACTTTTGGAATTTGCCAGGGAAAATTACGTGCAGCATCCCGGTTTTTATGAGCAGTATATATCCAATAATGTTCATTATGTGGATAAGAAATCCCATTTGTTAGAAATAGGAAAAGAGGCATTGGAGAAAATTGAAAAAAAATACTTGGTACGTAGTCGAATTGCTTTGTTAACAAGTCAAGTGGCATTAGATTTGGGAATGCAAAAAGAGGCAGAAAATGGTTGGCTGGAAGCTTTTCGTTCAGACACAAGGGTTGTAAATTATTTGCGTTTATTTGTGGAGTGTGTACATTTTTCAGATTATATGAATGAAGTGAAACAAATACGTCAGAATATACATTTAAAAAACAACAGATTTCCATATACTGCTATAGAGGAATTAAAAGAAAACCAGATAAGTGACAATGAATTTTATATGCTTGCTTTTCTGGGAGGAGAATTTTCGTATGCGAAAGAGCAGGGAATGAATGTAAAGGATTCTTTAGGCTGGAGTGTTACATTTATGAAATGTGGATTGGCAGCATTTTTATTATTGTTGTTGGAAAATGAAAATTTGCAACAAGGATGTAAGGAGATGTGCCGTAAAATAGTATCAGAAGTTAAATTTGATAAGAATGAGTATGAGAATGGTTTAATAAAAGAAATTGATGACAATAGTCAGGAATGGTTTTGGAATTGCTTGTGCCGTTGGAAAAATACCATTGTTCTTTCCGAAGAAGAGAAGAATATGTATATGCAATGGATTGAAAAACTTGTTGAAAAACGGGTTAAAGGAATTATGGAAGCCAATCGTCGTAATTACTATGGTGAATGTGCAGCATTTATTGCAGCATTGGGAGAAGTAAGAGAAAGCAGAGGAGAAGGGAATGGAAAGCAAAACTTGTTGTTAGAATATAAGACTTTGTACTCACGCAGAAGGGCATTTCATCAGGAACTAAGAACTTACGGAATGATAGAAAAAAAGAGGAAATAGGATTTTCAACGATGTTTCTGTGCATATTAAAACTTATGGATATTGATATTCCAGAATGGATTATTTCATTAAACCAAGAAGGAAGAAAAATTGAAGTAATATATGAAAAATGATAAGCGGTATGTGTTTGTTAGAAAAAAGAATTGATTTAAGAAAGACTTATTAGAATTTTCAGAAACGGAAAAGAATTAATGATTACTTGCCTTTTAGTGTATCGGATACGTAGATATGCTGAAAGGCTGTTTTTATTGATAGCGTAGGCTGAGAGATGACAACAGAAGAAAAAACAAATTGACAACGGGCATAATATCGTGTATACTACAACCGACAGGCAGTCGGTTTGTAAAATACATAATAAGGAAGAGGAATATGCGAGTAGTAAAGGAAGCAGAAGAAAGAAAAGAAGAAATCCTGGATGCGGCAGAAAACTTGTTTGCTGCCAAGGGGTTTGATAATACCAGTACAGGTGACATATTGAATGCAGTAGGAATTGCAAGAGGAACTCTTTATTACCATTTCAAATCTAAGGAAGAAATTCTGGATGGTGTGATTGAGCGTATAACAAACCGGTTGATGCAGGATGCACGAGAGATTGCCAGGAATAAAGAACTGCCGGTGCTGGAACGTCTTACAAAAGCAATTATGTCTATGAATGTGGAAACGAAGATTGGACATGAAGTAATGGAGCAAGTACATCGTCCACATAATGCATTGATGCATCAGAAGATGCAGACCACGTTATTAATGGGGATCAATCCTATTATTACAGAATTGGTGGAGGAAGGTATAGAACAGGGAATTTGTCATACACAGTATCCGGAATCGGTGGTGGAAATGACGATGCTTTATGCAAATACAGCTTTTGATGAATTGAATATAGCAGGAAACAGTCCAGAGCAAAAGGAGAAGAAAATTGCCGGGTTTATCTATAATGTAGAGCGCCTTATGGGAATGAAGGAAGGAAGTTTACAGGAAACAATCATGGAGATTTTTCTTGGAAGTGGGATGATGAGAAGAGACAATTAGGGATAGAATTGGTTAACCATATAGTAATAGAAAGCTGGTATAGAATGCTTTCTATTATAATTTTATATTTTACCGACAGACAGTCGGTCTGCTGAAAGGAGAAAGTATGGATCGTAAACACAATTTTAATCGTTTTCTTTTATTATGGGCAGGGGAATTTGTGTCCTCTATAGGTGGAGGATTGACCAGTTTCGGATTGGGGGTCTATGTGTTTGAGCAGACCCAAAGCGCAGCAAACATGGCGATTGTTACCCTTCTGGCTTTTTTGCCTACACTGCTTTTGAGTGTTCCGGCTGGTGTTTTGGCAGACCGTTATGACAGAAGACTACTGATGATGCTTGGAGATGGTTGCTCTGCGGTGGGTATTCTGTTTATTCTGTTTTGTATGTTAAGAGGTGGAGCTAGTCTTACGGAAATATGCATTGGCGTGACAATAAGTGCAGTTTTTTCTTCCCTGCTGGAACCTTCTTACCGTGCTACAGTAACAGATCTGTTGGATGCGGAGGAATATTCCAGAGCCAGCGGGATGGTTAGCATTGCGGGAAGTGCCAGATATCTCATTTCCCCTATTCTTGCAGGTGTACTTTTGACGGTATCGGATATCCGATTGCTGTTGATTCTTGATATCTGTACGTTTTTCCTGACCGTAATCTGTACCGGAGTGGTTAGGAAAGGACTGACAGCAAAGGCGGCAGAAGAAAAGGAGACGTTTTTTAAAGCACTGCAAATGGGATGGAATGCTGTTACGGAAAAGAAAGGGGTATTCCTTTTGATTCTGCTCTCCTCTGTTATGACATGTTTTATGGGAGCTTTTCAGATTTTGGCAGAGCCGCTCATTTTGGATTTTAATAATAGTGCCACATTGGGAATTGGGGAAACGGTCTGCGCTAGTGGAATGTTGGTTTCCAGTTTGTTTTTGGGAGTAAAGGGGATAAAAAAAGGTTATTTGAAAATTTTATCCGGCTCCCTATCCATAGCGGGTATCGCTATGATTCTTTTTGGATTAAAGGAAAATATCTATCTAATTTGTGTTGCGGGCTTCCTATTTTTTGCAATGCTTCCGTTTGCCAATAATTGTCTGGATTATCTTGTAAGGACAAATATTGCGGATGAATTACAAGGCAGGGCATGGGGATTCATTGGATTTTTGTCGCAGATTGGTTATGTGGTGGCATATGGTCTGGCTGGCATTCTGGCAGATGGGATTGGGGAGCAGTTTCAAGTTGGAGTTGGACGAGGTGCAGCAGTAGTCATCATGATATCCGGGGGGCTGCTGGGTATCATGGCATTAGCTATCTATCCTATTAAATCAGTGCGTGAACTGGAGAATAGAATACCAAAAGCCACTGAAAGGAGCACATTATGAAAATAAGAATTCTATGGAACGATATAAAAGGTAACCGTCTTTTGGCTGTCACTACCTGGCTTTTTATGGCGATATGCGCATTTATGTTTGCATTGACCTGTTTTCTGTTCGTCAGTCTGATGTCGTCCGTAGATACGTTAATGGAAAAGGCGCAGACACCGGATTTTCTGCAAATGCACGCAGGTCAGATTAAGGAGGAAGAACTCGTGGAATTTGCAGAAGAAAATGAGCAGGTACGTGATTACCAGATTTTGAAATTTCTGAATTTGGAGAACAGCTCCATCTTTCTGAATAATCATTCTTTGGCAGACAGCACGCAGGATAATGGTGTCTGCGTACAGAGTGGAAGCTTTGATTACCTTCTGGACTTGGAGAATAAAACGATTCATGTCTCTGATGGTGAGATCTATGTTCCGGTCTGTTATCGGAAGGAATACGGTCTCATAGTGGGGGGAACAGTACAGATAGGGAAAAATTTTTTTACAATTGCCGGGTTTTTAAGAGATTCTCAGATGAATTCTATGATGTCTTCTTCCAAGCGTTTTCTGGTGAGTCCATCCGACTATAGAAGGTTGAAAGAGGAAGGGAGTGAGGAATACCTGATTGAATTTTTGTTGCGGGAGGAAGCAGACATAAATGCATTTGTTACAGAATACACAGATGCCGGACTACCTTCCAATGGACCGGCGATTACCAAACCGCTGATCCGCATGATGAATGCACTTTCGGATGGGCTGATGATATTGGTGATTCTTCTCGTAAGTGTGGTATCGCTATTAATCTCCATGCTCTGCATCCGTTTTACGCTGCTGACACAGATTGAGGCTGACCGAAAAGAAATCGGAATGCTAAAGGCCATTGGAATATCTAAAGATGATATCCGACAGCTCTATAACATGAAATTTTTAGCACTTTCGGGATTGGGTGCTACATTTGGACTGCTGCTGGCATTTCTGGTAAAGGGAAGCATATCTGCACAAGTACAGGAATTATATGGAGCATCTGATAACGGATTGTCAGGAATCATTGCGGCTTTTGTAGGTGTGGCATTAACGGAAGGTATTCTGCTTTTGTCTGTTAGGAGGACGCTGAAACGCACAGAAAAATTATCGGCGGTAGAGGCTCTTACCGGACAGTACAGGGAGAGAAAAAAGAGAGTTCTTCCTTCACCACAGAATATGATGGTTGCTCTGGTTATTACATTGGGAATATTCATGATGATATTGCCTCAGAATCTGTTAAGCACCATTGCCTCCCCACGCTTTGTCACTTACATGGGCATCGGAGATGGGGAGATTCGTCTGGATATCCGTCAGACAGAGGATATTGCAGGAAAAACGGAACAGGTGGAGAAGCTTTTGGCGGAGGATGAACAGATAGCAAGTTTTGTTACCTTGCAGACAGCCTCATGCAAGGTGGTTCTGCCGGACCGTACCAATACCAGCTTACAGGTGGAGCAGGGCAATCACACCACTTTTCCTGTTACCTATGCAGAGGGAGAAGCACCAAAGGAGAAAAATGAGATTGCACTTTCTTACTTGTGTGCAGATGAATTCGGATTATCTGAGGGAGACAGGATTTTGATTTCTATTGATGGGAAATTGCAGGAATATACTATTTGTGGAATTTACTCAGATATCACAAATGGAGGAAAGACGGCGAAAGTTGCATATCTTCATGGAGAGGAACCACTTATGTGGAGTGTGTTTTATGTTTCATTGAAGGATAATGCCGAAAAAACGGAATGGTTATCTGAGTATACTGAAAATTTATCGAACAGCGGCATTAGTGCAAAGGCAGTAGACATCCGGGAATATGTGGATGATACCTATGGGCAGACAATTCAGCAAATTCGTACGGCGGCAAAGGTGGCGGGTATGGTAGCTGCTTTGGTGATATTTGCGGTAGTATTTCTCTTCACTCGTTTGCATGTGACAAAGGACCGCTACGATATTTCTTTGAGAAAAGCAATCGGCTTTACAGGTAGGGATATTAAGAGACTGTACTTGCTTAGGTATCTACCGGTAATGTTGGTTGGAATCTTAGCGGGGATTTTATTTGCGAATATATTAGGAGAGAAACTGGCAGGAATGCTTTTAAAATCCCTTGGGGCAACGGGTTTTTCTTTTCTGATTGATTATAAAACAGTGTGCCTCGTCGTACCTGTTGTTACAGTTACAATAGCAAGTTGTGCTGTTTTGCTTGGACTGTTGAAAATTAAAAATATCGGGCCATACGAATGCTGCATGGGAAAGGAGTAGAGAATTATGTCAGAACGGTTGGTTGTTAAGAAACTTTGTAAGAATGGCATCCTTAAAGATATCAATTTTACAATAAATGATGGAGAAATGGTGGCAGTCATGGGCCCCTCCGGTTCAGGGAAGTCCACTTTGCTTTATCAAGTGTCCGGTATGGACCGTTCAGATTCAGGTGAAGTGTGGATGAACGGTACAGAAATTTGCACCTTATCGGAGGATAACCGGGCAAAGATAAGGCTTTCCCAGATGGGGTTTGTCTTTCAGCAAATGAATATGTTGAAAAATTTATCTCTGCTAGATAATATCATGTTACCTGCATGCCGGCTGAAAAAAGGAAAATCTTCCAGGCAAGAAATCGAACAGAGGGCGCGGATGCTGATGGGAAAGATGGGAATTGAGGAACTGGCGGGACGGAAAATTACAGAAGTATCCGGCGGACAGCTTCAGAGAGCCTGCATTTGCCGTAGCATGATGAATCAGCCGAAAATTTTATTTGCAGATGAACCAACAGGTGCGCTTAACCAGAGTGCAGCACAGGGAGTTATGGAGGAATTTATCCGGCTGAACAAGGAAAACACAACTATTTTTATGGTAACTCATGATAGCAAGGTTGCAGCAAGGTGTGGTAGAATTTTGTATCTTTTGGACGGCAGTATCAAAGGAGAATTATCTCTAGAAAAGATACTAGAGGAAACAGACAGAGAGGAGCGCGTCAAACGTTGGCTTGCGGAAATGGGCTGGTGATTAAGCCGGGAGAGGCATGATATGATTTAAAACCTCCCCCGGAATAGACAAACCATGTTATTTTTGCGGAATTAATTTGTCTACTTTTAAAATATGATTTATTAACCAGTTTTGTAAAAAATCAAGGAAATCATAAAGATAGGCGTCCTGATTATCGTCTACGTGATTTAAATCCAGTTCCATCAGTTTATCAATAAAGTTTTGATGCAGAATTTCCTGTTGTTCAAGTCCTTCATAACGGATTTCACGCATATAATTTTCTTCATCTGCAAAATGTATGCGGGTATATTCCTTTAATTCGTCTATGATGTCCATAATGGCATCATATTTATCATGAACCATTTCGGTCTGAATTGTCTTATAAACTTTCCCGATAATGTCAAAAAGTGTTTTATGTTCTTCATCAATAAGTGAAATTCCCGTTTTGAAGGTATCATCAAATACTGGAATAACCGGTTTTTCAGATTGCTTGAATTGACCGATTAAAATGTCGCTTCCTAAAATATGTCCCATTAACCATTTAGAAAGGTATTCTAGTAATTCTACAATTATAGTTTTGGCAGATGCGCTAGTAACATCGGCATAGCTGTAAGAATTTATTTTCTCAATAAATGCGGCGTGTTCCTTTTTCTGACGCTTCAATTCAGGGTCGTTAATACGCTCCATGTATGCTTCTTCATGTGCAAAGTGCGTAACAGTATATTGTTTTAATTCATTAATTAAGAGCATCGCATTTGAGATTGGGTCATCATTACTTTTTACCGCTGTATCTATTTTTGTAATCAGTTCAAAAAGTTTTTTGTGTTCTTCATCGATTTCAGAAATACCGATTAGACAATCGTTTGTAAATGTAAACATAGCTTTTCCTCCGAAAAAAAATATATATGTATTTTAGTATCAAATACCAATGAATCATAGAGTATTTCTCCCTTACTATTATCTCACTTAATAAGGGAAAATACAAGAGAACTATGATATTTAGAATATGAATGAAAATACAAATAGATTTTTATACATATTATGTTGGAAACGCTATTATAGTGAGTCTGGCATCTATCTGGTCATAAGAACAAAAGTACATCGTCCATGAAATAACTGGTATATTCACTTGTTAATTTTTCTGATAGCACATAGCCAAAATACTCAGCGTAGCCCGCTACGCCTCCGTTTTTTGCTATGCACTCTTAGAAAATTTCCTGCGTGAATATACCAGTTATTTCATTTTCGATGTACTAGATGCCAGTTTTGTTTCAGTTTCATTTCAACCTCTAAACTGGATATAATATAATTTGTGAAAATGAATATATTAATAATGCCAGAAAAGTGTATAATGCAATTTGTAAAACAAATCCAAACGAAAAAGTGGGAATCCACTTTATTGGAAAATATGTAAAAACGAGGTAGAAAAAATGAATCAGAAACAATATGAATTAAACAAAGAATTGGCGCAGATGTTAAAAGGTGGCGTTATTATGGATGTTACCACACCGGAGCAGGCGAGGATAGCAGAGGAAGCAGGTGCCTGTGCAGTTATGGCGTTAGAGAGAATTCCGGCAGATATTCGGGCAGTAGGCGGAGTGTCCAGAATGAGTGATCCGAAGATGATTAAGGGAATTCAGGAAGCGGTGTCCATTCCGGTTATGGCAAAATGCAGAATCGGTCATTTTGCAGAAGCACAGATTTTAGAGGCAATTGAGATTGATTACATAGACGAAAGTGAAGTGTTGTCTCCGGCAGATGATGTGTACCATATTGATAAAACCAAGTTCCGTGTGCCATTTGTCTGTGGAGCAAAGGATTTAGGAGAAGCTTTAAGAAGAATCAACGAAGGCGCTTCCATGATTCGAACAAAGGGAGAGCCGGGAACTGGTGATATCGTGCAGGCAGTACGCCATATGCGCATGATGAATAGTGCCATTGCGAAAATTACCAGTATGCGTGAAGATGAGTTATTCAACGAAGCAAAGGAATTACAGGTACCGTATGAATTGGTGCAGTATGTCCATGACAATGGAAGACTTCCGGTTGTAAATTTTGCAGCAGGTGGCGTGGCAACACCGGCAGATGCAGCATTGATGATGCAGTTAGGCGCAGAAGGCGTATTTGTAGGATCTGGTATTTTCAAGTCAGGCAATCCCATGAAACGCGCCAGTGCAATCGTAAAAGCAGTTACAAATTATACAGATGCAAAACTGATTGCAGAATTGTCAGAGGATTTAGGAGAAGCAATGGTAGGAATTAATGAGCAGGAAATAGAGCTTTTAATGGCAGAGAGAGGAAAATAAGATGAAAATTGCTGTATTAGCTGTGCAAGGTGCATTTATTGAGCATGAAAAAATGTTAGAATCTCTTGGTGTGAAAACGATAGAACTGCGGAAAAAAGAAGATTTAGCACAGTCATATGATGGGCTTATCTTACCAGGTGGGGAAAGTACCGTACAGGAAAAGTTATTGAAAGAATTAGATATGTTTGACACCTTGAAGCAGCAAATAGAACATGGTATGCCGGTTCTGGCTACCTGTGCCGGTCTGATACTTTTGTCGGAAACCCTTGCCAATGATTCTAGACGTTGTTTTCAGACATTGCCAGTTACCGTAAAGAGAAATGCATACGGAAGGCAGTTAGGCAGTTTCTACACAGAGGAAGACGTGATAGGAATCGGTAAAGTTCCCATGACATTTATTCGGGCACCATATATTGAGCAGGCGGCAGAGAGTGTGGAAATATTGGCAAAAGTCAGTGGAAATATCGTAGCAGTCCGCTACAAGAATCAGATAGCCATGTCCTTTCACCCGGAGTTAAACGAGGATACCAGAATTCATAGGATGTTTTTGGATAGTATAAAAAAGTTGTAAACCATAAAAAGCGATCATGCACTATGCGGAGCCGACTACTATCAGGCAGATAGTAGCCGTTACATTAGGGCGTGATCGTTTTTATTTATAGAATAATGTAGTTGCAATTTGCATACAGAATGCACTTTAAAAAACACACATTTTCCATCTAAAATCAGTTGATAAATTTCCTCACATTACATATAATGGTTGCAGAATCTAATGTCGTGGAAGCGGCGGAATGGGGATGCTTATGAATCAGGAAGAACGTCTGAAAAAAGCGCAGACATTAGCAGGCAAGGTATTGCGTTTGGCAAAGGATGAATTACTCGTTCACCTGCGGTTTTTAGATACCGCATTATCGGCATTGACGCTTGTGGAGGAAAAAAGCATAAATGGTATGGCAACAGATGGAGAGCACTTGTATTACGATACCTTTTATGTGTTGAAAAAATATCAGGATGAGCCGGCATTTTTGCCACGCATGTATCTGCATATACTGTTGCATTGCATTTTTTATCACAGTTTTGGGTATGGACGGGTGGAGCCGCTATACTGGGATATGGCAACGGATATTGCAGTGGAAAATACTATAATAGAAATGAAGCTTCATAACGTGACCTTGAAGCAGGATGGGGTATTAGAAAATAAGCTTCGCATTTTAAAAGAGGACGTAGGGGCTTTGACAGCAGAAAAAATATATCGGTATTTTCTTGCGAATCCGCCAAGCAAGCGCGAGATAGAAGAATACGAGATATATTATAAGAAGGACGAGCATCGCTACTGGCAGGAAGCAGAGGAAATGGCAATTTCCGTGGAGCAGTGGAAAAAAATCAGCGAGCGGGTGAAGGCAGATTTAAAATCCTTTTCCAAGGGGAAAAATAACTCGGAAAGCTTGGAAAAGAATCTGGCAGAAGCAACCAAAGACCGATACGATTACAGTGACATTTTGCGGCGGTTTACCGTAATGGGAGAAAATGTACAGGTAAATGATGATGAATTTGATTACATTTATTATACCTATGGCTTGCATCATTATGGCAATCTGCCTTTAGTGGAGCCGCTAGAGTACAAAGATGTGAATAAGGTACGGGAATTCGTGATTGCCATTGATACATCCGCATCCTGTCGGGGTTCCGTAGTAAAAGCATTTCTGCGGAAAACGTATTCCATATTAAAGAGTAGCGAAAACTTTTTTCATCAAGTCAACGTTCACATTATCCAGTGTGACAGTCAGGTGCAGAATGACACCAAAATAACCAATGACGAGGAATTTGAACGCTTTATCCAGTATGGAAAGCTATACGGAATGGGTGCCACAGATTTTCGTCCGGTATTTGAACATGTGGACGAGCTTCGGCGTAACAAAGAATTTTCCAACTTAAAAGGGTTGATATATTTTACCGATGGATATGGCGTTTTTCCGGAACGCATGCCGGACTATGATGTCATATTTGCATTTCTGTCAGAAGATGACAGCCGCCCGCCCTTGCCACCTTGGGCAATCAAGGTAATCTTAGAGGACGAGGAGGACATTGTCGCAGCACAAAACAATTCACGGACGGCAAGCACTGAGAAAAATGGAGGAAGACATGAACATTAAACAAGCCAAAGACTATATCAAACAATCCGTTCAAATATATTTAAAAAAAGACGAATTTGGAGAATACAGGATACCTTTAGTGAGACAGCGTCCTGTATTTCTGTTAGGTGCACCGGGAATAGGCAAGACAGCAATTATGGAGCAGATAGCCCAGGAATTAGGCATTGCATTGGTTTCCTATTCCATGACCCATCATACCAGACAGTCCGCGTTAGGACTGCCATTTATCGTGAAAAAAAACTATGGCGGAACAGAGTATGATGTTTCCGAATATACCATGAGTGAAATCATTGCGTCCGTGTACGATACCATGGAAGCCAGCGGCGTAAAGGAAGGAATTTTATTTTTAGATGAAATCAATTGTGTGTCCGAGACATTGGCACCATCCATGTTGCAATTTTTACAGTATAAAGTATTCGGACGCCATAAAGTGCCGGAAGGCTGGGTGATTGTAACAGCCGGAAATCCACCGGAATACAACAAATCCGTCCGTGAATTTGATGTGGTTACCATGGATCGATTGAAAATAGTAGAAGTAGAAGCGGACTACCGTGTATGGAAATCCTATGCAGGTGAGCGAAATATTCACAATGCCATTATCAATTATCTGGATTTAAAGAAAGATGATTTCTACCATATGGAAATGACTGTTCGTGGCAGAAGTTATGTAACCGCCAGAGGTTGGGAAGATTTATCAGAAATGATTACACTGTATGAAGAAGAAAAAATGCTGGTAGATGAAACCCTGGTGGAGCAGTATATCAGAGAGCCGCGGATTGTGAAGGAATTTACTGCATATTATGATTTGTATAACAAATACAAAAAAGACTATAAAATTGCAGAGATATTGTCAGGAAAACCTTCCAATGCAGCCAAAGAGCGGGCAAAAGCAGCACCATTTGACGAACGACTATCTTTGCTCGGTATGCTTCTTGACAAGGTGCAAAATGATATTAGAGAAACGATTGCAAAATCCGATTATTTAACAGACTTACTGGCTTCCCTTAAGGCAGTAAAAGCATTGTTGCCGAAAGCAGAGGTAGGAAATGCGGAAGCATTGCGAGAACTTTTGTGCAGTCAGGAGAAACGTCGCGAGGAGCAGATGGAGTCCTTAGAAAAAGCAGGAGCGTTATCCGGTGCTGAGCGCAGTAAGTTTAAGCGAATGATTCGTTTTTTGCAGGAAGCAGAGAAAGCAGTGGTTACCTGTGGAGAGACAGAGGGAAATGCAGCATTTCTTGTGGTGAAGCAGAAATTTGACAGTGAAGTGGCAGAAATGAAAGCAGAAACCATGGTGGTAAAGGAGCGTTTGCATCATTTGTTTGCCTTTGTGGAAGAAGTATTTGAGGATGGCAATGAAATGTTGATTCTGGTAACAGAGCTTACAGTAAATACGTTCAGTGCAAGGTTTATTACTATGTTTGGTTGTGAGGATTACCAGAAACATAATGAAAAATTGATGTTGTCTGAGCGTCAGAATGACATTAAGAGCGAATTGAAGGAATTACTGCTGTAAAGGAATGATGAATCATGTTTCAATATGAAATACAAAAAGAAGGAGTACGGATTACAGACTATCGTGGCAGAGAAACACATGTGAATATCCCTGAGAAGTTGGAAGAACTTCCGGTAATCGCTATTGGTAAGAAATGTTTTGTTGGAAATAAGCAGATAAAGGAAGTTGTTTTGCCAAAGCATGTAACGTTTATGGAGGACTGGGCATTTGCAAACTGTAACCAGCTTGAGAGAGTAGAACTACCTTGCAGGGAAATGCAGTTTGGAAAAGGTGTTTTTCAGGGATGCACTGCCCTTGCGAAAATCATTGCAGGATCGGCGGAGTGCTATTCAGAGGAGGAGAAGCAGAGGGCAGAGCAGGTAGGTGCATTGCTTGCAGCGACGGTAAATGGATTAGATGCCCCCCACTTGTTTTCTATGACAGAAGCAGGCAGTGAGCAGTGGATTGCCGTCTGGGATGCGAAACTGCTTAGTTTCCTAAGGACAGACGATACAAAAGGGTTTACGGTTGTTATTTTGTGTGGAGAAGAAGATTATGACAGCGATGAAAATAGTCTGGACTATTTTGTGAAGCAGAAGCGAAAAACGAAGGTAAGAATGGCAATGATGCGTTTATTAAATGGGATTGGTTTGCAGGAAGAAACGAGACAGGAGCTGCTTTCTTATCTGCAGACACATACTAAGGGCTGTGAGTCGGAGGAAGCATGGGAAGTGGTATTGCAGGAGCATGGACAGGACAGAGCTTATTATGAAGCATTTGTAGAATATGGCTGTGTGACAGAGAAGAATTTTGATACATTGCTAGCGGACATTGATGATACGTTTACGGAAATGAAAGCTTTCTTTATGAAGTATAAGGAGGAAACGCTGGGGTATCAGGACTTTTTTGAAGGATTGGAGCTGTAGATAGTGAGAGGTTAAGATACCATGCATGAAAAAATAGTAAAATCAATTTTATCTGCCTCTAATGGTATGAACCTGTATCGAGGTTGTAGCCATGGCTGTATTTATTGTGATGCAAGAAGTACCTGTTACCAGATGGATCATGAGTTTGAAGATATTGAAGTGAAAGTAAATGCAGTGGAGCTGTTAGAGCAGGCATTAAGAAAAAAAAGAAAGAAGTGTATGATAGGAACGGGCGCTATGAGCGACCCGTATCTTCATATTGAGGAGCAGTTATGCCAGACTAGGAAGTGTTTGGAGCTCATTGACCAGTATGGTTTTGGTCTTGCCATTCAAACAAAATCGGATCGAATACTGCGGGATTTGGATTTGTTGAAAAGCATTCATCAAAAATCAAAATGTGTCGTGCAGATGACATTGACAACCTATGATGAAGAATTGTGCAAGATGATAGAACCTAATGTCTGTACCACAAAACGAAGGGCAGAAGTCCTAAATATCCTACGAGATGAAGGAATTCCTACTATTGTGTGGATGACGCCATTACTTCCATTTATTAATGATACGGAAGAAAATGTCCGTGGTATTTTAAATTATTGCGTGGAAGCAAAAGTCTACGGCGTGCTTACATTTGGTATGGGTGTAACGCTTCGGGATGGTGACAGGCAATATTATTATAAGAAGTTAGATAGTCATTTTCCCGGATTGAAGGAAAAATACAGGAAACGCTATGGGCAGGATTATGAGTTACCAAGCCCGAATAGTAAGGAATTGTATGGCTTGTGTACGTCCATATGCAAGAAACATGGCATTGTTACGAATCAGAATAAAATATTTGAATATATGCAGACTTATGAAGATAAGATGGCATGTGAGCAGATAAGTTTGTTTGATTTGTAGAGATGGAAAGTGATGACAATTCATGTATACATAGAGAGGAAGGGATTACAAAAGAAATGAAAGATTTAACAAAAGGGAACCCGTTGAAGCTGATTATTTGGTTTGCCCTGCCTATTGCATTGGGGAATTTGTTTCAGCAATTTTATAATATGGCAGACACACGTATTGTAGGAAGCTATCTGGGCGAAAATTCTCTTGCAGCAGTCGGTTCTACGAATTCGCTGAATTCCATGATTATTGGATTTTTGTTGGGAATGACCAATGGATTTGCCATTATTACGGCAAGAAAATTTGGTGCTAAAAATGAAAAAGATTTAAAACGGGCAGTGGCGGCAACCTTTGAAATTGGAATTGCAGTTTCGCTGGTGCTGACGATTGTCAGCGTAGTTTTTCTGAAGCCTATTATGGATTTTTTGAACACACCGGAAACGATTCTTGCAGAAGCAATGAGTTATTTCCGTATTATTTTGGTGGGAATGACATTTTCTATGCTGTATAACGTAGTGTCAGGAATTTTGCGTGCCATTGGGGATGCGGTAACGCCACTCTGTTTTTTGATATTTTCAGCATTGTGCAATGTGGGATTGGATTTGCTGTTTGTTCGGGTATTTCATATTGGTGTTGCCGGTGCGGCGTTGGCAACGATTATTTCTCAAGGCTTAAGCTTTTTTCTTTGTCTCATTTATATGTGGGTAAAATATCCGATTTTGCGTTTTGGCAGGGAGGATTTGCGACTGAAAAAGACACTGGTGGGGGAAATGTTGTCTACCGGTGTATCTATGGGATTTATGATATCGTTTATCAATATCGGCTCTGTTGCTTTGCAGACTGTAATCAACACCTTTGGCGAAAATACCATCGTTGCCCACACAGCAGCTAGAAAAATAACAGAAATATTTATGCTGCCATTTTCTGTGTTTGGTGCAGCAATGGCAACCTTTGCCGGTCAGAACATGGGAGCCGGCAGAATTGATCGGGTAAAAACAGGTTTGAAGCAGGTATTGGTTTTAAATTTTGTCTGGAGTGCTTTCGTATTTGTGATGTCACTTACCATTGTGCCACTTCTGATACAGGCAGTTACAGCAACGGATGTACCGGAAATTATTGATACAGCAGCCTTTTACCTGAGAGTAGATACGTCTCTATACTGGGTAACGGCAATGATTATTATTATCCGAAACACCATGCAGGGAATTGGGGATAGTAAGACGCCAATTATTTCAAGCTTTATTGAACTGGCATCCAAAGTGCTGGTTGCTATTTTGTTAGCTCCGAAGCTGGATTATTTTGCAATTGTTCTGGCAGAGCCGATTAGCTGGGTTCTGATGGTGATTCCATTGCTTTTCAAATGGAGAAAAATTGCAGTTGACAAATAAAGAAAAATATATTAGAATAAATCTAAGACTAGAACAATTCAAAGAGAGGTGATGCAATGACCGTTCAGAGGCAAATCATATTAGATGTTGTTCGTGAGTATCCTCACACAACAGCAGAGCAGATATATGCGAAAGCTATTGAGAAAATTCCAAGAATGGCAGTAGCAACTGTCTATAATAATTTGAATTATTTATCGGATAACGGATATATAAGGAGAATTAAGATTGCTGGGGAACCGGATCATTTTGATAAGACAGTAGAACCTCATTATCACATCATTTGTGATGTCTGTAAGGTTGTAGAGGACATTGAATTGGATAATATCATGGAGCAGATTCAGAAGAAGCACAGATTAGAGCTTACTTACTGTGAAGTGAATTTACATCATATATGTCCAAGATGTAAAGAAAACGAAGCGAATAACTGCTAAAGGCAGAACACATTTATTTTAATTTAAGGAGGATAATAAAATGGCAAAGTATGTATGTAGTGTTTGTGGTTATGTTCATGAGGGAGAGTCCGCACCGGAGGTCTGTCCGGTATGTAAGGCACCTGCTGATAAATTCACTAAGCAGGAAGGCGAAAAGACATGGGCTGCTGAGCATGTAGTAGGTGTAGCTCAGGGCGTAAGCGAAGATATCTTAGAAGATTTAAGAGCGAATTTCAACGGTGAATGTTCAGAAGTTGGTATGTACCTTGCAATGGCGCGTGTTGCCCATCGCGAAGGTTACCCGGAAATCGGTATGTACTATGAGAAAGCTGCTTATGAAGAAGCAGAGCATGCAGCAAAATTCGCTGAGTTGTTAGGTGAAGTATTAACTTCCTCTACAAAGAAAAACTTAGAGATGCGTGTTGACGCTGAAAATGGCGCAACAGCAGGTAAGGCAGACTTAGCAAAGCGTGCAAAGGCAGCAAACTTAGATGCAATCCATGATACGGTGCATGAAATGGCTAGAGATGAAGCTAGACATGGAAAAGCTTTCGAAGGTTTATTAAAGAGATACTTTGGTTAATATGTAAAAAGGTTGAATGCAATACACAATAAGAAAACCCATGAGTGCCAACTCATGGGTTTTCTTATTATTGGAATAGCAAGACTAGTACATCGTCCATGAAATAACGTGTATATGGACTTGTTGATTTTTCCTGTGCTTTCCAGTATAATTACAGCAATAGGTAATTGCGAAACGCCTACGTTGTGCAAAGCAGTAGGGAGGAAATAAAAATGCATCATAAGAGAAAAGTGTTAAAAACCATAGCAGTGGTGCTGGTTACATTTGTTGTAGTATTTTCCGTTATTTCGTTTGTGTTCATCAAAATGAATTTTGATGATGTGTTTGGCAGGACGGAACTGGGAGAATATACGGCGTATTTGCGCTATGAAGATGTAGAAGAACAGTACGATAGGGAATTGCTTTCTTTTGTATCTGGTGAAAATCAATTACAAGGGTATCTTTATGGAGTGGAAAATACCAAAGGTCTGGTTGTGATTTCACACGGACTAGGGGGTGGCGCAGAAAGTTATATGGCGGAAACCTGTTATTTTGTGGACCATGGATATCAGGTCTTTGGCTATGACAATACTGGCTGTTACAGGAGCGAGGGCAGCAATTGTGTTGGTTTATCCCAGTCAGTGTTAGATTTGGATGCGGCATTGACATATATAGAACATGAAGAACGTTTTAAGGAAATGCCGGTGTTTTTGTATGGACATAGTTGGGGTGGCTATGCTGTGACAGCTATTTTCAATTATGATCATGACATTGCTGCGTCTGTCAGTGTGGCAGGGTTTAATGAACCGATGGATATGATCCTGGAATGGACGATAGATATGATGGGTGGTTTTGCTTATGTAGAGTATCCATATATTTATCTGTATCAGTTAATGTTGTTTGGAAAAAATGCAAATATGTCTGCAGTTGATGGCATTAATCGTACAGATGCTAAGGTGTTGATTGTTCATGGAAATGAAGATACTACAGTGGGATATCATGGAGCGGGTACAATAGCATATCGGGATGATATCACAAATGAAAATGTGCAGTATAAAATTTGTGATAGAAAAAACCAAAATGGGCATAATAACCTGTTTATGTCATTGGATGCGATTGCATATTCAGAAGAAATAGACGCTGAATATGAGAAGCTATATGAACAGCATAATGGGGATATTCCAAAGGAGATTGAAGCTCAGTTTTATTCGAATGTTGATAAGGCAAAAATGAATGAGTTAGATGATGCATTTATGCAGGATGTCGTGGCGTTTTATGAAAGTACGCAAGCATTCTCAACCAATTAGCTGCGTTCAGACTTACCATACAGTAAAAAAAATATACATCAGAAACAAAGGTGCCAATATACACACAGGAATAATGGCACCTTTGTTCTGTTGCAGTTATTATTTCGGTATAATAGGTTGAGTGCTTACACAATCGAGTTATTGTTTGTATACTCGGCAATGCTGACACCAAGTCGTTCACATTCATCGATAATCTGCAAACGCTGTTTGCTTCCGGAATCAACGCATGACTTTGTGAAACGGTATATGCATGCTTCTACGACCGCGACTATGACCCCGTAAAGTAATCCGACAACGAAGCCGGTAGATATCATTTGTGCAACTGTTGAACCAATAACAAAAGCCGCAAATAGTAATGCCATTATACGATTTATCTTCCCGGACATTCGTTCTTCCTTGCGAATGATTTCAGCAAATTCCCCAAAAGATAATTCCTGTTGTTTCCGTCTCATGTTTCGTTTATTTAGCCTGAAATATCTTTTTGCCATGAATTTTGCAGTTAAATTATTGGAAGATTCATTGGAAACTTCATCATTGAAAAGTTTCTTTACGGTCTTTTCTTCCTTTTTTCTCATTCTGTTTTCCTTTGTGTCTTTTCGGATGGTTCCATAGGTGCGATACCTCCAAATAGAGCGTACAAGCAAGTAGACAAGATCATATCCCCCAAATATAGCTAATATCCAGATGGCAGGAATATTCATAACAAAAACATCGCTCATATAAGTGATTGACAGAAAAAAACTACCCAAAAACTCGATTAAGATAATAAAATAAAAAGTAATGGGTTTCATTTTTTTACTTTTAAAGATAATAGGCTCTAATACATATTTTAAAATGACTGATGTTACTATTCCAACAAATAAACCTATGAAATATGGGAAAATATTTATGGATAATGCTTGAAACGTTTGGTCTTCTTCCGGGAAAATAATCCACATAAGTGGTATTATGGTAATCCATAACGAAGTTGTATATAGCACCTTGGGAATCTTAATGTACCACATTTCCTTTTCTTCTTCCTCAGCTAGGAAATACTCCTTGCAAAAGGCTTCTATATCATTTCCAACGATTTTCTCCACAGGTTTGTCGTTGTTTTGCGCTTCCATTAATAAATCATAAAGGTTCATCATCTTATCGTCAGCAACATCTGTATCTTTAGATGAGATAGAGCTGTACATATCTGCTTTTTCAAATACTTTGCGGTAATTCCCGTTCAGTTTTTTTGCCATTGCTATAGTATCTAACATGGAGTTCCTCCTTCTCTTTCATGAAATAATATTTTATCAACACTTTTCATAATCTTTTGGTAGCTTTCTTTAAATTGTGTCAGTCTTTGGGTTCCGGATTCTGTTATTGTATAATATTTTCGAATAGGGCCAAGGGGGGATTTTGCTTTTCGGCAGGAAATATATCCGTTCTTGTCCAAACGTGTAATAATCGGATACAAGGTGCCTTCTCCTAAATCCTCAAAACCATTTTTTTCTAATTCCGATAAAATTTCATACCCATAGGTTTCCCCTTTTTCTATAACAGCAAGAACACAGCCTTCCAGAATTCCCTTCATTAATTGTGCATCATTCATATAAACCTCATTTCCTATGTGCTACTTTGCGTTGCCAAGTAGTGTAATATAAAAATAGCATAGCTACTATGCATTGTCAAGTAGTGAAGTGGAGAAATGTATAAACGATTATGAAGTATATAACATTTCGACATAATATAGAAACTTTTTTAAATTTTTATATTAAATATTCACAATATATGGTAAAATGGGTATATATTTTTGGGGAGGTGTAGATGTGGGAGGCGTTAAGTTATCTGAAATCGAAGAAAACAGCCAGATTACATTGCTAGTTAAGAACAAGGATAACAGTATGGAGATAAATGGCTCTGTTATTCGTCATGTGAGGGAAAATATTGCATTGATTTCCTTGGATTATGATACCACACAGAGGTTAATCTTTGAAGGTGTTAAGATTGATATGGAGTACTGTCATGAGAATGAGGTACCTTATATTTGGCGAAATGTAAAGATAGTGAATTACAAACATGATTATATTTTGCAGGTTTTTTCGGATGGTATGAAATATAACAGAAGAGACAGTTTTCGTGTTGGGGTATCGGTTCTTGCAGAATTCCGCAAGGGAGGAAGGACGCAACAAGTTCTCATAAGGGACATTAGTGTGTCTGGCTTTGCTATCTCAGATAGAAAAAATGAATTAGGGCTTAGCAAGGGTGATGAAGTATTTGTTAAATTTGAGGACATTGGTCATTATCTGGATCTTGCGGGGCGAGTAGTAAGAATTGAAGAACGAGAAGATATGATTATTTATGGATTAGAAATCTGTAATTTGTGTAAAGACTTATCGTCATATGTGAGTATCAAGCAGAGACGAAATAATGGTCATTCTTGATTGGATAAGGAATCGAAACACGGGTGTGTCAGAATGCGCTACCACTACTTAATTGGAGAGCAATCTGGCATGCCCGTGTTTTGAATTGTTGATATTTAGTAAAATCACCCGGAATATCTGTTCATTTGCCTTGCATATAAAATATGTAATCGGCGTCAATGTATCAGATTCCGAAACAGTTATGATAGTTTACATAATCTTCGAATAAAATGTTCTTCCAGATCAAGAACTTCTTTTGTCCAGAATTCTCTACCACCATGATGTGCGCCAAGAACCTGATAAAATGTAGCATCTTTGCCGGCGTTTCTTAATGCTTCATACAACTGACATCCCTGTCCAAAGGGAACAAGTTCATCGTTGGTTCCGTGGAACATTAAAATCGGTGGTAACTCACGGTCCTCCTGTACATAGTTGGCAATGATAGTAGGGCGTACCAGTTCAGGGTGTTCAAGTACGGCTTTGTTTCCAATCACACAGCCTTCCGGACTGTCCGGGGTACGGTGATCCTGTGAAGATGGTTCGTCATTCATTGTTGCAAAATTAGTAGGACCATATAAGTCAATCACACCTTTTACAATCGGTTTAGAACTTTTTCTGCCATCTTCCTCTAATTCGTCAACTCCATAAGAAAATGCTGCCATCATCGCGGTGTGTCCACCGGAAGAATCGCCCATTAAAAATATGTTATCGGGATGGATACCATATTCCTTTGCATGTTCCTTCAAAAAATGCACTCCCGCCTTTGCATCCAGTGTCTGTGCAGGAAAAATGGCACATTCCGAACCTCGGTATTCTAATGCAGCAACAACAAATCCTCGTTGTGCAAAATAACTAAGCTGTGGCATGCGTTCCTTTACATTCTGCTCATGAAATGCAGAACCGGGAATATATACAATACAAGGAAGATTCGGTTCTGCACCGATAGGTCCGATAATCTGTAGACGTAAGGTTCTACCATCCCTTTCTATGTAGGGTACATCTTCATGATAATAGATTTCATAATTGTCAATCTTAGGTTGCATTGGTAGCATGCCTTCGACAGTCACTGTACTCATTGGAAAATCTTCTCTGCTTACGAATAATGGTTCCATATTTATACTCCTTTGTTCTTTATAATATAGTCAATTTCTTTATAGCAGATTTTGAGGCGTTGACGAAGAATCTATTTCCGCCTAAAATCTGCTGTAACTGTGCCTGCAAGGGCTCTGGTTACAAGATATGTGTAATTATGGACAAATGTAACATAGATACTAGTTTCTGTCAATTACGTATATAGTGAAAAAAAGCATCTACTCAATTTATAAATACTAGTATATCGTTTTGCAAATAACTATACCATTCACGCAGAATATTTTTTCTCCTGTGCTATCGGAAAAATTATAAAAACAGTATGCTTCCCACCGTATTTATGCTATACTTTTCCATATGAAAACAGAACGCAGAAAGGAATAAACCAATGAAAAAATGGATGAAAATATGGATTACAACAGGTGTCACAGTGTTTGCAGCAGGCATACTTGTAATCAGTATTTTGTATATGTTACATACAGAACCGGATTATCCGGTAAGTAATATGGACACCTCAGTAGAGGAGATAACCACAACGGATGGGGATATACAGGAGACGCAGTCAGAAGAATCTGAACAGAAGGAAACGAATGCATTAGCACCAGGTGCAAGCATCGTATTGGAGGAACGGGAAGATGACAGCCCGCTTACCATGACATTTGCAGGAGATCTCCTGTTACGCGATTATTTTTATGAAACACTCAAGCAGTATGGAGTAACCGGAATTATGGACGAAGCAGTGCTTCACCATCTGAAAGAAGCAGATCTTACCTGTTTGAATCAGGAATTTCCGATTGGTGTAACAGGTGAGCCGGCAGACAAGACATATACCTTTCGGGTAGCGCCAGATGCAACACCATATATGGTAGATATGGGGATAGATGTTGTTACACTGGGGAATAATCATTCACTGGATTATGGAAGAAGTGCATTAGAGGAAACCTTTCAATCATTACAACAGGCAGGAATTGGCTATGTAGGAGCCGGAAGAAATATTGAGGAAGCAAAAGCTTCTTATGATGTGGAGATAAAAGGGAAAAAAATCTCGATTTTAGGAGCAAGCAGAGTGATTCCTTATGTAAGCTGGAATGCAAGTGCAACAGAGTCAGGCTTATTTACCACCTATGACCCGGAAGCGTTGATTGAAGAGATTGAACAGGCAGAGAAACGTTCAGATTTTACAGTAGTGTACGTGCATTGGGGAGTGGAAAAAAGCACGCACCCGGAGGCGTATCAGAGAACATTGGCGAAGCAGTATATTGACGCAGGTGCTGATTTGGTTTTAGGTAGTCATCCTCATGTATTACAAGGTTTTGAATATTATAACGGTGTACCGATCGTGTATAGCATGGGAAATTTTATATTTAACAACTCAACAAAAGACAGTATGATGATAGAAGCAACGTTGAATGAAAACCTTACCTGTTCATTGCGTGTGATTCCCTGTGGCATGTCAGGGGTAAAAATGACTGCAAAGAGCGAGGAAGCCAGTGAAAAAGTATATGAGTATCTGGCATCCATTTCCTATAATGTTCAAATTGATGAAAACGGATATCTGGTATCAGTGGATTATCCAAGCGAGTAAAGAAAAATATAGTGCAATTTTCCATATAGTTTGTTATAATAGCAACATATAGTTTGCTATGAGGAGCAGATAAGAAGGGAATAAACAAATGGTGGTGACAAAATGATAAACAATTTTATATTTGATTTGTATGGAACGTTAGTAGATGTAAGAACAAACGAAGAAAAGAATTACCTATGGGAGAAATTAAGTGCGTTCTACGGTTTTTACGGGGCGGCATATACACCGTTACAGTTGAAAAAAGCATATAAAGAGGAAGTGGAAATAGAACTTGCAAAAGAAAGCAATTTCGCATATCCAGAGCTGGATTTAGAAGGCGTATTCCAAAGGTTATATACAAGAAAAGGCGTAGAAGTAACAAAAGAGCATGTAGTACATACCGGACAATTTTTTCGAATTCTTTCTACACAATGTTTAAAATTATATGATGCATCTTTAGAGATATTAGAAGAATTAAAAGCATTAGGAAAAAATGTTTATTTGCTGTCTAATGCACAGGAAATGTTTACAGCTTATGAATTAAAATATTTAGGATTGTATGATAAATTTGAGGGCATTCTGTTGTCTTCAGTAGAGGGATGCAGAAAACCGGATGTGCAGTTTTTTAATCTGCTGTTGGAGCGATATGGTATTGAGAAAGAAACCAGTATTATGATTGGGAATGACCCAACTTCAGATATAGAAGGGGCATATCAGACCGGTATGCGTTCCGTATATATCTGCACGGATCCAAACATTGGAAAAGGACACAGGTTGCATGCAGATTACAGCATACCGGATGGTGATTCTTATGCATTAAAAGAATTGCTTCTTAAGCTTGCGAAGGAGATTTAAGGAAGCGTTGGATGGAATCCATATGCAGTACGCTAATTGTCAGTTCGCTGACAAGCAGACCCCACAGATAGCCTTTGATACCATAGGTAGGAATTGCCATAAGTACAAATATAATGCGAATGGCAAGGCCAGCGACATTATGGCAGAATGTAACATGGGTTTTGCCCAGTCCATTTAAAATACTACCCAGTGTAGTGGTGAGATACAAAAACGGACAAATCCATGCAAGGGTAATCAGAAAGGAACCGGCCAATTCGCTATGAAATACCAGATTTCCGATAAATGGTCCAAATAATAGAAAACATAACGTTGAGAGAACACCTAATCCAATACAGGCAAGGGTGTTCTTTTTTGTATATCTGTAAATAAGCGCATAGTCTGCCTGTGCCTGCGCTTCGGCAATGGAAGGAAGCAGGAGCACAGCAATAGAGTTGAACAGTGTATTGGGGAATAAAATAAAAGGCATTGCCATACCGGTCAGCGTACCATATACACTTAATGATTCAGAGTTGCTAAGACCGAAGTCCTTCAATCTGGAAGGAATCAGTATAGTTTCCACATTTTGAATGATGTTTAGAACACCGCGGTTGGCAGCAAGGGGAATCGACAGAAGCAAAATTTGTCTAACTCCATGGTGCAGGCTGCCGTCTGTTCTGTTTTCTTCGTGACACCACAGATAGGCAGTGACGGACAGTAAGGTAGCTGCACATTCTCCGATAACAAGACCGATGGCGGCAACAGCAGTCATGGATTCTACAGATACTGTTTCTGAAATGGAAAATAAGATCATAACAGAAGCAACACGAGTACACTGTTCTAACAGTTGGGATATAGATGGTATGGCAGTTTTTTTCAGGGCATAGTAATAACCATTGATACAGCTATGTATGGCTGAAAAGGGAAGCGCAAGTGCCAATATACGCAAAAGCTTACTGCACCGTGGTTCTTGCAGTACATGTATGGAATAAAAGTCGGATAAGTTAATGACGCAAAGACCGATTAGAATGGATATGCCAACAGCAAGTGCTAAACCAATAAAAAGCAGTTGTCTTGCACCACGGTAATCATTTTTTGCAGTGTGTTCCGCACACAATTTAGAGAGTGCTGTCTGAATGCCGGATATTCCGATGGAATGGCAAATGGCATAAATCGGAAAGATTAACTGGTAAATACCCATCCCTTCACCGCCCAATTGACCGGCAAGAAAGATGCGGTAGAAAAATCCGATAAGCCGGCTTACAATGCCGGTAGCAGTTAATATAAGAGTGCCTTTTACAAGAGTAGAGCAGGAACGCATAGGACACCTCAAAAAGTCTTTTCCTAAATATATGTGAAAATCTATTTGGTTATAACGGTAAATTAGAAAAAGATGCATTATAAGCGAAATCCGGCGTAGCAAAGCATGCAGCCACATTGGTAAGTCAAATTAGCGAGAGCGTGCTCGCACGCTTTGTTCATGACATGAATAAACTGTATTAAGAAACAGTATGGAGAAAATGGAAAATGAAAACAGTATATCTTGACCATGCGGCAACTTCAAATGTTCCTGCTGCTGTTGTGGATGCGATGCTACCTTTTTATCGGGAGTATTATGGAAACGCTTCTGGCAATTATAGTGTGGCAAGACATTGCAGGCAGAAAATTGAAACATGTCGTGGATATTTGGCAGAAACCATTGGTGCTAAGGCAGATGAAATATATTTTACATCAGGTGGAAGTGAAGCAGATAATTGGGCAGTAAAAGGAATCGCAGAGGAATATGGTAGAAAAGGCCGCCACATTATTACCAGCAATATTGAGCATCCTGCCGTTCGGAATACTTGTGAATATTTGAAAAGACATGGCTGTGAAATAACTTATCTTCCAGTGAATGAAGATGGTTTTGTAACACCTGAATCAGTGGAAAAAGCAATTCGAAAGGATACAATTCTGATTTCTATTATGTTTGCAAATAATGAAATTGGAGTGATTCAGCCAATTGAACAGATTGGCAAAATTGCAGAAAGACATGGAATTATATTTCATGTGGATGCTGTACAGGCATATGGACAGGTGCCAATTCATGTAGGGCGTGCAAGAATACATTTAATGAGTGTAAGTGGCCATAAATTTGGTTCACCTAAGGGTATTGGCTTTTTGTATGTCAGAGAGGGCACGCGTTTAGAATCCTTTATGCATGGAGGCAGTCAGGAAAGTGGAAGACGTGCAGGAACAGAAAATGTGGCAGGAATTGTAGGAATGACACAAGCAGCCAGACTGGCAATGGACAGTTTAGAAAAGCGTCAGGGCCAGATAAGTGAAGTAAGAGACTATTTTGTGGAGCAAATTTTACAAAGGATTCCTTATACGAAACTTAACGGTACCATGGAGGCAAGATTGCCTAACAATGCCAATATTTGTTTTAAAGGTATATCCGCTCATACCTTGTTAGGCATATTGGATCAATATGGTATCTGTGCTTCTGGCGGTTCTGCCTGTAGTGCACGTTTGACAGAACCTTCTAAGGTTCTGCTTGCTGTGGGTTTGACCAAGGAAGAAGCACTAGCAAGTGTTCGTTTTACCTTGGGAGAGGAGAATACAAAGGAAGATATGGATTATGTAGTCCGCATTTTGCAGGACGCTGTATTCAGGCTGAGAAACAGCAATAAACGTGGTTCTCATTTTTGGCGATAGTGCAACTACGCAAAAATGAGGTAGTAAATTACTGTGAATATTTCTTTCAGCGTGCATGTAAAAAGCGTAAATGCCGGTCTGTGTTTAGGCTTTTGTACATGTACACTGGAGGAAATAGAAAAAGTAATTCAATTTAATTATCTGAAGGGATTGTACTTATTGACAGCCGGTGAAAAATTCACGTATAATATTTGGGAATGAAATTGTTCAGAAATAGGGTATGGTTATTTACGAAATGCTATACCAGGGAAAGGAAAGATGTCGTTTCACAAACGCATAAAAAAGAATATGAAGTGTCCATTTTGTAATTATGAGAATACAAAAGTAATTGATTCAAGACCAGCTGATGATAATAGTTCAATTAGAAGACGAAGAGAATGTGAAGAATGTGGAAAACGTTTTACTACTTATGAAAAAGTGGAGACGATACCGCTTGTAGTAGTGAAAAAAGATAACACAAGAGAAACTTTTGACAGAAGCAAAATCGAAGCAGGTGTATTGCGTGCCTGTCATAAGCGTCCCGTATCTGTAACCCAGATACAGAATCTGGTGGATGAAGTAGAGAATATTGTATATAACATGGAAGAAAAAGAGATTTCCAGCAAAGTGATAGGGGAGCTGGTGATGGATAAGTTAAAAGATTTAGAAGCGGTTGCCTATGTGAGATTTGCATCGGTATATCGGGAATTTAAAGATGTCAATACGTTTGTAAATGAATTAAAGAATTTGTTGGATAAGTAGTATGTATTATTATAGAATGAAAGTTGCCTATGACGGTACGAGTTACAATGGCTGGCAGAGGCAGGTAACAAATCCCAATACCATTCAAGGCATTATAGAAGAAAAACTTAGCATATTATTGCAGGAACCCATAAAAATAGCTGGTGCAGGCAGAACCGATGCCGGTGTGCATGCCAAAGGGCAGTCAGCAGGCTTCCGCTCCTATGCAAAGCCGGATTGTGCATGGCTTATGCATGAATTGAATGCACAATTACCGGCTGATATCCGTATCTATGACATGGAGCCTGCGAAAGCCTCGTTTCATTGCCGAAAGAGTGCGAGATGGAAGCAGTATTGTTATCGCATTGACTGTCGGGACAAGCCGTGCGTTTTTACCAGACGGTATGCATATCATGTAGGGCAGCAGTTAGACATTGGTGCAATGGAGCGAGGGGCGTCCTTGCTTATTGGAACCCATGATTTTCGCAGCTTTACCTCCGACAGAAATCCTGACAAGGATATGAGACGAACCATTTATAAGATAGAGATACTTCGTGTGCAGGATGAGGTACAGTTTCATTTTTATGGGGATGGATTTTTGTATCATATGGTGCGTATTTTAAGCGGAACGTTGTTGGAGATTGGATTAGGAGAGCAGGATTACAACGATATCCCCTCTGTGTTAGCCGCAAAGGATAGAACGCAGGCAGGAATCCTCTTGCCAGGAAATGGGTTGACGTTGGTGCAGGTGGGATATGAACCTTTTTAGAAGGCGCAAATCCAAATTTCACATTGACATGTCAACCAATCTATGATATCTTAAACAAGTATGAACATTAGCCGATATTCAGAGTCTGGAGTCTCCGACCTACATCTTAATATACGGCGGTAAACATTTTTAAGGAGGAATTGAAACATGATTTCAAAGGAAAAGAAACAGGCAATCATTGCTGAATATGCAAGAACAGAAGGCGATACAGGTTCACCAGAAGTACAGGTAGCTGTATTGACAGCAAGAATTCAGGAGTTAACTGAGCATTTAAAAGTGCATCAGAAAGATCATCATTCAAGACGTGGTCTTCTTAAGATGGTTGGTCAGAGACGTGGTTTACTTGACTACCTTAAGAAAACAGATATCGAAAGATACCGTGCGTTAATTGAAAAATTAGGAATCAGAAAGTAATCTTTCAAAAAAAGTGGGACGGATACTTGTTATCCGTCCTATATTTGTGTTATACTTTTAGTATTGCGCAAGGCAAAATCCGTCAGAACTATCCCCGAGACCACTGAAAAGTATATTTCCAGGGTAAATGTGTTTTTCAGTAGTTTCGGTAGCTTCTGTCGGTAACAATATAATTTTAAAGGAGATTGAAATATGTATAAGAGTTATTCAATGGAATTAGCCGGCAGAACACTTACTGTAGATATCAATAGAGTGGCAAAGCAGGCAAACGGTGCAGCATTCATGCATTATGGCGATACGGTAGTATTATCAACAGCTACCGCATCTGACAAGCCAAGAGAAGGGATTGATTTCTTCCCGTTAAGCGTAGAGTACGAAGAAAAATTATACGCAGTAGGTAAGATTCCGGGGGGATTTAACAAGAGAGAGGGTAAGGCAAGCGAAAATGCAGTGCTTACCAGTCGTGTGATTGACAGACCAATGCGTCCACTGTTCCCAAAGGATTATAGAAATGATGTTACCTTGAATAATATGGTAATGAGTGTAGATACAGAATGTAGACCAGAATTAGTAGCAATGTTAGGTTCTGCTATTGCGACTTCTATTTCTGATATTCCATTTGACGGTCCGTGTGCAACTACACAGATTGGTATGGTAGATGGCGAATTTATTGTAAACCCATCCCAGGCACAGTGGAAAAATGGTGATTTAAATCTGACAGTTGCTTCTACCAGCGAAAAAGTAATCATGATTGAAGCGGGAGCAAATGAGATTCCAGAAGATAAAATGGTGGAAGCGATTTACATGGCTCATGAAATCAATCAGGAAATCATTGCATTCATCAACAAGATCGTAGCAGAAGTAGGAAAAGCAAAGCATGAATATACAAGCTGTGCAGTACCGGAAGAAATGTTTGAAGCAATGAAAACAATCGTTACACCAGCGGAGATGGAAGAAGCGGTATTTACCGATGAAAAACAGGTAAGAGAAGAGAATATCCGTAAGGTAACGGAGAAATTTGAAGAAGCATTTGCAGAAAATGAAGAATGGTTAGCAATCTTAGGCGAAGCGGTATATCAGTATCAGAAAAAGACCGTTCGTAAGATGATCTTAAAAGACCAGAAGCGTCCGGACGGTCGTGAGATTACACAGATTCGTCCATTGGCAGCTGAGGTAGACATTATTCCTAGAGTACATGGTTCTGCCATGTTTACACGTGGACAGACACAGATTTGTACGGTTACCACGTTAGCACCATTATCTGAAATGCAGAAGGTGGATGGTCTGGATGAAAATGAAGTGTCTAAGAGATATATGCACCACTATAATTTCCCATCTTACTCAGTAGGTGAAACAAAACCTTCCAGAGGACCGGGACGTCGTGAAATCGGACATGGTGCGCTGGCAGAGAAAGCATTGGTGCCAGTACTTCCAAGTGAAGAACAGTTCCCATATGCAATCCGTACCGTATCAGAAACCTTCGAATCTAATGGTTCTACTTCACAGGCATCTGTTTGTGCATCTACTATGTCATTAATGGCAGCAGGTGTTCCAATCAGCAAACCGGTAGCAGGTATTTCCTGTGGTCTGGTAACTGGCGACAGTGATGATGATTACATTGTATTAACAGATATTCAGGGATTAGAAGATTTCTTTGGTGATATGGACTTTAAGGTTGCCGGTACACGCGATGGTATCACTGCAATTCAGATGGATATCAAGATTCATGGTCTTACAAGACCAATTGTAGAGGAAGCAATCCGCAGAACAAGAGAAGCGAGAATGTATATTCTGAACGAAGTTATGATTCCTGCAATTGTGGAGCCAAGAAAAGAAGTTGGCCCATATGCACCTAAGATTGTACAGATTCAAATTGATCCTGCTAAGATTGGTGATGTAGTAGGTCAGAGAGGTAAGACAATCAACGCTATTATTGAGCAGACTGGTGTGAAGATTGATATTACAGATGAAGGTGCAGTATCTGTATGCGGTGTTGAACAGGAAATGATGGATAAAGCGGTAGATATGATTAAGATTATCACAACCGAGTATGAAGAAGGACAGATTTTCAAAGGTAAAGTAACAAGCATTAAAGAGTTTGGTGCGTTTGTAGAATTTGCTCCTAGCAAGGAAGGTATGGTTCACATATCTAAGATTTCTAAGGAACGTATTAACCGCGTAGAAGATGTGCTTACTTTGGGAGATGAAGTTACTGTAATTTGCATGGGCAAAGACAAGATGGGACGCTTTAGCTTTAGTATTAAGGACGTTCCACAATAAGCATACATGTTAATAGCAGTTTTGGTAGAGATACTGAAACTGCTATTTTCGTAACTGTTTAGAAAGTGTGAATATATATGCATATCTAAGAAAGGATACTTTCTAACTTGTTATCCAGAATGCATATGATAAGGAGGAGAGTTTATGGCACTTACACATTGTCCAAAATGCGGAGTTGAGTTGAATGGAGAAAAGATATGTCCATCTTGCGAAATTGAACTGGCAACGTATACGAAAAAATTCTGCGTTTTGTGTAATAAGACATTAATGAATGCATCGGGAGATGTTGATTTTATTGCATGTCCAAAATGTAATGTAGAATTGCAGCCGGAGAGTAAAGAATGTCCATCGTGTGGAATGGATTTAATAGATGTAAAGAAGAGATTATGCTATCGTTACTGCGATAAATTTAAGCGGAATAAACCGGAACCTGTTTCGTCACCAATTCCATCCTTGAAGGATATCTATATGGATTGTCCTGTGTGTCAGGAAAAGATAAGCAAAGGGGCAGTGTTTTGCCCACATTGTGGTCAGCCTTTTCAGAAGGAGAAGAAACTGTTTGGCAAAAATGAGAAATATGTACAGTGGTTTTTCACATGTTTTACTTTGGCATTGCAAATTATTATATTAATTTTGCTTGTGCTAAAATAAATAGATGATAAATTGCACTTAGGTTAGAGTTGTAGCAGGTTCCATAGACATAAAAACAGCAGTCAGATAAAAGTGACTGCTGTTTTTTGTATGCCAAATTCGGTGCGGCAAAGCGTGCAAGTATAATAACTAGCTGAATTTGCGAGAGCGTGGTTGCACGCTTTGTTCGTATGTATCATGTTTCATTACTGCGAAGTTTGAATTGTGAAACTAATTCTTTTAATGTTGCTGCCTGAGAAGATAATTCTTCGCAGGTTGTAGATGTTTGCATTGCAGATACAGAATTGTTCTGTACAACGGAGCTGATTGATTCAAATCCTTGTTCAATTGATTTTACAGAGACGGATTGTTTATCTGATGCAATACGAATATTTGCAACTGCCATAACAATATTATCCATTTCCTGAATTACCCGGTTCATGGCTTCTGCTGTTTGTTCTGTAATTTCATTACCCTTCTGGATCTCAAGAATGGATTTGTCAATTAATTCCTTTGTAGTAACGGCTGATGCTGCACTGTTTTCGGCTAATGTTCGAATCTGGTCAGCTACAACAGCAAATCCTTTTCCGGCTTCACCAGCACGTGCAGCTTCAATAGCAGCATTTAAAGATAATAAATTGGTTTCGGAAGCAATTTCTTCAATGTCTACGATAATTTTACCAATTTCGTTAGAAGTTTCTTTAATCAGTTCCATTGCTTCTGTAAGTTCATGCATCATAGCGGTGCTGATCTTGGTCTGTTCTCCGATTAGATTAGCGTCATCGTGAGCTTTATCAGTTGTGCGAGTGTTTTCGATTACTTGTTCTGTTACTTCAGTTACTGTTTCAAGGAGCTTCTGAATAGAAGCAGCCTGTTCGTTGGCATTTTGCGCCAAATCCTGAGAACTTTTTGCCAGTTCAGTAGAACCATCGGATACCTGTCCGGCAACGTCATCGATATGGTGCATCGTGTCACTGATTACAAGCACCATATCCTGTAATTCTGAATAAATTACTTCATATTCTCCAACAAAGGCTTCCTTGTGTTCCACTTCAACATCAAAATTGCCTTTGGCAAATTCGCTGATAATATGTGTTAAATCCGTGATAATCATTCTGAGTTTGCTGACTGTCTGTCCAAAATCATTTGCCAGAACAGTTAATTCGTTATTACCGTCAGTTGAGATGTCCACATCCAAATCGCCGTTTGCCATGGACTTGACAGCTGTTTCAATTTTTGTAATAGGCTCCATAAGTCGGCTGAGTACTGTCCTATAAGCCTGCACAATAAAGTACACGTTAAATACTAAAAATAGTAATTGTATAATGATATGTATGACTTTATTGCCAACATCCAATATACCTAACATACTTATCAATTGTGCGACAATAATAACGATTGCCTGCAATCGAAATAAAAAGGATAACCCGTCTTTAATACCGTTGTCTTTACGCATATAATCCCCTCCTGTGTAAAAAATGGTACAATGTATTAAAAATAGTACAATCTACAGTAATAATATACTATTTTGGCAATAAATGTCAATGTATTTTAGGCATTTTTAACCAATTTAGGAGATGTTCTCTAAAAAGTTCCGTCTCATTGTTGGTGTGGATATTTTTACGTTGTACCAGATACATAGATTTTACAAAGGTACTTTCTGAGAAAGGTCGTACAACAATACCATTTGTATTATCCTGTTTCGCAAGATAATCCAACGTCATACCAAGTGCGTGATTTTGTTTTGCCATTTGGTGTATGACATGGTAATCCGTGACTTCAAGAACCACATCCGGTTCCACACCATTTGAAAGAAAATAGTTTGTATGAAGATTGCTAATAGGAATGTTTTTTCCTTTGATGACTATCGGCTGGTTTTGTAAGTCTTCAAGAGAGATCGTTTCTTTTGAAGCCAGAGGATGTTGTTCATTCATGACCAGGACATAGCGATGGGTAAAAAGATAATCTAAGTGATACGTATTCGCGTCTAACGGTCCGGGGGCCAATGCCAGATCCGCTTCATTTTCGTCTAATTGTTTCAGTAGTATGAGGTCGGGAAGTTCTACGAGATTCAGTGAAATATCAGGATATAGATTCTGAAATTCATAAAAAAAGTTGGCAGGAAAATACTGAAACACATCATAAGAACCTAAAATATGCAGTGTTTTTTTTGGCGTATGTGTGATAAATTCTTTATTTAAAATCAATTCATATTCAGAAAGAATAACTTTTGCATGAGAAGTAAGGTTGATGGCTTCCTTGGTAGGCAACATTTGATTTTTACTTCGGGTAAACAGTTTAACGCCAAGTTCATTTTCTAAGGCAAGAATGGTCTTGCTTAATCCTTGAGGAGAAATAAAGAGTGACTGGGCGGCTGTGCTGATGCTTCGTTGTTTATATACTTCCAGAAAATAAGATAATTGTCGTTGGTTCATGGGGAAATCTCCTTTGCAAAATGTAATACTTTTTTATAATCATAAACCAAATGGTTGATGGTGACAACTTATTTTCTGCTGTTAAGTCGAAAAAAAGTGTGTTATAACGTGAATATGACAAAGGCGTCCATAGATGATATGGGCGCCTTTTCTGTATTTTCTAAAGTAGTAAGGTAGTCAAAGGAGGAATGTGATATGGAGAAGAAGAAATATTCATCAGGATCGCCCTTAGAAGAAAGGGTAGGTTACTCCAGAATGATAAAAATAGGCAATCTGGTAATGATTGGTGGAACGACTTCTGTGCAGTCTGATGGTACAGTCTATGGGGAAGGTGATCCATATGCACAGGCGAAATATATATTTGAAAAGCAAGTGAAGCTGTTAGGGGAGGCTGGTGCAGCAGCGAAGGATGTAGTTAAGATTATGGCGTATGTGACGCAAATGAAGGATTGCCCGGAAATCAGTCGGGCATATTCGGAAATCTTCCATGATATTAAGCCGCTGTTTACAGCGGTGGGAACTTCTGAATTAAACCGGTCAACACAGCTTTGTGAAATAGAAATGACAGCAATTATTACAGAATAAACCATATGGTTGCGATGGTGCTGTGTCGCAGGGAAAAAATTGGCAGCACAGAAATGAGGAAATATATGAAGCGTATAGAAGAACATCCAATATTAGGTTCCACAGAAAAAGGAAGACAGGTTACATTTACCTTTGATGGGAAGGAATTACAAGGGTATGAAGGAGAGCCGATAGCAGTAGCGTTAAAAGCAGCTGGTGAGATGGTTCACCGCTATACCAAGAAAGAACATAAGCCGAGAGGTATTTTTTGTGCCATCGGAAGATGTACAGATTGTGTAATGGTAGTTGATGGTAAGCCAAACATAAGAACCTGTGTTACACCACTAGAAGAGGGTATGGAGGTGAAAACACAATATGGTGTGTCGGATAAGAAGGAGGAGATGGTATGAAAAGATATGAATTAATTATCGTAGGTGCAGGTCCGTCAGGATTGTCCGCTGCCATTGAAGGGGCAAAGAAAGGAATGTCCGTTATCGTTTTTGATGAGAACGCAAAGCCGGGGGGACAGTTGTTCAAGCAGATACATAAATTTTTTGGTTCTAAAGAGCATAAGGCTAAAGAGAGAGGCTACAGAATCGGAGAAGAATTGTTAAAGGAAGCCTCTGCTGTTGGTGTAGAAGTAGTGTTAAATGCGACTGTAATTGGTATGTATCAGGATAAAGAGATTACAGTAAGAATTGGAGATGGTATTCGCCATTATAAGGGCGACAGTATTATTGTTGCAACAGGTGCAGCAGAAAATATGGTTACCTTTGATGGCTGGGATCTTCCTGGCGTAATCGGAGCCGGAGCAGCACAGACAATGATGAATCTTCATAGCATCCAGCCCGGCAAAAAAGTATTGATGTTAGGAAGTGGTAATGTTGGCTTGGTTGTCAGTTTTCAGCTTTTGCAGGCCGGCTGTGAGGTGGTAGGGATTGTGGATGCCGCACCAAAGATTGGTGGTTATGGTGTGCATGCCGCAAAAGTAGCAAGAACCGGTGTTCCGTTTTATCTGTCTCACACAATAACGAAAGCAGAAGGAACAGACCGCGTAACGGGTGTAGTTATCAGTGAGGTAGATAAGAATTTTCACCCGATTCAGGGGACGGAGAAGCAGTTTGAAGTAGATACTATTTGTCTGGCTGTGGGACTTTCACCGATGTCTCAGCTTCTCAAAATGGCAGGCTGTGAAATGGAGGATAATCCGAAAAAAGGTGGTCAGGTTCCGGTTGTTAACGAATATGGTGAAACTTCCCTTGCCGGTGTGTTTGCAGCCGGTGACGTATCTGGTATCGAGGAAGCAAGCTCGGCTATGATTGAAGGCAGAATGGCAGGCGTTTGTGCAGCTCATTATTTAGGATATTGTGACGAGATAGAATTACACGAAACATTACATAAGCTTGAGCAGGACTTGGACAGCTTGCGACAGGGTATGTTTGCACCAAAAAACAGAGGAAAAGAGATTGTAAAAACGGAGGAAGGATATCCAATATCGACAAATCTGTTGCGAAATGGTTACATAGCAGATGATGAAGTTGAGCAGTATCCGGGTGTTACACATAGAAAAGGCATTCATCCGGTAATGGAGTGTTCACAGAATATTCCATGTAATCCTTGTCAGGATGCCTGTCCAAAGAATTGTATTAAGATTGGCAAGGATATTACATCCTTACCAGTAGTAGATGAGACAGCAGAATGTATTGGTTGTGGAATGTGTGTGGCAGCATGTTCCGGACAGGCCATTTTCTTAGTCAATGAGGAATATGAAGATGGTTTTGCATCCATTACCATTCCTTATGAGTTTTTGCCACTTCCGGTTGTGGGTGACAATGGGGTTGCGTTAAGTCGAAGTGGAGAGGAGTTATGCGAAGCAGAAGTGATTGAGGTACGAACCGCACCGGCATTTGACCATACGAATCTTTTGACGATGAAGGTTCCGGCAGATATGGCAATGAAAGCAAGATTTTGGTGTTGTAGATAGGTGAAAGGAAAGGACAGGTGTACATATGGGTAAGGTAAATGACAGATCCAGAGACATCGGAGCATTTGTTCCGGAACCGGATGATAATCGATTGATATGTCGCTGTGAAGAGATAACAAAGGGAGAAATCAGAAAAGCAGTTCATGATGGTATGTTTACCATTACAGAGATCAGAAGATATCTGCGTTGCGGAATGGGACTTTGTCAGGGACAAACATGTTCGAAGCTGGTAAAAGGGATTGTGGCAAAGGAATTGGGTGTTTCGTATGACGCACTTGAGCCGGCTGTGGCAAGAGTGCCAATGCGTCCGATTGAAATGCATGTGCTAGGAAATGAGGAAGGAGCGTGTCAGTAATGGGAAATACAGCAGAGGTTGTAATTATCGGTGGTGGAATTATAGGATGCGCTACCGCGTATTATTTAGCAAAAAAAGGCTGTTCTGTCATCGTGTTAGAGGGAAGTGATTATATTGGAAATGGAGGTTCTAGTAGAAATGGTGGTGGTGTTCGTCAGTCAGGACGTGATCCGAGAGAGCTTCCTATGGTTATGTGGGGGATTCAGAATATCTGGCCGACACTTTCAGAGGAATTAGACGTAGATGTGGAATACACACAGAAGGGGAATCTGAGATTAGGAAAAACAGATGCTCATTTAAAGATTTTACAGGGATTGACAGATAAGGCAAAGGCTTGTGGATTGGATGTGCGAATGATTGATGGTAATGAAGTAAGACAAATCAATCCCTATCTTTCAGAGGAGGTAATAGGTGCAAGCTGGTGTCCTACAGATGGACATGCGAATCCATTGACAGCAACCCTTGGTTACTACAAGAAAGCCAGAGAATTAGGAGCACGTTTTATAACGGGAGAGCCGGTAGAAAAGATTTTGAAGAACAAGGGGAAAGCAAGAAAGGTAGTTACCCAGAATAATGTATATGAAGGCGAAAAAATATTAGTAGCAGCAGGCTATGAAAGCCGTATGATTACAGAAAGCGTTGGGATTGATATACCAATGCAGCCGTTGAAAATGGAATGTCTTGTTACAGAAGCACAGCCATATATGTTTGAGCAGATGTTGGGAACGGCAGAAGCGGACTTTTACGGACACCAGTCGAAGCATGGTTCTTTTGTATTTGGTGGTTCTACTGGCTTGGAAGCTTACAATAAGGATAATGGAAAATTGATATCCACAAGTTTGGGTGCTTCCTGTACCTGCCGTGGCATTATGAAATATTTCCCGGCATTATCCGATGCAAAGATTGTCAGGGCATGGACGGGGTATATTGATGAGTGTGCAGATAAGATACCGGTAATCAGTCCGGTGGAGGAAGTGCCGGGCTTATATCTGGCTTGTGGCTTTACTGGTCATGGATTTGGTATTGCTCCGGGTGCTGCTTATAATATTGCAGAAATGATGACAGAGGGCACCACTACAGTTGATATGAAAGAATTCCGTTACGACAGATTCAAGGCAAAAATTTAGTTGTTCTGGGAACGCTATACAAGTACATTGTAAATAGAGTATACATAGCTGAGATAGGAGGATATGCGTATGGAAAAGACAGCAGAATTATCAAGAGTGGAAATCATTACGAGTATGGCAAAGGTGGAAGTGCTAAGACAGGAATTAGGAAAATTTGGAATCTCCGGTATGACTGTATTTGAAGCGAAAGGCTGTGGTGTGCAGCTAGGTACACAGGAATATGAAGTGGAAAAGGCTTCTGAGCCAAAACTGTTAGATAAGCAAGTAGTTATGGTAGTGCTACCGACCAATGAGGTAGAAAAATTCCTAGACTTTGTGGAGAAGGAATTGTATACCGGTCATATTGGTGATGGAAAAATATTTATCTCGCCTGTCAGCAATGTAGTTCGTGTGCGAACGGGTGAAGAAGGAAAAGATGCGCTAAAGGAGGGAAAAGCATATTAATGTTACCTTACGTAAAGAAAAACAGAAAGGAGTGAGGTGTATGGGAGAAAAGAAATTAGGTCTTGGTAGTGTTATTGCTACCGGTGTGGGTTTGATTGTGGCTACCAGCTGTCTCTTGTCATTGGGCATTGGTGCTTCGTCAATAGGTATTACATTTATCATTTCTATGGCAATTGCGTGTGCGTTGAATATGTTGACGGCATTATCGGTCTCTGAATTGAATGCACTTATGCCGAATCTGACTGGTGGGCTTGCGCAGTATACACTAGCTTGTCTAGGTCCGTTTATTACAGTGATTGTCATGGTTGGCGGTTATTTGGTTTGTAATACCATAATCGGTAGTGCGGAATGTGCCATGTTTGGTAATACAATAAATGATATATTTCCGCAGTTTGGTATATCTGGGAACATATATTGTGTGTGCCTGTTACTAATTTTAATTATTGCAAATCTAAATGGTGTTGATATGTTTGCAAAGATTCAGAATGTAGTTGCTTATTCCTTAATTGGTTCGTTGCTTATTATGGCGGTTATGGGAGCGTGTAAGATAGGAACTGGTACAGTGATTGAACAGCCAGCAGTACTTTCTTCAGACTTTACGGATATTACTTCTTTGTGTGGGTTGGCGTTTTTCCTTTTTATTGGATGTGAGTTTGTAATACCAATTTCCAATCAAGTAAAAAATGCCAGAAGAAATATACCTCTTGGTATGATTGTCAGTTTGTTGCTGATTATGTTAATGCAGGCATTAATGGTAATTGGGTTTAAGAACTATACATCATGGGAAGTTTTGGGTGAAAGTGCAACACCTCATGTATTATATGGAACCATGTTGCTTGGTAAGTTTGGAACTATCTGGATGGCAATTGTATCGATTTTGGCAGTAACCAGTAGTGTAAATACGTTGATATCCTCGTTGAGTTATATTTGTATAGGTATGGCAAAAATTAACTTATTACCATCTTTTTTCTTGAAGACTAATAAGAAAGGTGCTCCATATGTAGGTATTTTAGTAATTGGCGGTTCGATGATCGTCATTAACATTACAGGATTGTCTACAACAGACCAGTTGTCATTTCTGATTCTGACAGGATGTGTATTTTGGATGATGGCATATATTGTATCACATATAAATGTTTTGGTGTTGAGAAAGAGATTGCCGAAGGCACCTCGTACCTTTAAGGTTCCATTTGTCCCTGTTGTTCCAATTATCGGAATTATTGGAACGGTATGGATGATTTATAATATTGATTCAAACACGGATGTGCGATTACAGATTTATAAGGTGTGCCTCATTATCTTTGCATTTCTGGCATTGTATTCTGTAATCTGGATTAAAAAGGTGGTAAAGAAGCCTTTATTTAAAGCATATCCGGTAAAGGATGTTATGGCAATGGAGCATGAGTTATATCAGAAATATCATAGTAACAAGTAGATTCTAACGAAAAAAGGAGTGTGTGATTATGAGTAATACAGCAGTAGATATTTTATATTTAAATGAAGAAGATATGATAAATGCAGGTGTAGGTGACGTAGTAGGCTGCACTGATTGTATGGAAGAATTATTAAAAATTTTAGATAACGGTGATTACCGAATGGGCGGTGACAATGGTAATTCTCATGGTTGTATGATATCATTTCCTGATGAGCCGGAATTTCCAAATATGCCGAAAAACGCACCTGATAGAAGATTTATGGCGATGCCAGCTTATGTCGGTGGTAAGTTTGATATTGCTGGTATGAAGTGGTATGGTTCTAATGTAGATAATAGAGACAAAGGTCTTCCACGTTCTATTTTAATGGTAATGTTGAATGATAAGGAAACTGGTGCTCCATTATCCTTGATGTCAGCAAATTTACTGAGTGCTTACAGAACAGCAGGTATTCCTGGCGTCGGAGTAAAGAACTTAGCAGTGAAAAATGCTAAGGTGCTGGGGATTGTCGGTCCGGGTGTAATTAATTGTACTGCTATTGAGACCTTTGCTGCATTAAGACCTACGTTAGATACTTTAAAGATTAAGGGCAGAGGAAAAGAATCTATTGACCGTTGTATCGAATATGTAAAGGAAAAATGCCCACAGTTTACAAATATTATCGTTTGTGAAACATTAGAAGAATGCGTGAGAGACAGTGATATTTTAAGTTTTGCTACATCGACACCGATGGGTTCAGGTAGAAGTGCATATCCACATGTAAAAGAGGAATGGATTAAGCCGGGTGCATTGTTCTGCTTGCCGGGTTCCGGTGATTTTTCGGATGAATTTATTACCAGCGGTAAGGCAAAACTGGTGGTTGATAATATTAAGTTGTATGAAGCATGGGCAGAGGAATATGCATATCCAACCTATGACACGATTTATATTTTAGGTTCTTTGTTGATGGATTTGGTGCATGACGGAAAGTTAGACAAATCACAGATTCACGACTTAGGTTCAATTTTAAATGGCAAGATACCGGGACGTGAGAGCGATGAACAGATTATTTTATATTCTGTTGGTGGTATGCCCGTAGAGGATGTTGCTTGGGGAAAACAGATCTATGAGAATGCAATTAAGAATGGAATCGGCACGAAACTGAATCTGTGGGACAAGCCGCAGTTGTTCTAAAATAAATAATTAGGAACGATTTATGAAACAAAGGTAGAGGAGTGGTCCACTACCTTTGTTTTTATTAAAAAAAGGTTCTGAAATAAATCATTTCAGAACCTTAAATAAAGTGCCGGCGATGGGACTTGAACCCATACGAGGTTGCCCTCGTCAGATTTTGAGTCTGATGCGTCTGCCATTCCGCCACGCCGGCATGTGAACTTTCACAACAAGGTAAGTTTATCATATTGTGCAAAAAAATGCAACTATTTTTTCAATTCTTTTTAAAAAATTATGTTTCATCCTCGAAATCTGCTTCCGGAGCAGGGTGAAAGGGGGTGGCGGAGTCGTAATTTTTTGTGTGAATCTGCCAGTTTTCCGGGGATTCCTGCCATTTTGCATTCAGCCACTCCGCGATTTGTGCCAGACCTTCGTCTGTAAACGGGAAAGTACAGGTTTCCTTTTGGTCATCTGCTGTAGCATCAAAAATATAAGGTCCTGGCCAGATGGCTGCTTCGAATGAAGATTCCTCCTCTGTTTTCACGCAACGTATGCGGTAACGCATGCCCTCATAGCTTCCGGTGAAGGCAGATTTTTTATAAAATGGGATGGATAATAGATCTTTTTTTTCAATCATGGTAAAGTACCTCGCGTTCATTGTTTGGGGTTATGATAGCATACATGGGGGGATGTGTCAAAATTCGGATTTGTGCGTGTGCCAAGTGTGTTAGTCAACCGTCCGGCAGAGAGAGGGGCTGTTGGTTGCCCGTCCGGCTTCGGGTTACAGCGAAGATTGGGAAATGGGGCAGGCTCCAAGGCATAAGTGATTCTAAGAGGCTTGAATTGGTGCTAAGGACAAGCGGAAAAATATAGAACTCGCAAGCTCAGACAACTATATTTTCCCGATTGTCCTTAGCAACAGGCAAAATCCCTTAGTACCACTTACAGCTAAGTGCCCTGACTCTGATAGCAAGCTACAGCCTCTCTCTCTGCCGGACGGTTAAAAAAAACACTTTGACACACCTACAAATCCGAAGATATGTATCTGTCGCATATTTTAGGAAAACATACCCTCGCCGACACTTGAATAATTCCCTATCTTTTGTTAAACTATAAGACAGTGGTTATTTATATGAACAAGTGTGCGTAGAACTGCGCAGATGGGAGCAAATATGAATTGCAGAGAAGCGGATAAGCTGGTCAATCTTTATGTGGACAAACGCTTGCAGGATACCGAAAAATTGCATTCCTATATAGAACATGTGAAGTCTTGCCCGGAATGTTATGAGGAATTAGAAATCACATACATGGCAGTAAACGGCTTGGAGAAAATGGAAAAAGGGGCAACCTTGGATATCACAAAAGATTTGGCAAGAGATATCGAGCAATGTATAACTGGAATACGGATACAACGTCATATTCGCTTTTATCGTATTCTCGTGCAGGTTCTTGCAATTTTAGCAGGTTTGATAGTTACGCTGCTTCAGTTGAATGACTGGAATATCATATAGAAAGTGATTAGGAAAATGAGCGAAAAAATAGTTTTGATTGACGGACACAGCATATTAAATAGAGCGTTTTATGGCTTGCCGGATTTGACAAATGGTGAGGGAATCCATACGAATGCAGTTATTGGTTTTCTTAACATTATGTTTAAGATATTAGAGGAGGAAAAACCGGAATATCTAACCGTGGCATTTGATGTACATGCACCAACATTCCGCCATGAAATGTATGAGGCTTACAAAGGGACGAGAAAACCGATGCCGGAGGAATTAAGACAACAGGTACCTCTTATGAAAGAAATGCTGACCGCTATGGGCATCCGTATTGTGGAGCAGCCAGGGTTAGAAGCAGATGATATTTTGGGAACCATTGCATTTAAGGCAGAAGCAGAAGGAAAAGAAGCCGTTATTGTATCTGGTGACAGAGATTTACTGCAATTAGCGACAGAACATATTAAGATACGAATTCCAAAGACAAAAAAGACCGGAACAGAGATAGAAGATTATTATGAAAAAGATGTCATTGAAAAATATAAAGTAACACCAACCCAATTTATTGACATGAAAGCATTAATGGGTGATGCTTCCGATAATATACCGGGAGTTCCGGGGATCGGAGAAAAGACAGCATCTGCAATTATTGAAAAATATGGCAGCATTGAAGCAGCACATGCAGATGCAGAAAATGTAAAGCCACCAAGAGCTTCCAAGAATATCGTAGAATATTATGAACAGGCACAGATGAGCAAAGTGTTGGCGACCATTGAAACAAATGGTGATATTGCTTACCGATTAGAAGAGGCAAGAATAGGAGATTTGTTTACACAGGAAGCGTATGTGCTGTGCAAACGTTTAGAATTTAAGAATCTGCTGAACCGATTTGAAAAGAAAGAAATTGAGGAAAATAAAGATGCAGAAAAGTTTCATTTTGTGACAGATTTTAACGAAGCAGACACCGTCTACAGACAGGCAGCGCAATCAGACAGACTTGCAGTTTGTATTATGAATGGAAACGGCTATCACGGAATGGCACTTACCTTTGGAGAAGCTTCCTATTACATTCAGGAAGAAGGATTTCTTACAGAGCAGTATCAGGCATCTTCCCTCGCAGGAGTCATGAAAAAAGTGCCGTTACTACTTACCGATGATTTAAAGAAACTGTTGCATTTCTTAAAAGAAAATGGAGAGGACATTTCATACACGGAGAATTGTTATGATACTACACTGGCAGCCTATCTTTTGAATCCGCTAAAAAATGAATATCTGTATGATAATATGAGCAAGGATTTTCTTGATAAAATCATTCCATCTAAGGAAGATTTATTTGGAAAAGTGAAAGAAAAAGATGCGCCGGAAAAAATACCGGAAGCCTTTGCGGAATATAGTTGTTATCACAGTCTTACTGTATACCGGACTTGGGATATATTACGAGAAAAACTGGAAAAAGAAGATATGTGGAAGCTGTATCAGGAGATGGAACTGCCGTTAGTTGGTACATTATTTGATATGGAAGAAGCTGGTGTGCGGGTAGATGGTGAGGAATTAAAGCTTTATGGTGAGCAGCTAAAAGTACGGATTGCAGAAGTGGAAAAAGCAATATATGAGGCTGCCGGGGAGACCTTTAATATTAATTCACCAAAACAGCTGGGAGAAGTCTTGTTTGAGCATTTGAAACTTCCTAATGGAAAAAAGACAAAAACAGGCTATTCCACAGCAGCAGATATTTTGGAGAAATTAGCACCGGAATATCCGATTGTCAATCAGATATTAGAGTACAGACAATTAACAAAATTAAATTCTACCTATGCAGAGGGACTGGCAGCATATATTAAGGATGATGGAAGAATTCATTCAACCTTTAACCAGACGATTACAGCAACCGGTCGTATAAGCAGTACAGAGCCGAATTTACAGAATATTCCGATACGTATGGAACTAGGAAGACTGATTCGTAAAGTATTTATTCCAAAGGATGGCTATGTGCTGATTGATGCAGATTATTCCCAGATTGAATTGCGTGTATTGGCACATATGTCAGATGATGAACGTCTGATACAGGCATATAAAGAAGCACAGGATATTCACCGTGTGACTGCGTCTCAGGTATTTCATATACCATTTGATGAGGTAACCAGCCTGCAAAGACGTAATGCAAAAGCAGTAAACTTTGGTATTGTATATGGAATCAGTTCTTTTGGATTAAGTCAGGACTTGAGTATTTCAAAGAAGGAAGCGGCAGACTATATTGAAAAATATTTCGAGACCTATCCGGGTATTAAGCATTTTCTGGACAAATCAGTGGAAGATGCTAAAGCTACCGGCTATTCAATTACTATGTTTGGCAGAAAGCGACCAATGCCTGAATTACAGTCGTCCAATTTTATGCAACGTTCCTTTGGTGAACGAGTGGCAATGAATGCGCCAATCCAGGGTACAGCAGCAGATATTATTAAGATTGCCATGATACGTGTGAACCAGCGGTTAAAGCAGGAAGGCTTGCAGTCTAAATTGATTTTGCAGGTACACGATGAATTGTTGATCGAAGCGAAGACAGAAGAAGTAGAGGTGGTAAAGCAGATTCTTGCAGAAGAAATGCACCATGCTGCAGAATTGCAGGTACCGTTAGAGATTGATATGAATTGTGGCGTTAATTGGTATGAAGCACATTAGTGTACGGTACCGTTGCTATTCAGGCAAACATAATGCATCTTGCAAGTCAAAAGGAGCATATAACTATGAAAATAATTGGAATAACCGGTGGCGTAGGAGCCGGTAAATCACAGGTTTTGGATTATTTAGAAGAGAAATACCATGCTCGCATTCTAAAGGCAGACCAGTTAGCCAATGACCTGAAATTACCGGGACAAATCTGCTATCAGAGATTGGTAGACCACTTTGGAACAGGAATTCTGGATGCAGAGGGCTATATTGATAAAGGAAAATTCGCCATGCTTATATTTGGAGATGAGACGGCGCTACAATTTGTCAATCGCGTTGTGCATCCGGCTGTGAAGGAGAGTATTCTGTCTCAGTTAGAAGAAGAAAAGAAAAAAGGAGTTGTTTCTTATTTTTTTATAGAAGCAGCACTTTTAATTGAAAATAAATACGATGAAATTTGTGACGAATTGTGGTATATTTATGCTGATGAAAAAGTGCGTCGTGAGAGATTGAAGGAATCACGCGGCTATTCTGAAGAGAAAATACAGCAGATTTATGATAGTCAGCTTAACGAAGCAGAGTTTCGAAAGCATTGCCAGGTAGTGATTGACAATGGCGGTTCTTTGGAACAGACTTATGCACAGATAGACGAACAATTGGAGGATAAATAAGTGGAACAATCAATGACTTACCAGGGACAATTGGTTTTTGGATTGGATATTGGAACGAGAAGTCTTGTAGGAACAGTTGGATATAAGGAAGAGGAAGAATTTCATGTGGTAGCGCAATGCGTGAAGGAGCATGAGACAAGAGCCATGTTAGATGGACAGATTCATGATATCCAGAAGGTTGGAAACAGTATTGTAGAAGTGAAGGAAACACTGGAAAAGCAGACAGGAAGAAGATTGCAGGATGTCTGCATTGCCGCTGCCGGACGTGTTCTTCGCACAATTAGCACAGAGGTGCTGATGGAATTTGATGAAGATACAGTTGTTACAGATGAACTGGTGTATAATTTGGAATCTTTAGGTGTGGAAAAAGCACATGAAGAACTGTTAAAGATTGATGATATTGTATATAAGTTCTATTGTGTAGGCTACACTGTAGTGAAATACATGCTCAATGATTACCAGATATCAAATTTAAAGAACCATAAAGCGCGTAAAATACAGGCAGAGATGATTGTCACATTTTTACCGGAAGATGTAGTAGATGGATTATACAAAGCAGTAGAGTTAGCCGGTTTGAATGTGGCAGCATTAACATTGGAGCCGATTGCTGCCATGAACGTGGCAATTCCGGAAATGTACCGCATGTTAAATATTGCCCTGGTTGATGTAGGTGCCGGAACATCAGATATCTGTATCACAAAGGATGGCAGTATCGTTGCTTATGGTATGATACCGTATGCTGGTGACGAATTGACAGAATGTATTGCAAGACAGTATCTGTTAGATTTTAAAACGGCAGATCAGTTGAAAATTGACGCATCAGCAGGACAGAATCCGGTTACTTATAAGGATATTATGGGACTGACCCATGAGACTACAGCTGAGGAAGTGTTAAAGGTCTGCGAAAATATTGTAGATGAAATTACATCAAATGTAGCGGAGAAGATAAAAGAATTAAATGGTGGAAAATCAGTAAGTGCTGTCTTTATCGTAGGTGGTGGAGGAAAAATACCGGGATTTACGGATATGCTGGCTGATAGATTGGAAATTTTGAACGAACGAGTAGCACTTCGTGGTGAGGAGGTTATGAATCACATTCATTTCCTTCAGCAGGGAATCAAGAAGGATCCATTGTTAGTTACGCCAATTGGTATCTGTATGAATTTTTATGACCAGACCAATAACTTTATCTATGTCAACTTTAATGGTGAGCGTATTAAATTATATGATAATAGTAAGCTTACGATTGTGGACGCTGCCATGCAGGCAGGTTTCCCGAATGAGAAATTATTTCCACGCCGTGGTCAGGAACTGGAATTCACAGTAAATGACAGACAGAAGATTATTCGTGGTGAATTTGGAGAACCGGCAAATGTCTCTTTGAATGGGGAGGCAGCAAATATTAATACACCAATCAAGGCAAATGATTTGATTCGTATTCAGGAATCGACAGCTGGAAAAGCAGCAGAATACCAGATTGACCAGCTTGTAGAATTTAACAGTACCATTGAATTTACGGTAAATGGGACAAGAATTCAGTGTCCGAAGTTTGCAACGGTAAATGGAACTCTGGTGACTGGTTCCTACAGCATTCGGAATGGTGATGTTATTCAGATGTGTAAATACTACACCGTCCAGCAGATATTAGATTTCATGGATGTGGTGCTGGAAGAGGGAGAAACCATTCTTGTTAATCATGTTCCTGCTGATAAAAACACTATGGTATATGATAATTTTTCCATTGATTGGATATTGAAAGACGGCGCATGGACAGTAGAACCTGAAATTGCACAGGAGACTGTGAAGGAAGCAGAGTTTGTAACGGAGTCGGAGGACAATTTAACGTCAACTACAGCTGAAAATGAAGAATCTTCCGTAGAAGAGGTACAGACTGAGCAGTCATTGGAACAGGTAGACCAACCACCGGTGAAATCGGAATCGACAGAACCAATGACAATTGTGGTAACGGTGAACCAGAAACCGATCCGATTAGAGGGAAAAGCCAATTATCTGTTTGTGGATGCGTATGATAAATATGGATTTCAGGTATCCGAAATGTTGGGAACTGAATTAGTATTAAGCGTCAACGGGGAAAAGGCAGAATTTATTTCTCCGATTTATGATGGAGATGTAATTGAAATTTACTGGAGGCAGGATTCATGAGATTGTGTAGTATAGCAAGTGGCAGTAGTGGCAATTGTATTTATGCAGGTTCAGACCAGACACATATTCTGGTGGATGCCGGTTTAAGCGGTAAGCGAATTGAAAAGGGCATGAATGAGTTAGAGTTATCTGTGAAAGATACTTCTGGTATTTTTGTTACACATGAGCATGCGGACCATATTAGTGGACTTGGTGTACTGGCAAGACGATACAGTGTGCCGATTTATGCCACAAAAGGAACAATTCAGGCAATCCGTGCAGATAAAAAGGTTGGAGAAATACCGGATGACCTGTTTCATGAGATTGAAATAGATAAGGAAGTGCAGATTAAAGATTTGACAATTTACCCCTTCGAAATATCCCATGATGCGGCACAGCCGGCAGGTTATCGCATATCGAATAACGGAAAATCCGTAGCAATTGCTACAGATTTGGGTTGTTTTAATGAATATATAGTAGACAAACTGCAAGGTTTAGATGTATTATTGTTAGAGGCAAATCATGATATCAACATGTTACAGGTAGGAAGCTACCCATATTATTTGAAGCAGAGAATTCTTGGCAGAAGGGGGCATTTATCCAATGAAGCTTCTGGACAGTTGCTAAGCAGACTCCTTCATGATAACATGAAAGCTGTTATGCTGGGGCATTTAAGTAGGGAAAACAATTATGAAGAGCTTGCATATGAAACGGTTCGTCTGGAAGTGAATATGGCGGACAATCCATATAAAGCAGATGATTTTCCAATTATGGTGGCAAAACGCGACCAGAATTCACAAGTGCTGATTGCATAAATCAGCACATACACAGCATAAGTTATGAACAAAGAAAGGAAAAGCCGGATTCGGCAGGGAGAAACACAATGAAAAAAACAATTATCACGGTAGTAGGAAAAGATACGGTAGGTATTATTGCAAAGACATGTACATATTTGGCAGATAATAAGATTAATATCTTAGACATTTCCCAGACTATCGTTAATGGATACTTCAACATGATGATGGTAGTAGATATGAACCAGTCTGCAAAGCCTTTCACAAATATCAAAGAAGATTTAGAGAAATTAGGCGAAGAAATTGGAGTAATGATTCATTGCCAGCATGAAGACATTTTCAATATGATGCATCGTATCTAATTTTAAAGAGAGGTAAGGTAAATTCACTATGATTAATATTTTTGAAGTAAACGAAACCAATCAGATGATAGAAAAGGAGAACTTAGACGTTCGTACTATCACATTGGGTATCAGCTTACTTGATTGTGCTGATCCGGATTTAAAGACTTTAAATCAGAATATATATAGAAAAATTACTACTTTAGCGAAAGATTTAGTAGCTACAGGCAAAAAGATAGAAGATAAATATGGTATTCCGATTGTCAATAAACGAATTTCTGTTACACCAATTGCAATTGTGGGAAGTAGTGCATGTAAATGTCCTGCTGACTACGTAACCATTGCGGAGACATTGGATAAGGCGGCAAAGGAAGTTGGTGTCAACTTTATCGGTGGTTATTCTGCATTAGTATCAAAAGGAATGACTACCTATGATGAATATTTAATTCGTTCTATACCGGAAGCGTTGGCAAAGACAGAACGTGTATGTAGTTCCATTAACGTAGGTTCTACAAAGACTGGTATTAACATGGATGCTGTGAAATTAATGGGTGAAATGATATTACAGACAGCAGAGTTCACAAAGGAAAATGATTCTTTGGGCTGTGCCAAATTAGTAGTATTCTGTAATGCACCGGATGATAACCCATTTATGGCTGGTGCATTCCACGGTGTGACAGAAGCAGATGCAATTATCAACGTTGGTGTATCTGGTCCTGGTGTTGTAAAAACAGCATTGGAAAAAGTACGTGGTGAGAACTTTGAAGTGCTGTGTGAGACAATCAAGAAGACAGCATTCAAGATTACTCGTGTAGGTCAATTAGTAGCAAAAGAAGCTTCTGAAATGCTTGGTATTCCATTTGGTATCATTGATTTATCTTTAGCACCAACACCGGCTGTAGGTGATAGTGTAGCAGATATCTTGAAGGAAATCGGTTTAGAGCATGCAGGTGCTCCGGGAACAACAGCAGCATTAGCATTGTTAAATGACCAGGTTAAGAAGGGTGGCGTTATGGCTTCTTCTTATGTAGGTGGTTTAAGTGGTGCATTTATTCCAGTCAGCGAAGATCAGGGAATGATTGATGCCGTAGTAGATGGTGCGTTGACATTAGAGAAGTTAGAAGCAATGACCTGTGTTTGCTCTGTAGGACTAGATATGATAGCGATTCCGGGTGATACATCTGCAGCGACGATTTCCGGTATTATTGCAGATGAAATGGCAATCGGTATGGTAAATCAGAAGACAACAGCTGTTCGTCTGATTCCGGTAATTGGAAAAGATGTTGGAGAGACAGTAGAATTTGGTGGATTGTTAGGATATGCACCGGTTATGCCAGTAAACAAGTTTTCTTGTGAAGCAATGGTGAACCGCGGTGGACGTATTCCGGCTCCAATTCACAGCTTTAAGAATTAAAAAAAGATTGCGTAGCAGTTGCTACGCAATCTTTTTTTATATATTGGTATCTAAAAATAAGATGCATCAACAGTTAATTCTTTTTCTTCCGTTGCCGAACAGCTTCTGACAGCAGATATTCAATTTGTCCATTGATAGAACGGAAATCATCTTCTGCCCAGGATGCGATTTCATCCCAAAGAGAGGGTGAAAGGCGTAATAGAACTTGTTTTTTGCTCTTTTCCTTCTCCTTGAGCGCTTTTTCTTTTTTCTTAACTTCTGCTTCAAGTGCAGCAATCTTTTCTAGGCGTTCCTGTAGGTTAGCTTCTTTTTCATCCATATCTGTTTGATTCATAGAACACCTCCTATATTACTCATGGTATCATGTATATTTTTCAAAGCATGTGCTTTGAAAATATTGTATTAACATATAAGTTACGATTGAAACGGATGGTTTTTCATTACTTTGTACCAATGCTTTACCAGCATAGCCAAGACACCTAATGATAGTATGCTCATCAAAGCCAGAATAAATCCATTCTTCGAAATAACGCCAACCAGCATTATGATGGCAATGACAGCACCATAGAATAGCGTAATGAGAACCAACAATGCGATTCTAATCCAATGTGCCAGTCTGTTTGATTTCGCAGATTCAAAGCCAAGCTCAAGGAGCAGTTCTAATATAAATTCAATAATGACGTCCATGTTATACCACCTTTATATCTTGTCATATAGTTGTAAAATACCAATCAGACAGTGAATTGGCTGTATGTATGACAATTCGCTGTCTGATTCGGAAGGAACGGTTAATAGATAGACCCGCTATTTACAATTGGTTGAGCATCTTTATTACCGCAGAGAACTACTAACAGGTTACTTACCATGGCCGCCTTGCGTTCTTCGTCTAATACCACAATATCTTCTTCGCCTAACTGGTCAATTGCCATTTTTACCATGCTGACAGCGCCTTCCACAATTTTTTGTCTTGCTGCAATAATAGCAGTAGCCTGCTGGCGCTGTAACATAGCAGCAGCAATTTCTTCTGAATAAGCTAGGTGAGTAATTCTGACTTCCTCGATAAAAAGTCCGGCATCGTCGACACGTTCCTGTAACTCTTTTTTCATAATATCAGCGATTTCCTGAGAGCTGCCACGAAGAGTTTTTTCGTCCGCATCCCCTTCATTTTCCATTGTATCATATGGATATAATCTGGCGGTATTACGAATAATGGAATCACATTGAGTAGAAAGGTATCTGTTGTAATTTTCCACATTAAATACTGCCTTAGTTGGGTTATCAATCCGCCAGATAACAATAGCACCAATGATGATTGGATTACCTAACACATCGTTTACTTTCTGTTTTTCGTTATTCAGAGTCATCGTTTTGGTAGATATCTTTTTGTTCACAGCTACAGCAGGCTGACCTGGTGCAACAGTATGTCTCTGTACCGCTGGATTTACCGCTGTTACAAGTGGATTTACAAAATGGAATCCTGGTTTAGAAATCGTACCATAGTATTTACCAAACAAAGTGAGTACTAATGCTTCGTTAGGATTCAACACTTTTAATCCGGCAAACATAACGCAGAATACGATAAAAAGTATAATGGATAGGATAAAGCATAGGAAATTCAGAATAACGCTGATACCTTCTGCCCCATCGATGCAAGTAGTTATTAAACCACTACATCCCAATATAAATCCTCCTGCTGTGAGTAACAGACCTATTATAATCACGCACAGCATAAATGCACCACTAATCGGATTCAATTGTTTCTCTGTAATAGTTGTTTTTGTATTGTTCATAATGAACCCCTCCTCTTTGAATTGAAGTGATATTAAAATGATATCATTATAATACACAATGTGAAGGCTTTTGTCAATTGAATTTATAGAATTATTAGTTAGTGAAAGAAAAGATGATATAAAGTCAAATAGTTGGCAAGAAAGACAAGAGGAATTGCTGAAAACGATAAATTATAGTCAAATTCAACATAGTAATTGAAAGATGGATATGCTATACTTATGACCAGTGGGTAATTTTTTTTAAAATGAGGGAGCGTAGAGATGAAGATTTTTAAGACTTATGGTCTTCAGATAATAAGTGTGATTATATTTTTGGTTATAGGACTGTGTATGTTGTTGAAGGAACATGCAAGTAACATGTATTATGAGGAAGCTTGTGAACCGTTGCGCGCAAATTGGGTCGTTGACATGGGAACAAAGACGAAGCATTTTGATGTGCTTCCGGAATATGTAATTACGAATGGTGAAAATGAGGTTTTACTGAGAAGAAATTTAGGGGTAGTTGAAAATTTTGATGCAGTAGGATTTTTTACATTTCAACAGCAGGTTTATGTATATCTGGATGATAAGGAGATTATGCGGTTTGTTCCGGAAGAAGGGGTGAACAGCAAAACGCCGGGCAACGGCTGGAAAATTATAGAGTTTACAGAAGAAGATTCTGGTAAGGATCTTTCTATCCGTATTGTGCAGTGCTATGACAACAATAAAGTGATGCTTCCAGTCATTTATTATGGTACCAGTTCAGGTATTTCGTTAAGTTATTTAAAGCGTGAAATGCCTATGTTCTTGCTGAGTATGGTAGAAGTTGTAGTAGGTTTTCTGGTACTGATATTGTGTGCAGTATCCGGAAAAAATCTGAAATTAAGTGTGGGATTGCCATGGCTGTCTTTTTTTGCCATATTCATAGGTATCTGGTCTGGGATTGAGACGAATATATATTCGTTGTTTATTGATAATTTATTATTTTTTAGCTGGTTATCTTATATGTGCTTAAAAATGGCAGTGGCTCCTTATATTATATTTGTAAATGTTACCTTTTACAAAGGAAAATCCAAATTTCTTAAGGCACTGACGCTGTTATCAATGGCAGAATTCTGGGTGACCAGTATTCTACAGTTTACTGGTATCGTAGATTATGCGTATACAGTGTTTGTTACACATCTGATTTTATTGACAGCTGCTGTATATGTAATCGTGTCTGCTTTTCGAAAACTGGTATTTTATCGTCAGAACAATGATGCTCTTGTAGAAAAAAGGAGAACGTATATGGCACATAGTATGCTTACGATTGTAGTAACTTGTTTTTGCCTGTTTGATTTGTATGGGTACTATTTTACGAATAGTCCGGATATAGCGCAATTTAGCAGAATTGGCTATTGGAGTTATATTGTTACGGTAACGATGGCATCCTTGCTAGACTATATGTATCTGGTATCTATGGGGCAGCAGGCAGCAGTGATTAAGGAGGAAGCGTCTATAGATATTATGACGAAGCTTCGCAATCGAGCGTCTTTTGAAAATGATATTGATAAATTGAATCGTAAAAACTCCAGAAAAATGGGTATTGTTGTGTTTGATTTGAATAATTTAAAATTTTTCAATGATGTGCATGGTCACAATATAGGCGATTATTATATTATTGCGAGTAGTGAAGTGATACAGGATTCCTTCGGTAAATGGGGCAGAATATACCGAATTGGCGGTGATGAATTCTGTGGAATTGTTATGGGACTGACGGTGGAAGAATTTGAATGTATAAGGAAGGAAATGGAAGTACGAATTAGTGCGATTCATATACCGAATTTTGAGTTACATATGGAGATTGCCTCCGGATTTGCTATATTTGATGATGAAAATGATACAAGTCTGCGAGATACCATGAAGCGTGCAGATGCAAATATGTACGAAAGAAAAATGCAGTTGAAAGAGAAAAGTAGGATTTCGGTAAGATAAGATTATAAAAAGCAGATTTGCCAATTACAATCAGATACCTGATTGTAATTGGCAAATCTGCTTTTTACTATGTGCCTGAAATCATGAACAATGATGTTTCGGTGTCTTATTTTAATATCGATTTACTAAGTATCTGGCTGTCGCAGTTTTCTAACACTGTTTTGTCGGATGCTATAATGTAAAAGAAGACACTGGTATCCCACTCTTCAAAATAGCGACAGTAGATTCTGCCATACATCGTAATGGGGGAAAGCTCGTCATTACAAGGGAAATTTGGTATTCCGTATTGCAGATAGGAGGCTTGAAACTCTTTTTTTACGTGGGAGGCACCATTTACTGTCAATAGAGCATCTATCTGCACGAACTCTTTATGCCCGACATAAGAGATGTGGTTTTTGGTATTGGTGATTTTCCAATCAAACACAGCGTTTTCGGATGTAAGACCGAATTCACGCAGTACCAATGTTTGAAAATCAAACTGTGGTATCTGGGAAATGGAATGGTAATCTACTTGCAGAGAATCACCGTATTGTTTTATAAAACCATAAGGTGCGCCTTCCTGTTGCACAAAGTAAGCACCATAAAAGCTGTTGTAGTAAGGAGAGTGGGTGTCATATAACCGACTACAACCACGGGTGAGAGAGAAGGCAGGAAAATTGTATAATATGGTTAAAGAAACAGTATCATTTCCGGTAAATTTGCGGAATCCTTCGTTGGCCTGAAATGTCATAACAAAAGGGTACCAGTCCCTTTCTGGTGTACGGAACCCACCAGGGATGTGAATGGATATGTTTTCTTTGTCTGGGATGCTGTCTTTTTTACATAGTTGGCTGTAAATCGGCATAACGGTTATGCTGATTAGATATTTTGCCGGCGGGGCAAAGAATAATATGAGGAAGGCGCCTAATGCAACAAAAAATATAAGCGTTTTCCTGTGTTTCTTAAACTTCATAGTGGAAGATCTCCCTTCAAACGTAGCGGACACTAAGGCTGTAAAATACACAGCCTAAGTGCCGACGTTTTCAGAGGGTCACATATAGACGATGTAGCAAGCAGCTATCTGTCACAAACAATTCTGACAATTCACTACCTTATAACAAAATCCATAGAAGGGAGGAGAGGGTGAATATGAGTCTTGAACATATAGAGGGAAATCGAACAGCATCGCAAACATACCAGACCTCCGGAAACTATGGAGCATCCTCAGCAGGGGGGGCGACACATGCCCAGACAACTTCACAGAATAGTTCCCAGACATTAATGGAATTAAAACCGGGAGAAATGTTCACAGGGGAAATTCAATCTGTGAAGGGAGAACAGGTAACAATCGCACTGGAATCAGGACAGATGGTGCAAGCACGTTTGGCAGAAGCGGTTCCATTTTCAGAGGGACAGAAAGTAACCTTCCTTGTAAAGTCTAACAGCAACGGTCAGATTGCCATTAAGCCGGTTGCTGACCAGGGTGTGATTGATAACACAGTATTAAAAGCGTTGCAGGGAGCCGGGCTTGCCATTCATGCTAAAAATATAAATCTGGTGGGGCAGCTGTTAGAAAATCAGATGCCGATAGATAAGAAGACGATACAGCTATTTTTGCGACAGATGGCAGCGTTTCCTACGGCAGAAGCGTCAGATTTGGTGCAGATGGCAAAATTAAATATACCTGTAACCGAAGAGAATCTCAGTCAGTTTCAAAATTATCAGAGCAATAACCAGTCCATTGTAAATGATATGAAGCAGATTATAAACACATTGCCGGAGTTGGTAAATTCAGTGGTAGCTACGGGAGATGGAGCGAGTAGTCTGGCGTTTCAAAAGGAGCTGTTATCTATTTTACTGTGGGATACAGGAAATACTGCTGGTGAAGGGACAATGACTGAAAAAGGAGTATTATTGCCAGGCACCCAGGCTGGTAGCAATATAGTAGAAAATAACGTTTCAGATACCAATCCGGTGCAGACAGCGTTTGCACAACAAGGAGAATCAGTACTTAAGGAAACACAAGTGCCGGAATCTTTTGTGACGGAGAGACAAAGCCAGAGCGGAACCGTAAATGCAAATCAGACGTCAGATAGTAACGTTGGTAATGTATTGCAAGAATCAAATCTGCAGTCTTCTTCTAAAGTAGTAGACACCGCAAGCCAGAATGTATACAGCAATGAAGTAATAAAAACGGATATGCAGGGTAATATGCTGCAAACAGACAAACCGTTGCAGCCACAGGATAAATCCATGCTGGATGCACAAAACAATCAGCTACAGCAGCGGTCAGCACTGTCAGAGTTTTTGACACCTGTGGAGAGAGAAGTTTTGGCAAACACATTAAAGGGTGCTGACATTCCGGAGGCTGTGGCAAAGCAAATACAAGATGGAACAATGACAGAAAAAGAGGCTTTACAATGGATTCAGCAGAATATAAATGAATCGGTCAGCAAAGAGTTGTTGCAAAGTGAGCCGTATCAAAAGCTGCTGAAAGAGCATTTAGAGAACCAATGGTTTTTAAAGCCGGAGGATGTGGGAACAAAAAATACAGTATCAGATATTTATAAACAGTTAAGTGGTCAGATGGAGCGTTTGACACAGCTGGCACAGTCCATGAACCAGTCTTCTTCTGGCGGTTTGGGTCAACATTCTTCTAATTTAAAGCAGAACTTAGAATTTATGAATCAGATCAACCAGTTGATGAATTATGTGCAGATTCCATTGAAGTTGAATGGACAGCAGATGCACAGTGATTTGTATGTATTTGCAAACAAAAACAGCAGAAATATGGAAAAGGACAGCTTTAGCGCGTTGCTGCATTTAGATATGGATGAATTAGGAGCTATGGACATTCATGTAGAATTGAAACGGAAAAACGTAGATGTTCATTTTTATCTGAGTGAAGCAATGATTGTAGACTTTATTTTAGCACATGCAGAAAAGTTGGAGGAACGTTTGACGACGGCAGGCTATATTACAAATATACAGGCAGAGCAGTCAGAAAAAACAAATAATGTGATTGATCATATTATGGAGGAAAAAAATCTGACACCGGCTTCTATGCAGAAGTATACATTTAATGTGAGGGTATAAGGAGAACGCTATGGCAGAGTATTTTTATCCTAAAAAAGAAGAAAAACCAAAAAAGAAGCAGGCAATTGCATTATCGTATGAGGTGTCAGACACGGCACCTCGTGTAGTTGCCAGCGGAACCGGTGTGGTGGCGGAGCGGATTATTGAGAAAGCCAAGGAACATAAGGTTCCGGTTCACGAGGATGCCAAGCTTGCCAATACATTGTCAAAATTAGAAATCGGTGACGCTATTCCACCGGAATTGTATAATGTAGTGGCAGAGATTCTTGTATTTGTGGATGATATGGAGAAGCTCAAGAAGAAGCTGGGCGATTCGATATAACGTATGAGGTGAACATTGAACAGACGAGAGATTGGTGCAGAATATGAACAGAAGGCGGTTCGGTATTTAGAATCGGTAGGCTATCGTGTACTTGAGAGGAATTACCGTTGCCGGCTCGGGGAAATTGATATTATTGCGATGCAGGATGGATATCTATGTTTTGTGGAAGTTAAATACCGAGGGAGTCACGGACAAGGATATCCAGAGGAAGCTGTGAATCATCGAAAGCAACAGAAGATTATTCAAACAGCTGAAGTCTATATGAAGAAAAAGAAGATTTCCTTTGATACACCATGCCGGTTTGACGTGGTGGCAATAGAGGGCGGAGAAATCCGGCTGATACAAAATGCGTACACGCTGTAAATTATGCTTGCAACTTTGAATGTCTTCGTGTACAATAGGATTGTAAAAATTTAGTATGACCGTGCAACTGGCGGAAAAATGCACTGCTTGTGCATTGTGAGAGAACTCACAGGGAACACGGTTTGTTTTTTGAATGCCGACCGCCTGGGTGCTAAATATACTGGATATATCAGTTTGTTAGCACCGGGCGGTTTTTTATATGCTAGGATGTAACACATGAAATTTTCTAGTATATAAAAAGTGATGCGCACCAGTTTGTTATCAATTGCCAAAGCCTACTGGTATACAAAGGTGGGTTGCACACGACAAAGAAACAAGAAACATGCATAGGAAAATGGAGGAAATGAAATGAACATGTTATCACTGGAACAGGAATTGAAGAACAATGCATATCCTGGTAGAGGAATTGTAATTGGAAAATCTGAAGATGGTAAAACAGCAGTAACCGCTTATTTCATCATGGGAAGAAGCTCAAACAGCAGAAACCGTGTGTTTGTAGAAGAAGGACAGGGAATCCGTACACAGGCATTCGATCCTTCTAAGTTAGAAGACCCAAGTCTCATTATCTATGCACCTGTTCGTGTATTAGGCAATTCTACGATTGTAACTAACGGTGACCAGACAGATACTATTTTCGATGGTATGAGCAAGGGAGAGACATTTGAAGTTTCCTTAAGATGTCGTGAATTTGAGCCAGACGGTCCAAACTATACACCTAGAATTTCAGGTATTATGAACGTAGAAAATGGAAAGTATGACTATGCAATGTCGATTTTAAAGAGCAACAATGGAAATCCGGATGCTTGCAACCGTTATACATTTGCATATGAGAATCCGGTAGCAGGTGAAGGTCATTTCATTCATACTTATATGCATGATGGCAATCCATTACCAAGCTTTGAGGGCGAACCAAAGTTAGTTGGTATCAGCGGAAACATTGATGAGTTTACAAACATGGTATGGACAAGCTTAAATGAAGAAAACAAGGTGTCTTTATTTGTTCGTTTTATTGATATTGAAACAGGCAAATATGAGACAAGAATTGTAAATAAAAACGTGTAAATTATAGTTTTTAGGTGCGGTATTAGTGTGATGTGAATTCATGTTGTTATGCGAGAAGCAAGAATTACAGTATGAATTCAGATAGAACAGGAGAGAAAAAATGAACGAAATTCAGTTAAAATATGGTTGTAACCCAAATCAGAAGCCATCCAGAATCTACATGGAGGATGGAAGTGAATTACCAGTTACTGTATTAAACGGTAAACCGGGATATATCAATTTCTTAGATGCTTTCAATGGCTGGCAGTTGGTTAGCGAATTAAAGAAAGCAACCGGACTTCCGGCAGCGACTTCCTTCAAGCATGTTTCACCAGCAGGTGCGGCAGTTGGTTTACCTTTAGATGAAACACTTGCAAAAATCTACTGGGTAGATGATTTAGGAGAATTATCTCCATTAGCTTCTGCATATGCAAGAGCAAGAGGTGCGGACAGAATGTCTTCTTTCGGTGATTTTATTGCATTATCTGATGTGTGTGATGTAGATACTGCAAAATTAATCAAGCGTGAAGTATCTGATGGCGTGATTGCACCAGGTTATGAGCCGGAAGCATTAGAGATATTAAAGGCAAAGAAAAAAGGCAATTACAACGTAATCCAGATTGATGAAAATTATGTACCGGCTGAGTTAGAAAAGAAGCAGGTATATGGTATTACATTTGAGCAGGGACGCAACGAATTAAACATTGATGCGGAGTTACTTTCTAATTTTGTAACAAAGAACAACAGCGTTCCGGAATCTGCATTAATTGATATGAAGATTGCATTAATCACATTAAAATATACACAATCCAACTCTGTATGTTATGTAAAAGATGGTCAGGCAATCGGTATTGGTGCCGGACAGCAGTCCAGAATTCACTGTACAAGACTTGCAGGTCAGAAGGCAGACAACTGGTTCTTACGCCAGTCTCCTCAGGTTCTGAATTTACAGTTCGTTGACACCTTAGGACGTGCAGACAGAGATAATGCAATTGACGTGTACATTGGAGATGAGTGCATGGACGTATTAGCAGACGGTGCATGGGAGAAAATCTTCAAGGTAAAACCAGAAGAATTTACAAGAGAAGCAAAGAGAGAGTGGCTTGACAAGATGCAGGATGTAACACTTGGTTCTGATGCATTCTTCCCATTCTCTGATAATATTGAACGTGCTCATAAGAGTGGTGTAAAATACATTGCACAGCCAGGTGGTTCTGTGCGAGATGATGTGGTAATTGAATGTTGCGATAAATACGATATGGCGATGGTATTTACAGGAATTCGTTTGTTCCATCACTAATTTAAAATTGATTTTAGGAGAGTTGGCATGTCGGATGTTTTGTCCGATGTGCTAGCTCTTTTTGTGCAAATAGATGCTTACTACATTGTCTATATTTGCCCTGAATGGTGGTAAGAATAAAAAAAGTGTAATAACCTTGTATGCGAAGTGGGAGAAAGTAAAGAAACCGGCGAAGGTATCTTTGAAAACAGTTAAGAGTACCAAAGCAGGTACATTATCAGTAACAACCAAGAAGGGTAAATCTGTTGTAGGGTATCAGTTTACTGTTTCTACGGATAAGAAATTCAAGAAGAATGTAAAGAACATTACAACGAAGAAGTTGACAGCTACATTCAAAGGATTAAAGAAAGGAAAAACCTACTATGTAAAGGTACGTGCTTACAAAGTAGATTCCGCAAACAAAAAAGTTTATGGCTCATACAGTAGTGTAAAAACTGTAGCCGTAAAGAAATAATAGTTATTGAGAATAAAGCGTTCAGATTCTTAGTAAGCGGGTGTAGATGTCATCAGGGGACTGTTATTTTGTACTATTACCGTAAGCGCTGAATAATAGGGTGGATTTAATTCATCCTCAAAGGCACCTATAATGATTGCTAGGAAACGTTAGTATTTTACTCTGCTCTCAGTGATAGAGGCAAGCGTTTTACTTTATCTTTAAGGAGCGATCATTATGAGTCCTAATGGCGTAAGAAAACCTGAACAAATAAAGCTTCCATAGGTTTATTATAGGCAAACCAGTATTCTGTCAGGATATCCAACGATTTCTGAGAAAGTATGGTATACCTGTCAATACAAGATTTTGATTTCCGTACATGAACCGTCATATTTGTTCTGGAAATATCACAATAATCTAAGTATACGGCTTCCGAAACGCGAAGACCGGAACCATACAACAAGGAAAATATTGCTTTGTATTTGATATCATCCACATATTC
>JBGVMW010000300.1:0-5562 GCA_045125095.1 Lachnospiraceae bacterium
TATGAAGTGCCGGTCAAGATGGCGGAGCAGCATCTGGATGCAGTGATACTTCGTAAGTTCGGTATAACGTGTGATACGGCACTCCAATTGGGCGACTGGCAGGAATTTATCAACCTTAGATTGCGGGCAAGCAGAGAAATCAACATAGCCCTTGTCGGGAAATATGATTTACAGGATGCCTATAAATCGATATTGGAGTGTTTGTCACAAGCTGCGACTTACAATGACTGCAAGGTAAAGACACACTTTATCCAGAGTGAGAATCTGACGTGCGATAATATTGCGGATAACCTTTCTTCGATGGACGGTGTAGTAATATGTCCGGGATTCGGGCAACGCGGGACAGAGGGAAAGATTGCTGCTGCCGAATATTGCCGTACGCACGACATCCCAACATTGGGAATCTGCCTTGGAATGCAGATGATGGTCATTGAATTTGCTCGTAATGTATTAGGTCTGGAGAATGCCAACTCCCGCGAAATGGATCCCTCGACGCCCTACAATGTAATAGATTTGATGGAGGAGCAAAAGAGTATCACTCAAATGGGTGGCACGATGAGATTGGGGGCCTACTCTTGTGAGCTATCAAGCGGCTCAAAGGCTTATGAGGCGTATGGAAAGTCCCATATAGAAGAGCGTCATCGCCATCGTTATGAATTCAGTAGTCCATATCGCCAACAATTCGAGCGAGCAGGAATGTTGTGTACGGGTATAAATCCCGATAGTGGTTTGATTGAGATAGTTGAAATACCAGCTTGTCGTTGGTATGTGGGAGTTCAATTTCATCCGGAATATACCGGTACTGTGCTTCATCCCAATCCATTGTTTATAGCATTTATAAAGAGCACAATTGCTAAATAGTGCAAACCCGAATTTGGCGAAAGCGGTATATAATAGTGTTTTGTTAGTTTTTTTAGGAAGATTATGGATACAAGAGGTTCTTTATACGACCCCTCGCATGAACACGATTCTTGTGGCGTGGGGCTGATTGTAAATATTAAAGGTGCGAAATATCACGATGTAGTAGAAAACGCCTTACAGGTTCTTGAACATATGGCTCATCGAGGAGCTGAAGGTGCTGATAACAAAACCGGTGATGGAGCTGGAATTATGATACAGATTCCACATGAGTTTATATTACTTAATGGAATACCCGTTCCAGAACGAGGACGCTATGGCGTAGGAATGCTGTTTATGCCTAAAGATATGTTGGATTATGAAACATTCATAAATATTATTCGTGAAACTATATCTGAAGAAGGGCTTACTTTAACACACCTAAGAGATGTGCCGGTTAATTCTTCAGTCTTAGGACACGATGCAGCTATGTGTGAGCCTCAAATTAAACAGATGTTTATATGTGGAAAAGAAGATATAGGTATTGATGTAAAAAGGTATGAAGAACATTTGCAAAGCCGTTTGTATGTCGTTGGGAAGAAAATTGAAAGACGTATTATGGAGTCGTCTATTAAAGATAAGGATAACTGCTATATCGTTAGTTTGTCTACCCGTACTCTTATTTACAAGGGAATGCTCACATCAAGGCAATTGCGATATTATTACCCAGATCTGATGAACCCATATTTTACAAGTGCAGTCGCTCTTGTTCACTCTCGATTTTCTACAAATACATTCCCAATGTGGCGCTTAGCACAACCTTTTCGTTTTATAGCCCATAATGGAGAGATTAATACGATAAAGGGAAATCGATTATGGATGCAAACGCGAGAGTCAATTCTCAAACCTTATAATTTAGGTAAAATCGAGGAGATCTCGCCTATCATACAAGAAGGTATGAGCGATAGTGCATCGCTCGACAATACGGTTGAGTTCTTCGTAAAGAGTGGAATGTCGCTTCCGCATACGTTGGCTATGCTTATCCCTGAAAGTTATGGAGAGAAAGATCTACTATCCAATCGAATCAAAAGTTTTTATGAATATCACAGCATATTTATGGAACCTTGGGATGGCCCTGCTGCTGTTATGTTTTCTGATGGGCACTATGCAGGAGGACTGCTTGACAGGAATGGATTACGTCCTGCGCGCTATGCAATAACTAAAAATGGGATGTTAGTATTGGCATCTGAAACAGGCGTATTAGATATAGATCCTTCCATAATTACAGAAAAAGGGCGTTTGCAACCTGGAAAGATGCTTTTGGTTGATTTAGATGATGGTCGAATTATAAGCAATAATGAGATAAAATCAACCCTTGCTGAGGAACATCCATATCGCGAATGGCTGCAAAAAAATTTGGTGGTACTTAACGATATTCATAGCGGGCGTAAATTAAAGCATAGTATAGATCATTATCAAGAGAGATTACATACGTTTGGGATTGGGAAGGAAGATATTGAACTTATTCTAAAACCAATGGTGAACACACATCAGGAGCCCACAATGTCTATGGGGGCGGATATTCCCATTGCAATTCTCTCCAAGCGGCCACAACGATTTTTTGACTACTTCCGCCAAATGTTTGCTCAAGTGACAAACCCTGCTATAGACCCATTACGTGAATACTCGGTTATGTCTTTAACTGATTATATAGGTGGTGTCTCTGGAAATATCTTGGAAGCAACTCCAGAAATGTGCAAAGTTGTGGAATTACCAAGTCCAATAATTTCTAATACAAATCTCGATAATCTAAAAAACCTGACATATAAAGGTTTTCGAACGATAACACTCAATATGGTATTTGCAGCATCTAAAGGAGTTGTCGGAATGCAGCAAGCAATAGACAATTTGTGTTTAGAAGTTGAACAAACCGTTGATAAAGGCTATAATTATATCATCCTGAGTGATAAGGCTATTAATGACACCTATGCTCCAATCCCTTCTTTAATAGTAATGTCGGCCGTGCATCATCATCTCATTAAAAGCAAAAAACGTTCACAAACGGCAATTATCATCGAAAGTGGTGAGGTTATGCAGGTTATGGATGTCGCTTTACTCACAGGATATGGTGCCAGTGCAGTAAATCCATATATGGCTTTTGCTATACTAAACGAGTTGGTTAGTCATCAAGAATTACAACTGGATTATGCTACGGCAAAACGCTATTACATACAAGCCATTGATAAAGGCTTGATGAAAATTATATCAAAAATGGGCATCTCCACTATCAGAAGTTACAGAGGCTCAATGCTTTTTGAAAGCATCGGGATATCATCCTCTTTACTCGAAAAATACTTTGGTGGAGGCATATCCAAGATTGAAGGCATCACTTTGGAAGATGTGGTTCAAGATACATTGCTTCGCCATACAAAAGGTTTTTCCAAAACAGACACGCAAGTTCCTAATCTTGAGGATTTTGGAAGGTATCGTTATAGGAAAGATGGTGAACGACACGCTTGGTATCCTCAAATAATTACTACACTTCAAAAAGCTGTGCGTGAAAACGATTATGACCAATATAAGCTATTTTCGGCAATGGCTGATAATACCGAGCAGCCGATATTCATACGCAACCTTATGGAATTATGTAGTGACAGAACACCCATATCGATAGATGATGTAGAGTCTGAAAATGAAATTGTTAAACACTTTGTCGGAGGAGCAATTTCATTTGGAGCAATCAGTCGCGAGGCTCATGAGGATATTGCGTTGGCAATGAACTTTCTTGGTTGTCGAAGCAATACCGGTGAAGGAGGAGAAGACTCTAAACGCTTTTATGAAAAACGTAATGGAATAGCACTGAGAAGTGCGACCAAACAAGTTGCATCAGGCAGATTCGGAGTTACTACAGAATATTTGGTAGATGCCGATGAGATACAAATAAAAGTGGCTCAGGGCGCAAAACCTGGCGAGGGAGGTCAATTACCCGGTTTTAAGGTTGATGAGATGATTGCGAAAACTCGTCATTCAATCCCCGGAATTACACTGATTTCCCCACCTCCCCATCACGATATATATTCAATAGAGGATTTGTCGCAACTAATTTTTGATTTGAAAAATGTGAATCCACGAGCAACGATAAGCGTTAAACTGGTAGCCGAAAGTGGTGTCGGAACTATCGCTGCGGGAGTTGCAAAGGCTAAAGCGGATACCATTCTTATCAGTGGTGCCGATGGAGGAACAGGAGCTTCACCTGCCAGTTCCATCCACTATGCAGGTCTTCCTATGGAATTGGGGTTGGCGGAGATTCAACAAACCTTGATATTTAACAATTTACGAGGAAAGGTTAAGATACAATGTGATGGAGGTCTTAAAAATGGGCGCGATGTTATTATCAGTACACTACTTGGTGCAGAGGAATATGGTTTTTCGACGGCACTTATGATTTCTCTTGGATGTATTATGGATCGTAAATGCCATACAAATACGTGCCCAGTAGGCATAGCTACTCAATGTACAGAATTACGAGCAAAGTACAAGGGTCATTATCAATATGTAGTAAATTATCTTTTGTTTGTTGCTCGTGAAGTTCGTGAATATCTTGCTCAAATGGGCTATCATTCACTATGCGAAATTATCGGACGATGTGATTTGCTTAGTCAAAAACATAATGAAGGCAGAATGAGCAAGGTGGATTTAAGTAAAATACTTCATAGAATAAAAAATAAAGATAATCCCATCAAGTGGCAGGGTAAATATCAGACATTGCCCTCTGGCTTGAAAGACGAATCATTGATAACAGCATCAGAACACGCTATTAAAAGTCGCTTGCCAATGCAATTCATATCACCTATCGCAAATACAGATCGAAGTGTAGGAGCTATGTTAAGTGGCTATATTACAAAAAGCTGTACAGATAATAGTTTGCCAGATAATACAATAACTATAAATTTCCGAGGTTCTGCAGGACAAAGTTTTGGTGCTTTTTTGTGCAAGGGAGTAACATTCCGACTTGAAGGTGATTCAAATGACTATTTAGGTAAAGGCCTCTCTGGTGGGCATATAATTGTTGTCCCTCCTGTTGAGGTAAATTACTCGCCTGAAACTAATATCATAGCAGGAAACACAATACTTTATGGTGCAACTTCGGGTGAAGTTTATATAAGAGGACGCGTTGGTGAACGATTTTGCGTTAGAAATAGTGGTGCAGTAGCTGTTGTTGAAGGAGTTGGTGACCATTGCTGTGAATATATGACGGGAGGTCGAACTGTTGTTCTCGGCCCAACAGGTCGTAATTTCGCGGCAGGTATGAGTGGTGGTATCGCCTATGTTTGGGACCCAGAACATAATTTAGATTTTAATTGTAATATGGACTCCGTTGAGTTGACTCTTGTAGAGAACGCTGCTGATCGTTCAGAATTACATCGCTATATAGAAGCCCATTACGAACATACTAAAAGTCGCCTTGCCTCCTCTATGTTGCGTAATTGGGTTAAGTATTCCTCAGAATTTATTAAAGTTATGCCTATTGAATACAAGAAAATCATTGAAAATAAATGACATTCAAAGAAATAAATAATAGATATTTATTAGAATATTTAGGTGGCGAATATCTGCAAGTATTCGTCATCTGAGGATTCTAATGAATAATATGGATATTAATAGACAACGAGTTTTTGCGGTAAATACAATAAAAATCAAAATCATTTAGATAATGAAGGACTT
>JBGVMW010000301.1:0-3139 GCA_045125095.1 Lachnospiraceae bacterium
TGCAGCAATTGATTCAAGCAGTAAATATACTGGATCTGCTACAGCAAGACTTCTTCCAGTTAATGAGTTGTACTTTTCAATGTAATTATTCAGAATTGTTTGAACATCAGTCTCCAAGAAATCAATTGAAGCCAGTCCAAAGCGTGGTGACAATCTAGGCATCTTCATTTATCTCCAGTGTGATTTTTGGTTTCAGAATTCCATCTGCAGCTGCAGTGGTTTCATTTTCAAATTCAATTGCCCTTATGATTGCTCTAGGTTCATATTTCTGAATAGCCTCAATAATATCTATCCTTAACTGCATCATGGCCATTGGCTGAGGCAGATCAACTGCCTCAATAGCTGTACCAAAATCACGATTAAGAGGAACTGAACCTTTAACTGTTCCTAAAATGCATTGAACATTCTGGATAATTTCATCTTTTACTGATTGAGGGGCAAGATTGATTTTTGTTAATGAAGTGACTGTTACAAGTGCCATGTTATCTCCTTACAAAAGATTTTTCAGAGCGCTTAACAAGGTTGTAGATTCATCTTCAATCAGAGTAAGACTTACATCTGTAACTATAGGGATGCCCAGACCATTAAAAAAACGTCTATCTTCCTTAAAACTGGTAAGGATAAACTTTCCCATGTATTCAGGACCAATGCACAAATGATGACTTTCTCCTGATTCAAGCATGTTTTTTAATACAGTGATATAGAGTAAAGGCGGTGATTTATATTGAGCTGATAGGGTCATTTTAAAAGATATTTCTTTCTTAGAAGGACCAATGTATTCAGACACTGGCTGTTCTCCTATCACGTCATGAGTTGCATATCTAGAAGAATGTGTAATTCCTAAATCTTTAAATGTGGCCACCTGCTCACTACTGCAGGTAAATGGCACCTTTCCAAAGAAACCTAAAACACCAAGAAAAGCCATATACGCTCCTAATTTGAGGCAATAAAAAAAGCCTCTGGGGATTAACCGAGAGGCTGTTTTATCTTTTGTTTTAACTCTAAATACTTGCTAGACGTTGAACTATTTGCTCCGCTGCCGCTGTAATAAAAGTCCAGGTTAATTTTGCACCGGACTTGAAGGCTTGATTTTTAATCTTATCCCAAACTTCCTGATTTCGTAAATCTTCTAAGAAGTCATGGCCTTGCATAGATAGACGGTAATTGTTGTTCACACCTTCACGGTCAAACTGCGTATTCTGGATAACACCACAGTCAATCAGAAGCTCCACATGAAGCCATATTTCATTGCGCCTATTCTTTTTTGCTTCTTCAAGAGATTCTGTATCAATACGTCCTGATTTTAAATCAGTAAACTTCTGTGTTTCTTTATCACTTAAACCACCAGATCTGACGTATTCAACAAAGCGATCTTCTTCAAGAGCACAAAGAATGTTTCTGATTAAATCCCAATTACGTTTCATGAGTTAACCTTTGCAGATAGAGCACAAAAAAGAACAATTAAAAATAAGTTGCTAACAATTTGTAATCGATAGGCCATAATACAAGAAGACCTGCAAGTATAAAGGCCAAAATAAGCAATTTATCCTTTAAAGTTACACTCCATATCAATAATAAAATAGGAATCGATAACAGAATTGCATATACAGTATTTCCTGGAATAAAATCAATAATTCTGGCTAATCCTGAGCCAAATCTATAGAAATATTCATTCACAAAAATAATAAAAAAAGAGCTTGATCCCTTTAGTGTCTGAATAATTGCACTAGGAATGCAAATTAGAAGTTGATCCAGGAACAAAAATAAACTGCCAATAATGAACCTAGTTAACATCAATCTTCCTTTCAGAAAACAGTGTAATTTTATATACATCTGATATAACAAAGAAATCTTGCCCTCTTTTAAATCTATCACTAACGTAACCTGTATTCTCTTATAATATTGCATTCATGTTGTTTAAATCGTTCAGGCCTTTCAGGGTATTTACCTAAACAGTCATGAATATAATCAGGAAAAACTTCAATTGTAAGGAGTGGAGGCATAACTAAAATAGTTAGTATATATGAATTTGTCCCTTTAAACATCAGCTGTTCAATGGGTTCGTTTCTTTGTTCAAGATACAGACAAAATAACCCCGGCACGTAAAAAATACAAAGCAGAAGAAATATACCGTAAATTTTAAATTTTGTCTTTTTACTCATCTAATACCACCGTCCAAGTATTATTTAAATAAATAGTTTTGACGTCAAATTTCTCTACTTGCTTACATTGTTTTGATCGTATTAAGAAGTCCTCTCCTTTATTATAGAGTATTCTGAATTGACTAAAATCGCTGTTGAGCAATAATTTATAATTTGATGAAGGAAAAGGACTAAACAATTTATCAATATATGACCAAAACAACAGAGGATAAGTCCCCTTAAACTGAAATCTGTCATCTGCGTATACTGCTATTTCATTAACAGTAATTTTGATTCGCCCGTTTTCTATTGTTTCTACTGTTCCTTTAGGTAATAACCTAATAGTAAAAGCACCCATTGCAGCAGTTAAACCAGTAATACCAAGTAAATCAGAATACCAATATCCAGGTATAGAAACATAATTTATATATTGTTCTTCCCAATCTTGTGGGTTCAGTGAATAATCAAAAGTTCCTGACACTTCTGACTGCTCGCCGTACTGTGCTCTTAATTTATCTGCAAGAATTTGTGCGGACTTGTGGTTTATTCCGTTACGAATTATTTCTTCGATAGCCTCATTTACACGTTGATAAGACAATAGCCAATCAAAGTCAATTAGAAATATATTGTTTGAATAACTCTCAAATTCACCGTTTCTAGCTCCATTTCCAAGCCATCTTTCAAACATTAAAGCTAGATAGTTCCACCCTTTTTGATCTTCTTCACTATCTGCTAGAGATGCCATATTTTTAGCAATTTCCGGAAGGCTTAAAATGGTTCTATCTATCTCATTAGCATCTTCCCATGATAGTGTTTTTAAAACACTAGACTTAACGCAATTACTTGTTGCTTCCCCGCCACCGTTGCCAATATTCACATTAGGAGAACCAACGGCAACAGAACCACCACATGAAACAGGATCACCAATTCGACCTGCAGCTTTTCCGTTGATGAATACATGAGGCGCTCCTGCAGCAATATTTCCCACATGAGGAACA
>JBGVMW010000302.1:0-49603 GCA_045125095.1 Lachnospiraceae bacterium
ACAGATAGTTTGTAAAAAAGTTATCCACACAAAAACAAAGTGCATACAAATCTGTAAAATCATACGTTTTTGTGTGGATAAAACTTGTGAAAAAATTTTTAAATTTCTCTCTTTTGACTAGGACAAGGCTGAACTGTTACCCTTTTTTCGGTCTGCGAGGAATATTTTGTAGTTATTTTTTGGTAGTTATGGTATGATAAAAGAATAGCATAATTTTGGGTATGCTTTGAAAGGAATGGGTGTAATGAAAACAGAAGAAATATTTTATATTTTAGATACGGATGTGACAAAGGATGAGTCTGTGATCAAACAGGCATATCGTGAGAAGTTAGCAGTTACGAATCCGGAAGATAATCCGGAAGGATTTAAGCGTCTTCGTCAGGCATACGAAGAAGCCTGTGCTTATGCAAGACGCAGCGAGGAGCCGGCGTTAGAGAGAGATACCACACCATCCGGTCTCTGGGTAGAAAAGGCAGAGGAGTTGTATGGACGTTTTCGTACCCGCTGTGATGAAGAAGCATGGCAGGCATTATTTAATGAAGATATTTTCCAGTCATTAGAGGGAGAAGAGGAATGTCGTAGGAAATTACTCATTTATATGATGGATCATTTCAAATTTCCAAAGAGCGTATGGCAGGTATTTGATAAGAACATGCATATTGTACAGGATGCAGAACGGTTAAAAGAGCATTTCCCGGCAGATTTTGTAGAATTTATGGTACGAAGCTGTAAGGAAGATAATCCGATAAATTTTGCATTGTTTACAGGACCGGATGATGGTGACTATGATTTCTTTTTACAGTGCTACAATGATTGCTGGGGGGCAATCAATGAACAGAATTTTGAACAGGCAGAACAGATTATAGAGCAGGCAGCGGCAACCGGGATTTCTCATCCGTATATGGAAGTCACAAAAGCCTGTGTGTATCAGGGAAAGAAGCAGAATGAGCAGGCAGAGCAATTGTTTGTGGAGTTGAAAGATTCCTATCCGGAAGACCAGACCATTTTATATCAGATTGCCAATTTTTACTGGACAGTAGAGCGTAAGGAAGAATCCATAGAATATTTTAAAAAATTAAAGGAACTGGAAGCGAACCATTATATGGCGAATTATCGTCTTGCATACTGGTATGCGGATCAGGAGAACTATGAGGATGCGAAGGAATGTATTCGTCTTGTCATTCGCAGAGGGTGCGAGGATGAATTCTTTGAGTTGCGTCTTCGTGTGAATCAGGAGTTAGAAAAGGGTTATATCCAGAAGTGGAAAGAAGAAAATGATAGTAATGCAGCGATAGAGTTAGCCTGGTGTTATCTTCAGGATGACCGTTACATGGCGGCTGCTAATGTGATGCAGGCAATCCGGGAGCAGGTGCCAGCGGAACGAGCATTAGAGTATAAAGGACTTTGGGCGCGTATACTGATTAGTCAGGCAAAAAATGAAGAAGCCATTGAGATAGCACAGGAATGGCAGGATGGGTTAGAACAGGAGATACAGTCTAAGTCGGATAAAGACAGAGAAGATGACGAAAGAAGTATTGGCATTGCGCATAAAATCAAGATGTCTGCCTATCATGCCATGGGACGGGGCAAGTCCGGTTACTTTGAGGATGCCATCAAAGAGTATGAGAAAATGGGAAGTGAAAAAGATTCAGATCCGAACCTGCTCATTGAGGTAGCGCGTATTTATCTGGAGAAGAAGGAATACGAGAAATGTATAGAGCTTGCAGAAGAACTGCTCAATAAGTATCAGGCATATTACGCATATTCCCTTATGTTGGAAGCCTATTCTAATTTGTGGGATGCAGGCGGTGTTGTGAATGCAGCAAAGGAATGTATCTATTATTTTCCGGATTATCCGCGTGCTTACGAGGAAGCTGCCAGAGTATATCATGATTTAAAATATCCGGATGAATTGAAAGAGTTGTTAGAAACAGCGAAAAAGAATGGTGTGGAAAGTATTTATTTAGATGACTGGGCATATCACGGTAAGGAAGTGCCGGAGGATTATCCAATTCAGGAGAAATTAGATGCTTTCCGTGAGGATTACAACCGCAAATTGGAGGACACTGGTGATATCAAATATTATGAAGAAGGATTTCCGATTATTACCGAATACCTGAATATGTATCCGTGTAATTATATTTTGATTGAGCGTGGACGACTTAGCATGACAGCAAAAATGTTAGACGTAGCCATGAAGGATTTCCAGAAGGTATTAGAAAGAGACCCGGCAGACCAGTTTGCATTAAATAACGTTGGCTGTATACATAAATATGCAGGACGATATGAAGAAGCCGCAGTCTGCTACATGCAGGCAAAGGAATATATGTATCGGGAAGGGAAAGAAGAACCGAACTTATATCCTGTTGGAAATCTTGCTCATACCTATGAATTGATGGGCGAATATGCCCTTGCTGCGGAAACCTATAAGCAGTTGATCGATGATTTTGATGAAACTTCTTTAATGACCATTAAGGATTTGTCTGCCAACTATGCAAGAAGCGGTCAGTTAGAAAAGGCATTTGAGGTAATTGAGACTTATTGGAATGGCGGACAGGTTGAGAAAAAGCAATATTTATATTATCGTGCATTGTTATATGCAGGAAAATGGAAAGAGGCAAGAAACCACATAAAAAAATATGGTGAGATTATTACCGACCGTGTAGATACTGATTACCGGGCATGTCGCATGTCGGATTACCGCCATATGTGGGCATGGTTCCATTTGATGAATGGACGTTGCGAGGATGGTTTGCATGCTTTAAATGAAGCAATTGCCAATTCCAAAAAGATGACTGAATTGAAAAGTGTAACCGATTTAATGAGTAACAAATTGTTTTTCCTAACAATCTGTAAACAGGTAAGAGACAACGGAAATGCAAATGTGGAAGAAAACAAGAAGCCGGAAGCGGTTACTACCTCCATTGCAGAGTCGGAACAGGCAAAGAAGAAACAGTCGCTGTTTAAAAAGTTAGCAAATGTCTGGAAGAAATCTGAGGAAAAAGAAGCAGTCATTGATTACGAGAAACCGGCAGATACATATGAAGAAGAAATGCTTAGATATGTAAATAGTTTAGATGGTTTGCTAAATCGCATTTGTGAGGAACAGCTTAAGAAGGGACAGCCAAGAGATGCCATTCAGACAGAATTCTTTTTCTATAAGGACCGTTATGTGAAATATTTAGAATTTTTGATTGCATTGTATGGAAAAGGAGCAGAAGCAGGTCAGAAAGCATTAGAGGAGATGGAAGGCAGTTTCCGTTGTCGATTATGTAATCACTCCTCTTGTATGCGTTTGACCATTGCAAAGGCATTACTCGCAGAATATCAGGGCAAAAAGGAAGAAGCACACAATTTGTATAGTGAGTTGGCAGAACAGCAGCCATACAACCTGTATGCACAGGCAAAATTAACATATGAAGAAAAGTAGTAACGACATGGAAAATAAGTCGTTACGAAAATACGAAATAAAAGATGCCGTTAGGGCAGAATGGAGGAAACAATGATAGTAGGTATTGATTTGGGCACAACCAATAGTCTGGTAGCGTATTACACACCAGAAGGTCCAAAGATTATTCCGAATCGCTTGGGAAAGAATTTGACACCGTCCGTAGTAAGTATAGATGAAGCTGGAAATGTATATGTAGGAGAAACTGCATTAGAACGAATGAGTCTGTATCCGGACAGTGTGGCATCTGCTTTTAAACGAAGCATGGGAAGTGACAGAGAATATACATTAAGTGGTAAAAAGTTCCGCCCAGAGGAATTATCCAGCCTGATTCTTCGCTTTTTAAAGGAGGATGCTGAAAAATATTTAGGAGAGCCTGTAACAGAAGCTGTTATTAGTGTGCCAGCTTATTTCGATGATAAAAGACGTAAGGCAACGAAACGAGCGGGAGAACTGGCTGGGCTTAAGGTAGAACGTATGATATCGGAACCGACAGCCGCAGCAATTGCTTATGGATTGTACGAAAAAAAAGAAGATACCAGATTCTTAGTATTTGACTTAGGTGGTGGTACATTTGATGTTTCTATTTTGGAACTATACCATAATATTCTAGAAGTTAGAGCGGTGGCAGGTGACAATTATTTAGGTGGTGAAGATTTTACTAAAGTATTAGAAAAGTTATTTTTAAGTAAAAATAACCTTAGTCTGAATGATTTATCTGCAAAGGAGCAGGTGCGTCTGTACAAGCAGGCAGAAGCTGGTAAGCGTGCAATCAATGAGGAAGCAAAGATTACCATGAATTGTCTTATCAAAGAAGAAATGAAGGAAGTGCAGATTACATCCAAGGAATATGAGTTAGCTTGCGAGGATTTACTTCAGAAAATCAGAGAGCCTGTTAAGCGTAGCTTATCCGATGCAGGATTGTCATTATCTGATATTGATGAGATTGTGTTAATCGGAGGTGCTACCAAGTCGCAGATATTAAGAGATTTCTTTATTCGTCTGTTCCGCAAGTTCCCGGATACCAGTATCAATCCGGATGAAGCGGTAGCGTTAGGCGCGGCAATTCAAGCGGCCATGAAGGAACGGAACCAGGCAGTAAAGGAAATGATTCTTACAGATGTATGCTCTTTTACATTAGGAACAGAAGTAGTAATGGAATATAATGACGGTGTGATAGAGAGTGGTCATTATTGCCCAATTATTGAGAGAAATACGGTGATTCCGGCAAGCCGGACAGAACGCCTTTATACTGCTCATGATAATCAGGATAAAGTATGTATCAAAGTATTGCAGGGTGAGAGTCGCTTTTCTAAAAATAATTTGTACTTAGGCGAATTAGAAATTAAAGTGCCAAAGGGACCAAAAGGGCAGGAGCCCATTGATGTAACTTATACATATGATATCAATTCCCTGCTAGAGGTGGAAGCAAAGGTTATTTCCACAGGCGAAGTCCGCAAGTTAGTGATTAAGGGTGCGGATAACACCATGACCGATGAGGAAATTGCAAAGCGTATGGAGGAATTATCCTATCTGAAAATTCAGCTGAGGGATCAAGAGGAAAATAAGCTGGTTCTTCTGCGTGCCGAGCGAATGTATGAGGAATCCATTGGCGATAAGCGCAAGGAGTTAGAATATGGGATTCGATGCTTTGAAGAAGCGTTGCGCAAGAAAGACCGCGCTGATGTAGATGAGGCAAGAAAGGCGTTGTGTGAAATATTAGACGAGGAGTAAAATAAAGGGTGTAACTTGAAGGAATTCCTGCATATACTATAGCAAGATAGATTGGCAGGGGTATGACTATGAAAATATTATATCCTGGAGATATGGGAATCTGGGTACAATACCTGCAATTGGCATTGTCGCGTGCAGGGTGTCCTATTACAGTGGATGGAATATTTGGTGAAGAAACTTGTGAGTGTGTGGGAAGATTTTTGCCCTATGGCGCAGCGTGTATTGTAAACGATGACGTCTGGCAGGAATTGCTTCCCTATCTGAAGGGCTATACGACCCATACAGTAGAAGAAGGAGACACTTACTGGTCGTTAGCATCAAGATACCATTCCACAGTAGGAATGATATCCACAGCAAACCCAAATGTAGATTTTGATAATTTGCAGTTGGGTATGCAGTTGGTGATTCCCTATTCGTTTCGTCTGGTACCGGATAACGTAGACTATTCTTCCATATTAAATGCATTTATTATAGAAGGTATGGTTATGCGTTATCCGTTTCTTGTTAGTGGAAGTATAGGAAAAAGTGTAATGGGAAATGATATATCCTATATAAAAATGGGAACTGGACAGCAGCAATTGTTTTACAATGCTGCATTTCATGCAAATGAGTGGATAACTACGCCGGTTCTTTTGACTTTTGTGGAGGAATATGCTCAGGCATTTGCTAATGGCGGTACGTTGTATGGGATGTCTTCGTCACTGTTATTTCAAAGGTTTCAATTGTACCTGGTTCCTATGGTAAATCCGGATGGGGTGGATTTAGTAACCGGGTTACTAGATAGTGGAAAAGAGTATGATAATGCGGTGCAGATAGCAAGAGAATATCCAGAGATTCCATTTCCACAAGGCTGGAAAGCAAACATCGAAGGGGTAGATTTGAACTTGCAGTTTCCTGCGGGCTGGCAGATTGCCAGACAGATAAAATTCGAGCAGGGATATGTAAGTCCGGCGCCTCGTGATTATGTAGGAACAGCGCCCCTTACTGCGCCAGAGAGCGTTGCTGTATATGAATTTACAAGGCAGAATGATTTTCAGTTAATATTAGCTTATCACTCCCAGGGAGAAGTGATCTACTGGAAATACCTTGACTATGACCCGGAATATGCAGAGGAGATTGGAATGTATTTCAGCGATGTCAGCGGTTATGAATTGGAAGTAACACCAATGGCATCAGGCAACGCCGGATACAAGGACTGGTTTATTATGACCTACAACCGCCCGGGTTACACGATAGAAGTGGGCAGAGGAGATAATCCACTTCCACTCTCGCAGTTTCCACAGATATACAGAGACAATCGCTATATCCTACTAGGAGGCATGACTGAGTTATTACGCATTGCACAAAGTGAGTAGTATCTATAAGGCAACTATCAGCAACAAACAATTCTGCAAAGTTTACCGGATAGCAACGATGCACAAGAGAATAGGAGGGAACGATATGCATTTACTAGAGTACATGGAATTAGCACTAGAATACATTGTAGGATTAGCAATCATAATTTTTGAATTTATAGGCGTCGGCATTATTATTTTTTCCGGCATCAAAGGGTTCTTCAATTATTTGAGGCGAGATCCGAAAACCAAGCTGACGCTTGCAAAAGGCTTAGCAATGGGGCTGGAATTTAAGTTAGGAAGCGAGATCTTAAGAACCGTAGTAGTCAGAGAGTGGACAGAGATTGCCACTGTCGCAGGCATTATTGCATTGCGTGCTGCACTTACTTTTCTGATACATTGGGAGATTCGGGAAGAAGAAAAAGAGTAGAAAATTGCTTGAACAGTGCTAGTATTTGCTATATACTGAAAGCATAGGGAAATGATAATTGAGGGTATTAAATAGTTACGTGGGGGGAGAAGGGTATATGTATATATTTATATTAACAGTATTGTTAGTGGGGACGATAATTTCTTTTATATCTATTTATGCAGTATTCACCAAGCGCGCAAGTGAAAATCAAAAAACACTGCTTATGGTTTCTATTTGTACGTTTTTGGGGTTGTTTGGTTATCTGATGGAATTGAGCGCAGATAATTTAGAAGGACTGCTTGTGGGAATCAAAGTAGGCTATCTGGGAAAATGCTTTGCATTGTTGTTTTTTCTTTTGTTTATCTGTAATTTCTGTAATATAAAATTGAAAAAAAGCATTGTAAATATGTTATTTATTATTAATGAGCTGGCATTTGCGATGATATATACTTGTGATCTTCATGAATTGTATTATCGAAACATGACAACCAAAGAAAAAAATGGATTTCTTGTAATCCAGTTTGATAAGGGGCCGTTTTATTATCTTTATATTTCAATTTGCTTTGGCATGACCATTATGATTATAGTCATTAGCTTGCGGAACTACAGAGAGAGCAAAGGGGAAAGACGAAAGTGTGCAAAAATGCTTGTGTTTGCGGCAATAAGTCCGATTCTTGCGTTGAGTCTGTATTTATTTAAAGTAGTCAGCTTTTTTGACATGACACCGATAGGTTTGTTGGGTTCCTGTATAATTATGTTCTATACGATGGAGCGTTATGGAATTCTGAACACGATGCAGATTGCGCAGGATATGATAATCGAAAATACAAAAGATGCGCTCATTGTTGTGGATGAAGAATATCATTTTGTGTATGCAAATACAGCCGCGCAAAAAGCATTTCCGGAGACTGGGAAGTTGGAATTGTCTTACTCACAGGAAGAGGTTCGGAAACTGGTTGAAAATGCAGAGTATGTACATAAAAGAAATGGCAGACATTATGAGATGCGTGTGTCTGAATTGTATGAAGATAAAGTACTCCGTGGATATTTGATATGGATATTTGATATGGAATTTATTGACCAATATGCAAATGAAATATTGGTGCTTAAGGAAGAAGCGGAGCAGGCGAATCAGGCAAAGAGTACATTTCTTGCCAATATGTCACATGAGATTCGTACACCAATGTATGCAGTTATGGGGCTTTCGGATCTGATATTACAACAGTCTAAAGATAAGACGATATACAATTATGCAAGAGATATTAAGGGTGCTTCCGAAGGGTTACTACATATTATTAATGATATCTTAGATATTTCTAAGATCGAAGCTGGAAAATATGAACTGGTCTCGGAGTCATATTATACCCAGTCTCTGCTTCATGATGTCCTTGTAATCATAAGTGTGGTTGTTAACAATAAAAATTTAGAATTGATAACGGATTTTGATGAAAATCTTCCGTACCAAATGCTTGGAGACGTAGTGCGTGTGCGACAAGTGTTGGTCAACTTATTGAACAATGCAGTAAAATACACAAAGGAAGGAAGTATATCTTTTGCAGCAAAGGTACTGCATCAGACAGAAACAGAGGTAGAGTTAGAATTCCGGGTGAAGGATACTGGAATGGGAATTAAGAAAGAAGATTTAGATAAGCTTTTCCAAAAATTCACACGATTACAAGACGATAAGAATAAATACATTGAAGGAACCGGACTGGGTTTATCCATTGCTGCTGGTTTTATCAAAATGATGAATGGAACTATTCGGGTAGAAAGCGAATATGGAGTAGGCAGTGAATTTATTGTTACCATCATGCAAAAGAAAATGGATGACAGAAAGATTCAGAAGAAGAAATGGAACATGGAAGAACTTTTAGATGAAGATAAACACTATGAATTTACAGCACCGGAGGCAAAGGTGTTGATTGTGGACGACAATGAGTTGAATCTTGAAATTACAAAGGCATTGTTAGAAACGTTCGGTATGCAGATAACCCTTGCGAACAGCGGTATGAAAGCGGTGCAGATGGCAAGGGAAAATGAGTACGATATCATTTTTATGGATTACATGATGCCGGAAATGGATGGTATTCAAGCCATGAAAATGATTCGTGAGGAAAAAAATGATGTCAACAAAGAGTTGGCGATTGTTTCATTGACAGCCGACGCAATTGTTGGTATGAGGGAAGAAATGAAACGGGAAGGGTTTAGTGATTACATATCGAAACCAATGGAACAGGCAGCACTGGAAAAGATATTGCTTACCCTACTCCCAGAACAAAAAATTATATACAAATAATATAAATTGAATATGTACACATAGGCAATTGAAGGGGAGGAAAAATACATTATGAAAAAAAAGTATTTTGCAAGAGTATTATGTGTTTTGATGATACTATCCGGATTAGTACTTGCATGTATACCAAAGAATGCGCATGCAGAAGAAAGAAAGGTACGTGTAGGTTTTTTTCAATTAGATAAGTATCAGCAAAAGGATGAAGAAGGGAATTTGTCTGGCTATAGTTATGAGTATTTACAGAAGCTTGCGAAATATACTGGGTGGGAGTATGAATTTGTAGATGCATCATGGAGCGAATGTATAGCTATGCTGGAATCTGGAGAGATAGATATTCTGGGAGGAGTCATACTGAGTGAAGATAGAAGAGAGGTGTTTGATTTTCCAAGATTATCTATTGGTACTAGTATGATGTATCTGTTGTCTAAACATGAGTCTGGATATTATTATGAAGATTTTGAAGCCTTTGATGGCATGACGGTAGGAGAAGTAAAGGGCAACATCCAGAATCAAACGTTTTCTGAGTATTGTGAAAAAAATAAATTTACAACACAACAGAAAATATATAATTCAGCAGAGGAAATGTGTGAGGCGTTGGAAAATGGAGAAGTAGATGCGATTCTGGTAAGTAATGTCGGAAATATGGGCGATTACAGCATTATCGGAAGAGTAAGTGCATTACCCTATTACTATGCTGTCACAAAGGGGAATACAGAATTACTGGATGAGTTAAATGATGGAATGGAGATGATATGTACAAAAGAACCGGAGTTTATTGCGGAACTGTATGAAAAATATTATTTTAGTTCAATGGTTGAAACATTGACAAAGGAAGAAGATGAATATATAAAGACTTGTGGCACGATAACGGTTGCATTGTATACCAAATTTCCAACGATTAGTTACTATGACAAAAACACAGGTACATATACTGGTGCTATTCCGGATTTATTTGATTTAATTTCCGAAAGAACCGGATTGAAATTTACCTATGTAGCTTATGATGAAACACTAAGTGGAAAAGAATATTTTGAACAAAATGGAGTTAGTATTGTCGCACCGGTTTTTCATAATGAATTGTCATCCGTATTGTCGTCGTTTAAACAGACTAATTCTGTAATAGACAGTAAGTTAGTAATGCTGGCAAAAAAAGGAAATGAAATTATATTAGATAAAAATTTTACAGTTGCTTTGCCGAAGACCTATTTCGTTAGTGACGACGAATTAAAAAGAATATATCCGGCTATACAGATTTTGTATTGCGAAGATGTTGCGGAAGCTGTTTCTATGGTACGTGCTGGAAAGGCAGATGCTACTTTTGCAGATGAAATACATCTTGCTTACTATTTACAAAGTCCTTATAACGAGGAGTTGGAGGTGCTTTCCCAATATAGTTTTAGCAATGAAATTATTTGTATTGTGTCTGGAAGTGAAGATGAGAGGTTGTATTCCATACTGAATAAGGCCATCAATTCTATTCAAAGTAGTGAAGTGAACCAGCTTGTTGTGGAAGCGACGATGAAGCAATCCTACAAGATGGATTTGGGAGAATGGGTATTTGCGCATCGATATATGGCAATTTTGGCATTTGTATCTGTTTTGTTAGTTTTGGTTTTGTTGCTGCTTCTTATAAAATACAGAATCAGAGTAAACCGTGCAAATGAAGAAAAACGTATTTTAGAAGAACGGCAGAAAGCAGATATGGAATATCAACAAAAACTATTCCGACAGGCGAATTTTGATCCGTTGACAGGGTTGTATACCCGGAATTACTTTATCCAAAAGGCGCAGGCAATGGTGAATGATAATCCGCATATATCGTTTGCAGTGGTGTGTATCAATGTAGATAATTTTAAACTGATTAACAATATGTTTGGTTGGTCAATAGGGAATGAAGTACTAAAATCCATTGCAAAGGATATTGCAGATAAGATTAAGAATAATCTCAATGAGAAAGGTGTGTATGGACGTATTCATACAGATGAATTTGTTGTACTGGTGCCAATGGAGGGAATTATAGACAAAATCACAAAAAGTTATAATTCAGATAAATTCACATTTAATGACCATTCGTTTAGTGTTACCTATCATGTTGGCATATGCATGGAGCAGACAGAGCAAGTAAGTGTAGAGGTTATGTTAGAGCGTGCTTTGATAGCGTTGAAGACAGTAAAAAGGAATGCCAGCAAGAAAATTGGCGTTTATGACGAAAATTTGTTGCACTCATTGATGGAACAACAGGAAATTGTTGACGAAATGGATGTAGCATTGGAAACAGGGCAGTTTAAAGTATATTTGCAACCACAGTATAATATTAAGGAAAAAAGAGTAATTGGTGCAGAAGCACTAGTCCGCTGGATTCATCCAGAGAAAGGAATGATTTCTCCAGGAAAGTTTATTCCCGTGTTTGAACATAATGGATTTGTGACGAAATTGGATTCCTATATCTGGGAGCAAGTTTGTCAAGTGCTGTATCGATGGAAAAAACAGTATAATGTGGAGCTGCCGATTTCTGTAAATGTGTCAAGAACAGATGTATTTAATACGGATTGGGAAGAAGTTTTCCAGAACTTAGTAACGAAATATAACATTCCACCGTCACTTCTGCATTTGGAGATTACGGAAACAGCCTATATGGATAATCAGCAGGAATTGATTTCTGCTGGTGAAAAGCTAAGAGATATGGGATTTACCATTGCTATGGATGATTTTGGAAGCGGTTATTCTTCTTTAAATATGTTGAAGGATGTCCCGGTAGATATTTTGAAGCTGGATATGCGTTTCTTATATAGCGACAAGAATTCAACCAATACAGGAAACATCTTAAAAGCTATGGTCAATATGGCTGACTGGATGAGCCTTTCTGTCATTGCAGAAGGGGTAGAACAGCAGGAACAAGCTGATTTCTTAGGTTCAATCGGTTGTGAGATTATACAGGGATATTTGTATGGCAAACCAATGCCGGTAGAAGAATTTGAAGAAAAATTTATCAAAGGATAAGGAAAACTCCTTTATGGTAAGCAAAGTACCATAAAGGAGTTTTTTTTGCTATGCACTCTCAGAAAAATATTCTGCGTGAATGGTATAGTTATTTACAAAATGAAGTACTAGGACCAATATGTTTTTTTAATGCTTCAAAGCTTTCAGGGCTGATAACGTGTTCCATGCGGCAGGCATCCTCAGAGGCGATTGTAGGGTCTACTCCTAAAGAAGTCAACCAGGAGGATAACAACTCATGGCGTTCGTATATCATTTCAGCAACCTCTTTTCCAGATTCGGTCAGGTAGATGAAACCGGCATCTGTTACAGTAATATGTTCGCTTTCGCGAAGATTTTTCATGGCAATGCTGACACTGGACTTTTTAAAGCCTAATTCATTTGCAATATCCACGGAACGAACAACCGGGAGTTTTTTGCTAAGCATAAGAATGGTCTCTAAGTAATTTTCAGCAGATTCTCGTATGACTTTATTCATGTAATGGTTCCTTTCTGCATTTCTATTTACGAATAACGGTACCCGTTTTGCCGTGTAGTGCGTTTACTGCTTTATCTAAAGATGAAATAATAGTCTGTCTTCCTTCTTTTGCGCCAGAGAATGATATGGCAGCCTGAATTTTTGGAAGCATAGTTCCCTCTTCAAATTGTCCTGCTTCTATCTGCTTGGCTGCATCCTGAATAGATAGTTCATCTAATGCAGTTTCATTGTCTTTTTTGTAATTCAAGCAAACTTTGTCTACATTTGTAAGAATCATAAATATATCGGCATCTAAATCTTTTGCAAGCTTTGCAGCAGCGATATCTTTTTCGATTACCGCACTTGCACCTTTTAAATGCTGGTTCTGTTCAATAACCGGAATACCACCGCCACCGCAGGCAATAACAATATGTCCGGCATCTGCTAAGGCACGAATGGAATCTAACTCTACGATTTCTAATGGTTCTGGAGAAGCAACCATCTTGTAAAATCCAGCTGGAGTTTCCTTCATGGTATGTCCCTTTTTCACTTCTTCATCTGCCTGTTCTTTTTCCATTGGTTGTCCGATGGATTTGGTAGGGTTAAAGAAAGCATCATCATAAGCATCTACCCGTGTCTGTGTGATAATAGTACAGATAGGAACGTAAAGACCTTTTGCTACTAATTCTGCACGAATTGCATTCTGTAAATCATAACCAATGTACCCCTGACTCATGGCGTCACAGACTGCAATTGGTGCAACCGTGTATTTGGAATCCTTGCGGCTTAAATCGCGGATAGCAGAATCGATCATGCCAACCTGCGCACCGTTGCTGTGTGTAATAATTAACTGGTTGCCATCTTCAATCAAATCAGCTAATGCCTTTGCAGTCTTGCGAACAGCTTCTTTCTGCTCTGGAAGGTTGTCACCTAACGCCTTGCGTCCAAGGGCAACCACTATCTTTTTTTTCATATATAAAAACCTCCTTGTACATTTTACAAATAGTATATTTCATTTTACCACAAAAAGAGGTGAATTTAAAGGGAAAAATTCAGCATAGTACGGCTTTTCAAAAAACAGATATCGGGTGTGCAGCAAACCACCCATCCACAGTCGCCAGGCTTGCGAAACTTGTCGGTATATGGTAAGATACAAAATAGCTTACTGGATTTTATACCGCTAAAATAGCGGAATGGAGGTTAGTATGAAGAAATGGAAATGCTTAATCGTAGTGCTGGCGTTGGCAGGTTTGTCTGCCTGCGGCAATGAACAGGCAAGCACTGTGAATATAGATAAGGCAATGAAAAGTGTAGAGGCCGCAGATTATGAGACTGCACTGGAACAATTTAAGACGGCAGAGGAAAAAGGGGAGGATCCCTTGTTGTTGTATCGCGGCGAAGGTATTACCTATATGAGCATGGGTGATTATGCGACAGCAATTGACAAGTTTAAACAGGCGTTGCAGTATGGAAGTCATAAGATAACAGAAGTGGAATGCGATATTACCTATTACCTGGCAGCTGCCCAGTTTAAAAGTGGAGACGCGCCGGCAGCAATACAGACGTATACCAATCTGCTGAAGGTGAAAAAGAACAATGATGATGCATATTATATGCGAGGAGTGGCGTATCTTTCTCTTGGAAATGTAAAAGATGCCCGGGAGGATTTTGATAAGGCAATTTCGCTTAAGAGTGATAATTACCAGCGATATATCAATATATTTAATGCCTGCAATGAGCATGAACAGGCAGAAGTTGGTCGTGCATATTTAGAAAATGTATTGAAGACGATGCCGAAGGATAAGTATTATGAACGTGGATTATTTTACTACTATTTAGAGAATTATGAATCAGCAAAATCAGAGCTTACGCAGGCTGTTTCCAATGGCAAAAATGAAGCGGTTCTCTATCTTGGAAAGACGCATCAGGCATTAGGTGATATGGATTATGCAGCACAGCTCTACCAGCAGTATATCGGCGTGGTAGCAGATGATGGAGATGCCTATAATCAGCTTGGATTGTGTAAATTGGTAAGTGGAGATTATGAAGGTGCGTTAACCAGTTTTCAAAATGGCATTAAAACAGGAGATGGTGCATGGATGCAGGATTTAATGTTCAATGAGATTATTGCCTATGAATATCTGGCAGATTTTGTTAAAGCAAAAGAAAAAATGCAGACATATCTGTCCGCTTACCCGGATGATGCAGAAGCATTACAGGAATATGAATTTTTAAAGACAAGATGATATAAGGCACAGCAAAGTGTGCAAGCACATTGGTAGCGGGGTTCACAAGACGTTGTTTTAGTAAATATAATGCTGCATATACTATGTGTAGTAATGAAAACTATGTGATGTATAGAAGGTGACGGTGGTTTAACCAATCAGGAGGAAATGTTATATAAAATAAAAAAATGCACAAAAGTTTTCTGATAATTTCTACATTATATTTAAAAAATCTGCTTGTATCATAATAGTGGTTAGTGGTACAATAGATTTGTCAAAAAAATAACGATATGTAAAATGGGAGGTTATAGTATGATGAGATTTACATTACCAAGGGATATTTATTATGGAAAAGGTTCATTAGAGCAGCTTAAGAATTTAGATGGCAAAAAGGCGGTGCTTGTTTTAGGCGGCGGTTCGATGAAGAAATTTGGTTTTGTTGACAAAGTACTGGCATATTTGAAGGAAGCCGGTATGGAAACCGCATTATTTGAAGGGGTAGAACCAGATCCATCTGTAGAAACCGTAATGAAGGGTGCGGCTATGATGAGAGAATTTGAGCCGGATTGGATTATTTCCATGGGCGGTGGTTCCCCAATTGACGCAGCGAAAGCAATGTGGGTATTTTACGAATATCCAGAAACTACATTTGAAGAAATTATTCAGCCGTTTTCATTCCCAACACTTCGCCAGAAAGCAAAATTTTTAGCGATTCCTTCTACTTCAGGAACCGCAACAGAGGTAACCGCTTTTTCTGTTATCACAGACTATGGTAAGGGTGTGAAGTATCCATTAGCAGATTTTAATATTACACCGGATGTGGCAATTGTCGATCCGGAATTGGCAGAAACAATGCCTGAGAAGCTGACAGCACATACGGGTATGGATGCGCTGACACACGCCATTGAAGCATATGTTTCAACCATGAACTCACCATTTACGGATCCACTTGCATTAAAAGCCATTCATATGGTATTTGAGTATCTTCCATCTTCTTATAAGAAAAACAGTGAAGCAAGAGAACAGATGCACTACGCACAGTGTATGGCTGGAATGGCATTTTCCAACGCATTACTTGGAATTGTGCACTCTATGGCGCATAAAACAGGAGCAGCATTCTCAACCGGTCATATTCCTCATGGATGTGCCAATGCGATTTATCTTCCATATGTTATAAAATACAATGCAAAGGATGCAACTGCAATGAAGCGTTATGCGGACATTGCAAGAAGTATTGATTTAGTTGGTGACAGTGATGAAGCTTTGATGCTTGCACTTTGCGATAAGATTGATGCATACAATGTGGAATTGAATATTCCTAAGACATTAAAGGAATTTGGAATTGTGGAAGAGGAATTCAAGGAGAAGGTAGCAAAGATAGCAGAACTTGCAGTTGGTGATGCATGTACAGGTTCCAATCCTCGTGCAATTACACCAGCGGAAATGGAGAAGCTGTTGACCTGCACGTATTATGGAACAGACGTAGATTTCTAAGGGAACCTTTACTATGTGCCAAATTCGGCGCAGTATAGCGTGTAAGCATTATACTAGCTGAATTCGGCAGAGCGTGCTTACACACTTTGTTCATTGAAAATAGCTATCATATTCTTCATATAAAGAACAGAGGCATTTTGCTGGGTGAGGCAGAATGTCTCTGTTTTTGTATGTTAAGGAAGGCTCCCAAAGACTAATAAATTAGCCTCGTCCGACTAAGACGTTCGGCGAGTGCACCTCACGCCGAAGTCTCCCCATCTTTGCTGTAACCCGGAGTCGGACGGGCAAGCGACACATTCAAAACAAAAGAATATTGCCACTAAATAATATTTTTCATTCTGTGGTAGTATATACGTTATAATATTCAAAGATACCCGAGTGTACTGTTTAGCTGATATTCCGGTAAACCTCCTTGCCTAATTTTCCGGCATAGGCGTTTGCGAAAGTGATGACAATTCCCTATCTTGTTGGCGTTTCGCAATTTTCTATTTTCCGGCAGATGGTGATGTCTTCAATCAACGATGCCATCACATCTTCTCATTCAGACGCTTTGCTTCTGAAAAATGATTCTGCGAAGTTTAACCACATATCAACTGGTCAGTGCGAGTATCAGAGGAGGGCAAAATAATGAATGAAAAAAATACAGTAATATTTGATATGGATGGTGTGATTTTTGACAGTGAACAGATTGTCTTAAGCAGCTGGAAAAAAGTAGCGGAAGAATATGGACTAGAAGATATAGAGTCCGTTATGAAACAGTGCATAGGATTGAATTATCAGGCTGCAAATGAAGTATTTACAAAAGCATATGACGGAAAATATGATTTTGACTTTTTGAAGCCAAAGACATCTGTGTATTATTATGAACATGTAGAAAAATATGGCCTTCCAGTAAAAACAGGGGTAAGAGAATTGCTCACTTATTTGAAAGAAAACGGATACAAAACAGCTGTGGCATCCTCCACAAGAATTGCTGTTGTACAAAAGGAAATGGAAGAAGCCGGACTTACCAGTTACTTTAGAAAATTAGTGGGTGGTGATATGATTCAGAGAAGCAAACCGGCACCGGATATATTTTTAGAAGCAGCCAGAGTCTTAGATGCAAAAACGGAAAATTGTTATGTAATTGAGGATTCATACAATGGCATCCGTGCAGCCCATGCAGCAGGCATGACACCACTCATGGTACCGGATTTGTTGCCGGCAACAGAGGAGATGGAACAGCTTGCAGAAAAAATCTTTAAAGATTTACATGAAGTGAAGGTGTATATAGCAGAGACCTCCGGAAACTAGTACATCGTAAATGAAATAACTGCTATAATCACACGGGAAATTTTTCTGAGAGTGCATAGCAAAAAAACGGAGGCGTAGCGGAGCTTCACCAGATATCAACGGTAGCGTACAGTAGATAACATTTGCAATTGTCGGACTTTACATCCTATGGTAACTGTGTTAAAATGAACATAAGTTCGGTATTGCGAGGTGAAGTGCATGGGAGAATTTATACAACAATGGTTGCCGGTGAAGGAGAGTGTTGACGTCATATATGTAATCCTTTTTTGTCTGGTGATGGCATTGGCAGTTCGGCTGCTATGTATACCAGCGTGGCGTCGTATCAATTGGCATTTTGGCACTCTTAGAAAAATTGATAGAATGGAAGGAGAGGAATTTGAGGTTTTTCTAAAGAAACAGTTTGAAAAAAGAGGATTCAAAGTGGAATTAACACCAGTGAGTGGAGATTTTGGCGGAGACCTGTTACTAAAGAAGCGTAGATACACTTGTGTAGTACAGGCAAAACGATATCGTGGTTCTGTGGGTGTCCATGCAGTTCAGGAAGTTATAGGAGCAGTGGCGTATTATGAAGCAGACGAATCTATGGTAATTACCAATAGCTATTATACAAAAGCAGCCAGAGAATTGGCGGAGAAGAATGATGTCATTCTCTGGGACCGAGATGATTTATGCAGGGAATTCCATATCAGGCAGAATTCTTAAATTTTTGAGAGATTTGTATTAGAGTGTTCACAATTTATACATCATGTGGTAAAATAGTGCAGTGAAAAATTCGATGAAAGGAGATATGCAGCATCACACAAGCAGACATGGTACTGGTTGACAGTGATATGCATAGGATGACAATAATGAAAAGAAAAGTAGCTGCTGTAGCATGCGTAGCTTTGCTTGCAGTAACAGCAATGGCGTGTGGTAAGGGAAACAAGACAGAACCGGAGACTACTGCCCAGCCAACAGAAGAAGTGACAGAGACAACTACCCCGGCGGATGCCCAGCCAACAGAGGTGGAAGAGACAGACACGGGTTTGCGAAGTGCATTGACCAATGAAGTAATTGATGAGGCACTTTATAAACAGAAGCCAATTACAGTTATGTTTAATAACTTAAAGGCAGCCTGCCCACAGACCAGTATTTCAAAGGCAGGTGTTGTTTATGAAGCACCAGTAGAAGGCTCTATTACAAGATTAATGGGTGTAATTGAAGACTGGCAGGGATTGGACAAGATAGGTTCCGTAAGAAGTGCTCGTGATTATTATACATACTGGGCACAGGAATGGGATTCTTTTTATGTACATTTTGGTGGACCTGCAAAATATATTGATCCGGCAATGAAGACTTTGAAGGTAGAAAATATCAATGGATTGAACACGGGTGGAGATGCATATTACCGTACAACTGACCGTGTGGCACCGCACAATGCTTATGCCAAAGGTTCCGGTTTGGCAACTGCAGCAGAAGCGAAGGGATATTCCCTCGCATATGAGTCAGGAAAACCGGATACACACTTTACCTTTGCTTCAGAAAATGCACCAAATATGCTTGAGAATGGTGTCACTGCTAACCATGTAGAGATGGGTGGTTACAATGTAAACCATGGTATGTTTGATTACAATGCAGAAGATGGTTTGTATTATCGTTCACAGTACGGTGCGGCACAGATTGATGATTTAGATGGCAAACAGCTTACTTGTAAAAACATCATTATCATTAATGTAGATGGTAAAGTACGTGATAGTAAGGGACGTTTAAAATTTGAAATCGTAGACTCTGGTAAGACAGGATATTTTATTACAAATGGTAAGGCAATTCCGATTACATGGGATAAGCCAGACAGAAACTCCCTTACAAAATATTATGACGAACAGGGACAGGAGATTCAGTTAAATACCGGTAAGACATGGATTTGTATTGTTATGACAGATTATAAGGACAAGACAGTAATCGAATAAAGATTGTGTTGGCGTAAGTATAGTAGGAAAGGCAGCTTCATAGAATAAAACGAAAGCTGCTTTTTCTATGTAATGGAATTACATTTGTAATGGAATTACATAATAGTCGCGAAGGCGACAGAATGCGAGGAAAAAATGGATATTTTTGAAATTTTAAAAGTAATCTTCCTAGGTATTGTGGAAGGTATTACAGAATGGCTTCCAATCAGTAGTACAGGACACATGATTCTTGTCGATGAGTTTTTGCAGTTAAATCAGGACGAGAATTTTATGGAAATGTTTTTTGTTGTGATTCAGCTAGGCGCGATATTAGCCGTTGTTGTCATGTTTTTCAAAAAACTATGGCCGTTTCAGAAGCCGGATAAAGCATCAGAACAGAAATTGTCCTGGGTGAAAATGGATACCATGACTATGTGGTTCAAGGTAATTGTGGCGGTGCTCCCGGCAATGATTATAGGCCTTCCATTAGATGATTGGTTTGAAGCAAATTTTCATAATTTTACAACAGTTTCCCTAATGCTTATTATTTACGGTGTATTATTTATCGTAATTGAAAATTGGAACAAGAAGCGTACACCAGTGGTATCTGACCTGGATTCCCTGACGTTTAAGCAGGCATTTTTAATTGGTGTGTTTCAGGTATTGTCCTTGATTCCAGGTACTTCCCGTTCTGGTTCCACAATTTTAGGAGGTATTTTAATTGGTACTTCGCGCTATGTAGCAGCGGAATTCAGCTTTTTTCTGGCAATTCCTGTTATGGTTGGTGCCAGTGGATACAAGTTCCTGAAGTTTGGATTGGAAACAGGCTTTGCTATGACGACTGACCAGATTATTATTCTGGTACTCGGCATGGTAGTGGCATTTGTGGTATCTATTTTTGTAATCAAATTCCTTATGGATTATATAAAGAAAAAAGATTTTAAGGTGTTTGGATATTACAGAATTGTATTAGGCGTAATTTTATTGGGATATATGTTTTTACATTAAAATGAGTGAAGCCGGACGAGACGCTATATGTCAAATCTGGCGTAATAAAGCGTGCAAGCATACTAACTAGCTGAATTCGCGAGAGTGTGCCTGCACGCTTTGTTATATACTAGGAAATTATAACAGTCCGTTGCATGACGTAATGTATGAAATTTCCTAGTATATAAAACGGATGCGCACGAATTTGAAAGGAAGGTGCACTGCGTGCCAAATTCGGCGCGGCAAAGCGTGCAAGCATACTAACTAGCTGAATTCGTGAGAGTGTGCCTGCACGCTTTGTTATTTAGAAAAATGTTCAATATGCCAAAATTCGTTCTACTTGCAATTGACAAATACTATAACTTTCGCTATCATTAAGAATAATTGGGCTGTGCAGAATACAAAACAGATAGAGATACAGCAGAAAAGGAGAACGTAAAGATCATGGAAAAGAAAACATTTGTTACATTAGAACAAGTTGAAGAAATGGTTAAGAAGTATCCAACACCATTTCATTTATATGATGAGAAAGGCATCCGTGAAAATGCAAGAAAGATGAATCAGGCATTTTCCTGGAATAAGGGCTTCCGTGAATATTTTGCAGTCAAAGCAACCCCAAATCCATATATTATGCAGATATTAAAGGAGGAGGGAATAGGTGCAGACTGTTCTTCTTATCAGGAACTTGCTTTAAGTGAGGTAGTGGGCTTACATGGACATGACATTATGTTTTCCTCGAATGTGACACCAAGAGAAGATTTTGAGTATGCTGCTAAGTTAGGAGCAATTATTAACTTTGATGATATTACACATATTGATTACTTTGATGGTATTGCAGAATTTCCGGAAACAATGTGTTGCCGCTATAATCCGGGTGGAGATTTTGTGTTACAGAATACAATTATGGATACACCACAGGATGCAAAATACGGTATGACAAAGCCGCAGATCATCGAAGCATTTAAGAAGTTAAAAACAAAAGGTGTGAAGCATTTTGGTATTCATGCGTTCTTGGCAAGTAACACAGTAACCAATGAATATTATCCAAAACTTGCAAGAATCTTATTTGAACTTGCAGTAGAGTTGAAGAAAGAATGCGATGTGCATATTGCATTTGTCAACCTGTCCGGTGGTGTAGGTATTCCTTACCGCCCAGACCAGGAGCCGAACGATATTCTTGAAATTGGAGCAAAGGTAAAAGAAGCGTATGATGCTGTATTAGTTCCGGAAGGAATGGATGATGTGGCAATCTTTACAGAGTTAGGAAGATTTATGTTAGGACCATATGGTTGTCTGGTAACAAAAGCCATTCATGAAAAGCATACTCATAAAGAATACATTGGATTAGATGCATGTGCAGCGAACCTGATGCGCCCTGCTATGTATGGTGCATATCATCATATTACCGTTCTTGGCAAAGAAAATGAACCATGTGATCACAAGTATGATGTAACAGGTGGCTTATGTGAAAATAACGATAAATTTGCAATTGACAGAATGCTTCCAAAGATTGATATTGGAGATTATCTGGTACTTCACGATACCGGTGCGCACGGCTTCGCTATGGGCTACAACTACAACGGCAAACTCCGTTCTGCTGAGATTCTGCTGAGAGAAGATGGCTCCACCATGCAGATTCGTCGCGCAGAAACAAAAGAAGATTATTTTGCAACCCTGGATTTTACACCATTTCCAATTGAACATTTATAAGAAATGCATAGTTGTAAATTAGATAACAAGTAGTCATAAACTGCGGTCTGGTGACCGCGGTTTTCTTCTATATGTTTCCACAAAAATCCAATGTAGAAATTTAGCAGTGATTTTCATATAAATTTTAGTGGTATTTTCAGTTGCACATAACGAAGCCAGATGATATACTTGAAACACAAAATATAGATTGTATAAAAAGAAAAAACACTAAATACGGTGTTTTTTCTTTTCGCTAGAATCTAGGGTACTGTCCAGTACACAAGAACAGTCTTGCATAGGAGTTGGGTAAATGAAGTATGTTGTAAAAAAAGATGGGACAAGAGAAACCTTTGATGTGGAGAAGATTGTTCGCGCAGTGAATAAATCTGCATCTCGTATTATGTATAAATTTACAGACGGAGAGATTTCGTTTATCTGTGGATATGCCAAAGATAAGGCAGAAGAATTGGATGGAGAAGAAATTACCATTCAGGAAATGCACAATATTGTAGAGGGTGCATTAGAAAAGGTCAATCCAAGTGTGGCAAAGAGCTACCGAGATTACCGGAATTACAAGCATGATTTTATTCATATGATGGATGACGTGTATACAAAGAGCCAGTCCATCCGTTATATTGGGGATAAAAGCAATGCAAATACAGACAGTGCTTTGGTTGCTACCAAGCGGAGTCTGATATTTAATGAATTGAATAAAGAATTGTATCGCAAATTCTTTATGAACCGAAATGAATTGCAGGCATGTAAGGAGGGCTATATTTATATTCATGATCAGTCAGCCCGATTAGATACCATGAACTGTTGTTTGTTTGATGTGGCAGAGGTGTTAAAGGGCGGATTCGAGATGGGAAATGTCTGGTACAATGAACCTAAATCATTAGATACCGCATTTGATGTGATGGGTGATATTATCTTAAGTACAGCGGCACAGCAGTATGGTGGATTTACGGTACCGGAGGCAGATAAGATTTTGGCACCATATGCAGAAAAAAGTTATAGGAAGCATAAGGAAGAATTCTTGAAATTCTGTGAGGATTCCTGGGACAATGTGGAAGAAAAGGCAGAGGAATATGCATATCAGAAGGTGAAACGGGATTTTGAGCAGGGCTGGCAGGGAATAGAATACAAGCTGAATACAGTTGGCTCCTCAAGAGGAGATTATCCGTTTGTTACCGTAACCATTGGTCTTGGTACATCCCGTTTTGAGAAGCTTGCAGCAGTTTCACTGTTGAATGTTCATATGGGTGGACAGGGGAAACCGGGAAATAAGAAGCCTGTATTGTTTCCGAAGATTGTATTTTTGTATGATGAGAATCTTCATGGACCGGGCAAGGAATGTGAGGATGTGTTTGAAGTCGGCGTAGCCTGTTCTGCAAAAACCATGTATCCGGACTGGTTATCCATGACAGGGGAAGGCTACATTGCCAGCATGTACAAAAAGTACGGCAAAGTAATCAGTCCAATGGGGTGCCGTGCGTTCTTAAGCCCTTGGTATGAACGAGGTGGCATGCACCCGGCAGACAGTGAAGATAAACCGGTATTTGTTGGTCGTTTTAACATTGGTGCAGTCAGTCTTCATTTGCCAATGATTTTAGCGAAGTCACGTTCGGAGAGCAGAGATTTTTACGAAGTGCTTGATTATTATTTGGAAATGATTCGTCAGCTTCATATTCGTACGTATGAATATTTGGGAGAAATGAGAGCTTCCACCAATCCATTGGGTTACTGTGAGGGTGGCTTCTATGGTGGTCATTTGCAGCCACATGAAAAGATTAAGAAGTTATTGAAGCCAATGACAGCTTCCTTTGGTATTACAGCTTTGAATGAACTACAGGAATTGTACAATGGTAAATCAATTGCAGAAGACGGAGAATTTGCAAGAGAAGTATTGGAATATATTAACCATAAAGTAGAAATGTTCAAAGAAGAAGATGTCAATCTATATGCAATTTACGGCACACCGGCAGAAAGTCTGTGTGGATTGCAGGTAGAGCAGTTCCGTAAGAAATATGGCATCGTAGAAAATGTTTCAGACAGACCATATGTCAGCAACAGCTTCCACTGCCATGTGACAGAAGATTTGACACCGATTGAGAAACAGGATATCGAAGGTCGTTTTTGGGAATTGTGCAATGGTGGAAAGATACAATATGTGCGCTATCCGATATCATATAATATAGAAGCAATCCGTAGTCTGATTCGAAGAGCAATGGCATTAGGCTATTACGAGGGAGTGAATTTATCCCTTGCATATTGTGACGATTGTGGACACCAGGAGTTAGAAATGGATGTTTGTCCGAAATGTGGTTCCACGAATTTGACTAAGATTGATAGAATGAATGGATATCTGTCCTATAGTCGTGTACATGGTGACACAAGATTGAATGCAGCTAAAATGGCTGAAATAGCAGAAAGAAAATCGATGTAACAATGGCTCTATGCTTATGGGGGAATTTGTGATATAATGACCCATAAGTGTAGAGTTTTTGTAATTGTTCAGAACACAGACCACGAACAGTTACAAGTGTTATGTAAGAATGTGATGCGGAAAGGTGTACTGATATGTATCGTATTTTAATAGTAGATGATGAAAAAGTGGAAAGAAATGGAATTCGTTTCCTATTGCAAAAGTTAGGGTCAGAGTTCGAAATTAAGGAAGCACAGAACGGTAAGGTGGCATTGGAAATGTTAGAAAAAGAGGAAATGGATATCCTGCTTACCGATGTGAAGATGCCCTTTATGGATGGCATGGAGCTGATTGAGCGCGTGCGAGCATTGCAGATGAAGCTGTCTATTATTATTTTTAGTGGTCATAATGAATTTGAATATGCAAAAAAAGCAATGAAAGCGGGGGTATATGACTATATATTAAAGCCGGTAGACCCGAAGGAATTTGAGAGTACAATGAACAAGGTACTGATGGATTTGGACAATGCAAAAGAGGAAGCGGTCATTAAGACAAAGGGCGAGGAATTCTTCCGTGAGCATATATTATATTCTGTGGTAAATGGAGCCTCGAAGGAAGATATTGCGGCCAGAGCAGACGGCCTTCTTACCTTGGATTTTCTGGAGAACTACAAACGCATGCTGTTAGTAGAGTGTGGAGGAGAATTTTTCGGAAAAAACAATGAGAGATTTGCAGAACTTGTGGAAAAAGAATTGGCGTTGCCGTGCCAGTATCTGAACCTGAACTCCCAACAAAGTATATTCATGCTTTTAGAGAACGCAGAAGGCGGATATATGCCGATTGCAGAAAAAATCCGCGAGATGATTTGGTCAACCTTCCATGAAAAATGCCATGTTGCCATTTCTAAGGAAATTTCCGGATTTGAGGATATTGCAGGGGCATTAGAAGAATGTGAATTGTTGATGGAGAATCGTTTTTACCAGAATGAAACATATATTTATGTTGCGGATCGCAGTGAAGAAACTACGTTGATGCAGCAGTTGGATGATGACACGTTGATGAAACAGATGAAGCAGGATATTAAGATGAAGGATATGTCTGCATTGCGTGAACATTATGAGCGCTTATGTGAGCGATATCGGGTGAAGACCCAGTTCTCGCAGGTGTATATTAAATTCATCTTTTCTAATTTGTTAAAGGAATTTTATGAAGCGCTGCCGGAAAGAAACGAATCTGAGTTAAACAAAGAAATTGATGCTTTGTATCGTGCGTCAGATTTTGAACAGATGCTTGCGTTGGTGGACAAGAACATTAAAAAGTTAGAGGAAGTCTTTGACAGTAACCCGCAGCTTGCCCATAGAGAAGTAGATACTGTTAAAAAATATATTTATGAGCATTACAGTGAGGAAATCAGCGTAGAACAGTTGGCTGAGCTGGTTTACATGGCACCGAGTTATTTAAGCTTTATTTTCAAAAAAGAGACGGGACAGAACTTGAGTAAGTTTATCAAAGCTTACCGGATGGAAAAAGCAAAAGAAATGTTGGAGAGTACCCATAATAAGATAGTAGCCATCAGTAACGCCGTCGGATATCCTAATGTTTCCTATTTCTGTCAGAGCTTCCGTGAATATTATGGAATTAGTCCTCAGAAGTTCCGGAGCAATGGAGAGTAGAGTATATGCTGAAAAAATGGCTTGATAATATGACGGTACAACAGAAAATGATTCTTATTTATGGAGTCGTAGGATTTGTTCCGATTGTAATTTTGTTTCTGTTTTGTTCGGCGAAGATGAATCAGATATTGACCGATAGAGAAACAACGAATATCCAGTCTTTTTTGTACCAGTCAAAAGAACAGATGGATAATCAGCTTGCCATATATAATAATTTATCTGATTATATTTCCTTTAACGAGTCGATTGCCCAGGTGCTAGGTTGGGATGATACGTCAGAAAATGAAATGTCTGACTTGGGCACAGGTTCGAACTATGAACTATATGAGCAGATAACGAATGTGGTAGATCCCCTTCTGAACTCTATAAAATATTTTCATGAAGATGTGGAGCAGGCAACAATTTATACTGGCGTGAACACGGTGGAGCACGATACGCTGCTGGCACCTATTACATCAGCGCAGGAAACATTCTGGTACAGAGATGTGGTGGAAACGCAAAATATCCTGTGGTATGTCAATAAGGAAAAGAAGGAAGTATTTTCTGCTAGAAAGATGCCAATGTTAGAAAAGAAAAGCGTACTTGGTATCTTCTATTTAAAGGTTAATTATGAAAAACTGTTTCAAGTGTTTGAACAGAGCTTGTATCATAATTTTGGATTATTTATTGTAGATGAAAATAACCAGCTGATCTACGAGAATCATAATTTTGATGAAGATAACGAAAAGCGGCAACTTGAATATGAACAACTAGAAGATGATATTGTAGAGTTGGAAGGGAAAAATAATGTTATAACGGTGAAAAAGCAGGATGAAAATTACCTGCTAGTAAGAGAGCAGTCAAATAAAACTGGTTGGACAATTGCGTTCTATATGCCTTCAGAATTGATTGTAGGACCAACACAGCCGCTGAAAGCATTGACTGTATTGACGATGATACTGGCAGTGGCAGCGGCAGGAATTGCGCTGGTGGCTTTTTCGCGTCTGATTGGTAACCGCCTTCGTAAGCTGCAGAAAATGATGAGTGAGGTAGAAGAGGGGAGACTGGATTTTGAGATGGCAGGCACCAATACCAATGGTGATGAAATTGATGACCTGTTTAGAAGTTTTGGAAAGATGATAAGCCAGATTAAGATTCTGATACAGGAAGTATATCAGGGGGAAATACGTCAGAAGCAATATGAGATGCGGGCGTTGCAGGCGCAGATTAATCCGCATTTTTTGTATAATTCCTTATCCTTGATCAATTGGAAGGCACTAGAAGCAGAACAGGCCGATATTAGTAAAATTACATTGGCACTTTCTACCTTTTATCGTACGTCGCTGAATAAAGGCGGGAACCTTCTGCGGGTAGCAGATGAAATCAACAATTGTAAATCTTACTTAGAGATTCAACTTTATATGCATGATTATGAATTTGAAGTGGAATTCCGTGTGGAGGAAGAAATATTAGATTGCGAAACGATTAACCTGATTTTACAGCCTTTAGTAGAAAATGCAATTGAGCATGGAATTGATCTGAAGGAAGACGGGGAACGTGGCAAGCTGATTGTATCGGGGTACCGGGATGGAGAAAAAATCATACTTAAGGTAGAAGATAATGGTGTGGGAATTGAACCGGAAAAAACAACGGAGATGTTATCTGTACAATCGAAAGGCTATGGTGTTCGCAATGTGAATGAAAGAATTCAGCTGCAATATGGAAATGCCTATGGTTTGCAGGTGAAAAGTAAACCGGGAACAGGTACGGCTGTGTTTATTCATCTTCCTTACATTAAATAGTAAATATTATATGTTTTAAAACGGTACAAAGTAATGAAAAAACAAAGATGTCGTTTTTGGTTGTTTTTAGCATATCAAAAATGACATCTGTTTTATTTTGGCAAAAAGAACGCATAAATCATACAAAAAAGATGAGCTGAAAGATATTTTTATGGTGCAAAAAGTCAAGGATATCAAAAAAATAAGAAATATGTTGTGAAAAACTTAAAAATCTGATATGTTTCTAAAATCATTGATATTTATCTTTTGAGACAAATCCCCTATAATAGGTCTGTAAACGAAAAGGGTGCAAATTGTAATTAGTACATAGCACCTGTAATATTTTCTTAAAATCGGGAGGAAAATTTATGAAGGCGAAAAAAGTAAGTGCAATGTTACTTGCAACAGCAATGGCTACAGCTTCTTTAGCAGGCTGTGGTGGAGATGATAAGAAGGCTGATCCAACAGCAGCTCCAGAAGCTACAGAAAGCACATCTGGCGGTGAAGCTGGTACATCTGACGGAGATACATCTAACAGTGATGCAGAAGCTACAACAAATCCAGCAGATGAAGAACCAATCAAAACTACTCTTACAGTATGGAGTCCATCAGAAGACCAGTCTGCAGAGCAGGGTGAATGGTTACAGACAATGTGTGAAGCATTCAAGGCTGAGCATCCAAACTGGGATATTACATTCGAATATGGTGTTTGTGCAGAAGGTGATGCAAAACAGAACGTAACTCAGGACGTTCAGGCAGCAGCAGACGTTTATATGTATGCTAACGATAACATCTCTGACTTAGTTTCTGCAAATGCTTTAGCTAAAATCGGTGGTGAAACAGAAACATACGTAAAAGAAACAAACTCTCAGTCTATCGTAGATTCTGTTACAGTAGATGGTTCTGTATATGGTATTCCATTTACAACAAATACATGGTTTATGTACTATGACAAGAGCAAGTTCACAGAGGAAGATGTTAAGAGCTTAGATGCAATGCTTGCTAAAGATGTTGTATCTTTCCCATTAAAGAATACATGGTACTTTGCTTCTTTCTATGTAGCTAATGGTTGTACATTCTTCGAAGATAGCTACAATGAAGCAGCTGGAATTGACTTCAGCGGTGACAAGGCAACAGCAGTTACTAACTACCTTGTGGATTTAGTTGCTAACCCTAACTTCTTATTAGATGATGGTGGTGCTGGTATCGCAGCTCTTAGAGAAGGAAAAGCAGGTGCTATCTTCTCTGGTTCTTGGGATTTCAACTCAGTTAAAGAAATCTTAGGCGACAACCTTGGTGTTGCAAGCTTACCTACAGTTACAATTGATGGTGCAGAAAAGCAGTTAAAAGCATTTGCTGGTTCTAAGGCTATCGGTGTTAACCCTAACACAGAATATCCTCAGGTTGCTTTAGCATTAGCTAAATTCTTAGCTAGTCCGGAAGCTCAGCAGAAACATTATGAATTAAGAGCTGTTGTTCCATGTAACACAGAATTATTAGCTCAGGAACCAATCGTAAGTGATGCATTAGTACTTGCTCAGAATGATACATTCGAGAATACTTCAATCATCCAGCCATACGTAAAGAAGATGAGTAACTACTGGACAGCATCAGATGCTATGGCTCCAGCTATTATCAATGGTGAAGTTACACATGACAATGCGGCTGAAAAGACAGAAGAATACAATACAGCATTAAATACAGATGTCGCTGAATAATTAAACTGAACATTTGTAAGAAATAAATGATTTGGTTCAGGGCGTTTCGAGAGAAACGCCCTGTTTTTAAGAAAAGGGTTAGGATTGTATACATCGCAACATATCAAACGATTGGCAGGAGGTTGCAACATGAGCGAATTAAAAAAGAAAAGAAAGAAAGTAAAAGATTTCGAAACCCCTTATACTGTTCTTAATATGCTGAAAGATAAGGGTGTAGTAACGAAGCTGTCAATGCTTGTTATGGGATTGGCAAATATCGTGTATGGTCAGATTATCAAAGGTCTGATGTTTTTAGCAATGGAAGTTGGTTTCATTGTGTTTATGGTAAAAAAAGGGTTTGAATTTTTGGTGGATTTGGTGAATCTGGGCGGAGAGCCACAGCAGGAAGTCTGGAATGAAGCCAAAGGTATATTTGAATATGTAGCTGGTGACAACACAGTATTGATGTTATTATACGGTGTGTTAACAGTTGGAATGACATTGTTATTTGTTTTTATGTGGAGAACTTCTGTATGCAGTGGTTACAAAGCATACAGTTTAAAAAGAGATGGTAAGCATGTAAATAACTTCTGGCAGGATATTAAGGACTTATTCAATGAGAATTTGCATAAGTTATTGTTAACATTGCCGGTATCTGGTATTCTTATTTTTACAATTTTGCCATTGACTTATATGATTACTATGGCATTTACAAACTATAGTAAAATAAATGACCATTTAGTATTGTTTGACTGGGTAGGGCTTGATAACTTTAAGAAGGTATTTAGTATTTCAGATTCTATTGGTAAAGAGTTCTGGTCAGTGTTAGGATGGACATTAGTCTGGGCTGTGTTAGCAACTGGACTTAACTATATATTGGGTATGATTCTGGCGATTGTTATCAACAGAAAAGATACAAAAATCAAAGGATTCTGGAGATTCTGCTTTGTTTTATCAGCAGCGATTCCACAGTTCGTATCTCTGTTGATTATGAGAAGTATGTTACAGCAGAATGGTGCGATTAATGTATTTTTACAGAATTGGGGATTCATTGACAGCCCGTTGCCATTCCTTACAGATGCGACATGGGCAAGAGCAACGGTTGTAATTATCAACTTATGGGTAGGTATTCCATTTACTTTATTACAGGTAACTGGTATCTTGCAGAATATCCCGGCAGAATTATATGAAGCTGCCAAGGTGGATGGTGCCAATGCATTTATTACATTCTTCAAGATTACATTACCATACATGTTGTTTGTTACAACACCATATTTGATTACAACATTTACTGGTAACGTAAATAACTTCAACGTTATCTTCCTGTTATCTGGTGGTGCTCCGACTCCGGTAGGTGGTACTGCTGGTAAGACAGACCTTTTAGTAACATGGTTATACAAGTTGACTGTAGATAAACAGTATTTCAACTTAGGTGCGGTAATTGGTATTATGACATTCGTTGTATTAGCAATTGTATCCCTGGTGACATATAGAAATACAGGTTCTTATAAGAATGAGGAGGGATTCATGTAATGAGTGCAAAAGTTACAACTTCTATGAAAGCAAAGAAAACAGTTACAAATTGTATTGTTCATGTAATTTTGGCTATCCTGTCGTTTGTCTGGGTTGTGCCGATTATCTGGGTTATTTTAACCAGTTTCCGTAAGCAGAAGGGTGCATATGTAACCTCCTTCTTCCCTAAGGAATATACATTGGATAACTATAAGAAATTGTTTACAGATACCTCTATTTTGAACTTCCCGCAGATGTTCATGAATACATTGATTATTTCTATCTTTGTATGTATTATTTCTACGTTTTTTGTATTGTCAGTGGCATACTGTATGTCAAGACTTCGTTTTAAAATTCGTAAGACTTACATGAACATTGCTATGATCATTGGCTTGTTCCCTGGATTTATGTCGATGGTAGCTGTTTACTACATTTTGAAAACGATTGGTTTATCAGAGGGCTCTATGATTCGAGTGGCGTTGATACTGGTATATTCCGCTGGTTCGGGTGCAGGCTTCTATGTTGCGAAGGGCTTCTTTGATACCATTCCAAAGGCATTAGATGAGTCGGCATACTTAGATGGAGCTACAAAGTTCCAGGTATTCTCAAGAATCACGATTCCGCTTAGTAAGCCGATTGTAGTGCATACCGTATTAACCTCTTTCTTAGGACCATGGTTAGACTTCATTTTCGCAAAGGTTATCTGCCGTGCCGATTCTAAGTATTTCACTGTATCAATCGGTTTGTGGAGGATGCTTGAAAAAGAATATGTTGATAACTGGTATACCTGTTTCGCAGCTGGTGCGGTATGTATTTCTGTGCCGATTGCAATCTTATTCATTGTAATGCAGCGTTTCTACACCGAAGGTTTATCTGGTGCGGTAAAGGGTTAATTAATTTAAATATTGTAAAAGGAAACCAAGATGAAAAAAAAGGTATTGTGTTTCCTGTTAGGAGGCGCAGTTATGTGGAGTGGCTGCGCCTCTACTTTACAGGAACAAATGCAACTCCCGATCACGCATACAGATAATACAGCACAGTGGGAGGAGGCAAAAACAACTCCATATGGAAAATATCCGGAATTGGTTACCTATACATTAGGTAAAATGACTGGTACCAATAATTCCAATATGCCAGAAGGAGATACATACGAAGATAATGTATATACTCGATATCTAATGGATTTGCTAAACATCCAGAATACAGATGCATTTGAGGCAACAGATGCACAATATAGTACGAACGTTACTATGGCGATGGCATCTGGTAAACTGCCAGATGTAATGGTGGTGGATAATTACGAAGATTTGGCTTTGCTTGTGGAAGCTGACATGATAGAAGATTTATCAGAAGCTTACGAAAATTGTGCAAGTGATATGATTAAAGAAATATATGCAAGTTATGGTGATTCCATCTTTAATAACGTGATGTTTAATGGAAAGCTGATGGCAATACCAGAGACTAACATTTCTGATGGTCCCAATCTTTTATGGCTTCGAAAGGACTGGTTAGATGAATTAAATCTGTCTGAGCCGAAGACCTTAGCAGATGTGGAAACCATAGTACGAGCGTTTATGGAAGAACATCCGGGAAATGCGGCGGGTGAGACAACCGGATTGATTTGCAGTTCTACATTAACAGGTGAAAAAGGCTATAGTTATGAGTATCTTGTAGATATAGTGTTTGCTAATTTTGGAGCATATCCGAAGCATTGGATAGAAAATGACAATGGAGAGGTTGTATATGGCTCTGTGCAGCCAGAGGTAAAAAATGCACTTCGCTTTTTGAATCGATGGTACAATGAGGGAATTCTGGATAAAGATTTTCTGTTAAGAACATCGAGCAATCTCATTGAGTTGATCGTTCAGGGAAAATGCGGAGCGTTCTTTGGTCCGTGGTGGGCACCCAATAATCCACTTTGTGACGCGATGCAAGCAGAATCCGGTGCAGAATGGAGACCGTATCTGATATCAACGGATGGAAGTGGTGTAACAACATACTGTAACCAGAGTCCAAGCTATAAGTATGTGGTAGTTCGTAAAGGTTATGCACACCCGGAACTGGTTGTGAAACAGATTAGTGCGTTGTTTGACTATGCGACAAATGACTTGACGGACACAACAGAGATGGAGCAGTATTTCCAACAGAATGTTGATCCTACGGCGCGTCCGCTTGCCATTAATGTAGATTTTAATGATGCATTGATGCGTTGCTATGATGGCATAAAGGATGTCATGGCAGGAAGACGGTCTGCGGACACGTTGTCCCTTGTGGAGAGGGCGTACTACCAATCCTGTAAACTGTATATGGAGAGTCAGGAATTAGCTGGAATTGATGAATGGGCGGCGTATGCGTCGCGAATTGAGGCTTGTTCGTTGATTGCAGAAGGTAATATAGAAAAGAAGGAATCTCTGTTTTTTGGAACAACAGAAACCATGAAATCAGAATGGTGGAAGCTTAAAGTAAAAGAACAAAATACATTTTTACAGATTATAACAGGAGATAAGGATATTTCTTATTTCGACCAATTTGTGACAGAGTGGAATAATGAAGGCGGTAATGCAATTACCCAAGAAGTTCGAATATTCTTAGATGAAAAGAACGCTGCTGAGCCGTAAAAGGAGAAGTAGCGTTTTTGTTTATACACCAGGAATACAAAGTTTTATTATAAAATGTCATGCATGAAATTTTCAAGCCACAATGGTGGCAGAATGAGAGGAAAATATGAAAAAAAAGATTACATGTCTACTAGTAGCATTTTGTCTCTTGTTGACCGGATGTGGTGCGACAAAAGAAGATGTGGAAAATGTTATTGACGATAATTACCGTATGTACTATGAAGTGTTTGTGTATTCGTTTGCAGATTCTGACGGAGATGGAATCGGTGATTTGAATGGACTTACCGGTAAACTTGATTACATTGAAGATTTAGGTTGTAATGGTATCTGGCTTATGCCGATTATGCCATCTACCACCTACCACAAATATGATGTAATTGATTACTTCGATATTGATAAACAGTATGGTACCATGGATGATTTCAAGAAGTTATTAGAAGAATGTGATAAGCGCGGAATCAAGGTAATCATAGATTTTATTTTTAATCATACATCTACACAGAACCAGTGGTTTGTGGAAGCGACAGACTATCTTAAAACATTAGATGAAGACGAAGAACCGGATGCAAATGAATGCCCATACGTAGAGTATTATTATTTTACAAAAGAGAAGAAAAACAATTACTATTATCCGGTAAAAGGAACGGATTGGTATTACGAAGGTGTATTCTGGGAAGGAATGCCTGATTTGAATTTGGATAACCAGGCAGTGCGTGGAGAGATAGAAAAAATTGCTTCTTACTGGTTGGATTTAGGAGTACATGGTTTCCGTTTGGATGCTGCAAAAGAATATTTCAGCGGTAACAGTGACAAAAATATTGAAGTGCTATCCTGGTTCAACAGTTATGTAAAATCCCAGAAAGAAGATGCTTATATGGTAGCAGAAGTCTGGGATAGCTATAATATAATTACGAAATACTACAAGAGTGGAATTGACAGTATTTTTGATTATACCTTTGGTAACAACGATGGTCAGATCATCAAAGCATTAATGCGCAATGGACTTGGGGATGCCGGTGCTAAGATTTCTCAAAACGTAGTTACGATACAGAATGCTTACGCGGAAAATAATCCGAATCTGATTGATGCTCCGTTCTTAAGCAACCATGATACAGGACGAATTGCAGGATTTGTTTCCTATGATGAAAGAAAAATTAAAATTGCCGGTGCCATGAATATTTTAATGAGTGGTAGTGCATTCCTATACTATGGTGAAGAATTAGGTATGACAGGTTCTGGAATCGACGAAAACAAACGTGCGCCAATGTATTGGTCAGCAGATGGAAGTGCAGAGGAGACAACAACTCCACCACCAAACATGGAGACAGTAGAACATCGCTTTGGTTCTTATGAAGAACAGAAGAATGATGAAAATTCTATTTACCAATATTATAAGAACGTAATCCATTTGAGAAATAAATATCCATTAATAGGTAGAGGTACAGTGGCTGCTGCAGAAGGCGAGTTTGATGGCAATATTTATGTATATAGTAAAACTTATGAAGGAAAGACCATGTATTTCTTCTATAATCTTGCAGAGGAGACTAAAGAAGTTACATTAGAAAGTGATTGCTATAAAGATACAGTTCTGTTAGAATCATTGGTAACATCAGAAGAAGAAGTGACATATGAATCCCAGAAGCTAACACTCCCTGCATTCAGTGTTGCAATTGTTGGTGTGGAAGAAAAATAAATTGTTATTAATAGAAAAGAAAGGAATGGATAGTTCCCGTCTCATGGAAGGCGGGAACTACTGTTGGATATAGGTAATATGAGATATCAATTTGGTAAACATCATTGGAAGACGCATAAAAGTGGAATGGAATCCAATTATCTGCTAGCTAATGGGTTAGGTGGCTTTTGCGCCCAGGATATAATGGGAAGCTGTAGCCGCAATGACCATGGTTTACTTATGGCAGCTGTGACAGTTCCAAATGAAAGAGTGCTTTTGCTTAGCCAGTTTCAGGAAACAATACAGGTAAATGGCTCACAGTTTGATTTGTCTTCACAGATAGTGGAGGGCGAGGAGCATAAGGGATATCAGTATCTGCAATCGGTTGTGGTAGATGGTTATCCGGAATGGACATACCAGGTAGCTGGTGTGGAGCTTCGCAAGAAGGTACTTATGGTGCATGGAGAAAATACCATTCTTGTGCGCTACGAAATCTGGAATCCTATGAAAAAGGAGATTGCTTTGACACTGACACCGTATGTTGTGTTTGCGCCGAAAGGTCATTCCTATGAAAAAGAAACCGTTCTTTCAGCAGAATTAACCAAAACGGGTGCCCTTGTAAAAAGTGATAAATACAAGTTATATTTGCAGACGGATGCCGACATAACCATGTATGATAAGGCGGAAATAAAAGAACTGCATTACGCACAGGAAGAAGTAGACGGAAGAATGATGGATGGCAAAGTAGTATGCCTGTTAGATGGCAAATTTGAGACAGATCAGGAAAATGCTGTATTTGAAATTTGTGCATCCATGGAAAATGTGAATCATACTTTTACAGAAGCACTGCAAGTAGAAAAGAAACGTCGTGAAGCCTTACTTAATGCTGCTGGCTTGCAGGATGAAAATGCAAGAGAACTTGTTTATACCGCGGATAAATTTGTGACAGACAGAGCGTCTACTGCAGGTAAGACAATTTTAGCAGGATTTTCATTCTTTGGTGACTGGGGCAGAGATACTATGATTGCCATGCTTGGTTGTACGATTGCTGCTGGTCAGTATGAGACATCAAAGAGTATTTTCCGTACGTTTATGAAATATTGTCACAAAGGGATTATGCCGAATTTATTCCCGGAAGGAGAAGCGGAACCTATGTATAATACCGTGGACGCTTCGTTAGTGTTTATCAATGCAGTATATGAGTATGTAGAGGCGTCAAAAGATATGGATTTCTTAAAGGAAGCCTATCCGGTTATGCAGGAAATCCTTCATTGGTATCGTGTAGGTACCGATTATCATATCTGTATGGATGAAGATGGCTTGATTATGGCAGGTGCAGAGACGGAACAGCTTACCTGGATGGATGTACGAATTGATGGTTTCCTTCCGACACCAAGACACGGTAAACCAGTTGAAATCAATGGTTACTGGTATAACGCATTAAAGATTATGGAGTTATATGCAGAAAAAACAAAAGAAGCGTATGCAGTATATCCGGAGGAAAATCAGGAGTTCTATGGAACGTTAGCGGTAAAGGTAAAGAAAAACTTCTTGAATAAATTCTGGATGGAAGACAAGGGCTATTTAAAAGATGTTATTTCCCAGGATGAATCGGGTAAGAAGTGTGAGAATCAGATTCGCTGTAACCAGATATGGACCTTGTCCATGCCGTTTACTATGCTTGACAAAGAGCAGGGAAAGAAAGTTCTTCACACGGTTTATGAGAAATTATATACACCACTTGGTTTGCGTAGTTTAGCACCGGAAGATGAAGAATTCCACCCGATTTATGAAGGAGAGCAGAAAGTACGTGATATGGCATATCACCAGGGAACGGTATGGGGATTCCCGTTAGGCGCCTATTATCTCGCTGATTTGGCATTGGCTGAGGATAAGAAAGAAGCTTGCCGGAGAGTGAGAAGACAGTTATCGCCATTAGAAGCAGCGTTGAAAGAAGGCTGTGTAGGTGCACTGGCAGAAGTGTATGATGGAGAAAATCCAAATGTATCAAAAGGATGTTACGCACAGGCATGGAGTGTTGGCGAAATTCTGCGTGTGTATAAGAAGTTAGAGGAATTGGAGGCATAGATGAAAAGACAGGAACTTTTAGGAAAAAAGAAAGCACAGGAATGGAAAGAAATCTTTACTTCCAAGGAATTTGTGGAAAATTTTGTATATGATGGCAGTGATTTAGGAAGCCGGTATACAAAAGAAGCAACTACATTTAAGTTGTGGGCACCGACAGCAGACAAGGTTGTAGTACAAATTTTTGAGAGCGGTGACCCGGAATGTACAGAGTATAGTGAAAGCTTTCCTATGGCATACACAGACAAGGGTGTATTTGCATTGGAAATAAAAGGTGATTATAAGAACCAATATTATACCTATGTCGTGACAAGAAATGGCGAGACTGTTGAGACACAGGATCCATATGGACGGGCTTGTGGAGTAAATGGTAAGCGAAGCATGGTAGTGGATTTGGAAGCTACCATGCCGGAGCAGTTTGAAAAAGATACCCGTGTGGTAGTGCCGGAAGCAGACAGAGTATTCTATGAATTGCATGTGAAAGACTTCTCTGCCGCGAAAAGTTCAGGTGTTCGGAAAGAATACCGTGGAAAATACATGGCATTTACGGAGAAACATACGACGTTAAATGGTGATGGCGAGCATAAGACCTGTTTATCCTATATAAAGGAATTAGGTGTGAGTCATATCCATATTTTACCAATGTATGATTATGGTTCTGTAGATGAGACAGAAACTACCGATGCATTTAACTGGGGATATGACCCGGAAAATTACAATGTACCGGAAGGTTCCTATGCTACCGATGCACATGATGGTAATGTGCGTATTCGTGAATGTAAGCAGATGATACAGTCTCTTCATGAAGAAGGAATCGGTGTAGTTATGGATGTAGTATACAATCATACATATAACTTAGATTCCTGCTTTGAAAAGGTGTGCCCATATTATTATTATAGACAAAACAAGGATGGCTCGTTCTCTGATGGTTCAGCATGTGGAAATGAAACAGCCAGTGAGCGTTACATGTATCGCAGATATATGGTAGATTCTGTTGTGTACTGGGCAAAAGAGTATCACATTGACGGTTTCCGTTTTGATTTGATGGGACTGCATGATACAGAGACTATGAATGAAATTCGAAAAGAATTAGATGCATTGCGCGAACAGGAATTAGGCAGAAAGCCTTTACCGCATGAGCGTATTATTATGTATGGAGAACCTTGGCTTGCGGCACCATCCCCGATGCAAAAAGGCTTTTTCCCGGCGGTCAGAGATAATGTGGCAAAATTAGATGAAGGAATTGCTGTATTCTGTGACTTGACAAGAGATTATATTAAAGGCAGTGTATTTAAGAAAACGGTCCCGGGATTTGTCAATGCAAAGAACCGCAAGACAATTGCACCAAAGGAACGTGAGGAATTTGCATGCATTATTAACGGATGGGCAGATAGTGAAGAATTCCAGCCGAAATCTCCAAGGCAGGTTATTAATTATGTATCTGCACATGACAATTATTCCTTGTGGGACAAATTGTGCCTGTCAACGAAGAAGAGTATTGATTATACAAAGAAATACAGTGCGATCATTGAAATGAATGCCATGTGTGCGGCAATGTACTTTATGTGTCAGGGAACACCATTCCTGCAGGCAGGTGAAGAATTTGGGCGTACAAAACAAGGTATAGGAGACAGTTATGCTTCTCCGATTGAAATTAATCAGTTGGATTGGGAACGTGCATACCAGTTTGGCGAATTAGTCACCTACTACAAAGAGTTGATTGCATTGCGAAAAGAATGTAATGCGTTCGAAAGCTTTACAGACCATGCAGATGAAAAAATATCTATGCTTAAAACTTCAAAAGAAGTGTTAGCGTTTTCGGTTACTTCAGATGCATATAAGCTGTTATTTTATGTGAATCCAATGAAGGAGAAAGTAGAGCATGCCCTGCCGGAAGGCGAATATATCATACGTTCAGCAGGACTTAGCAGTTACCTCAAAGGACAAGTTGTAAAAAATCAAATAATACTCCCGGAATTAAGTGTGGTAATTCTGATGCAGAAACACTAGGATAGAGTTTCTGTCTGGTTATCTCGAAAAAGATGTTTCAGGGTAAAAGATAAAAACCTCTGTTCACAGGCATATGCTTGTGAACAGGGGTTTTGCGTTTTTCAAAAAACAATATTTAAAATACGATTAAGAATGGAAACGTCACTTGCTAGTTATCTGAAAATTGTGTATAATTCTCTTAAGTAGCTGTTCGAAATGAATGCGAAGGGGGAATTGTTATGAAGGTACTTATATTATATTGGGGTTCCGCATCAGGAAGCCGTTCTACAGCGTTGGCGGTGCGTGAACAGATTATGGACAATGGTGATGATTGTGAACTGCTCAACTGCTATACAGTGGCAAGCAGAAAGATTCCGGCAAAGCTGTTAGCTGCCTATGAGGAGTTAGAGAAAGAAGAAGAACCATCGGATGGTACACTGATTCGTCTACAGGGAATCGCAAAATCCACCAACTATCATTATAATTTTATGAAAGCAGCAATTAAAAGTGTGGTTTACCGTCATATATTAGAAGGTGGATTTGATGTGATTATGGTAACCCATATATTGCCGGCAGAAATTATTACGACTTTAAAGAGTGACAGACAGCCAATGCCTCCGGTAGTGGCGGTGATTTCAGAATATGGCTATGCACCGCGATGGGAGAAAACAAATTGTGACCGTTATGTTGTGGCAGACAAATCATTGGTGGATGTGTATGCAAAAGCTGGTATTCGAAAACCACGTTTATTACCATATGGAATTCCGGTTCGTAAAGATTTTTCAAAGAAGCTGAACAAGCGGGCAGCAAGAAGAAGACTGCATCTCAGTCCGGATGGTAAATTCTTCCTGATTATGGTAGGAAGTAAGGGCGTAGGAGAAGCGGATAGCTTGCTACGGGAGCTGATTGCTCAATGTGGACAAGATGATGTCATTGTAGTGTTATGCGGCAACAACCGAAAGGCGTATTGCTACCTTAGAGAAAAATACAGTTCCGAATTGTCTGTGATTATAAGAGAATATACACCACACTCAAGTCTTTATATGGATGCCTGTGATGTGGTATTCACAGCACCAAGTGGTTTGATTAGTACAGAGGTGGTGGTGAAAAATGTACCATTGATCCATCTTCGCCCATTGACAGCATGTGAAGTGGATAATGCAGAATTTTTTGCAGAGCACAATATGTCAGTCAAGAAAAATACAATGGCAGAAAAGATAAAAGAGGCGCTCCAAATAGCAGCCGCACCTGAAAAAGCAGAAATCATGATTAAAGCGCAGCAGAATAGTGTCAATGCAGAAGCAGCATATGATATCTTATGTTTGTTGAAAGAGTTGGCAGAGGAAGACAGATATTAGGGGGACTTTGATATGAATTATAAGCAGGTCAGAAATCTAATTGTACTTGCAATTGTATTGTTTATGGCATTATGGAATTATACTTTGATTTTTGATTGGGGAATGTATGTATTAGGCTTGATTTCTCCGTTTTTGATTGGAGGCTGTATTGCCTTTATTTTGAACGTGCCAATGAGCTTTTTAGAAAATAAGCTGTTTTTACGTGGAAAAAAGAAGAAGACAAGTGTTACAAGAGCAGTCAGCCTGATTCTTACGTTTATCTTAGTAATTGGTGTTATTTTACTGGTTATGTGTGTAGTAATTCCGGAAGTTGTAAATACACTGGCAACATTAGGTGGTCTGATTCCTGAGTTTTATAAAGATGTGGTAGCTCTTATACAGGATTTAGGGGAAAAATATCCGGAACTCCTTGATGTATCTAATAATATTCTTTCCATTGATTTTTCTAAATTTGATTGGAAAGAAATTGTGACAAATGTAGTGAATTTCATGAGAAATGGAGCAAATTCCATATTTGGTTCCACATTTACCATGGCAAAAAGTGTGGTAAATGGAGTAATGAATACAGTAATCGGTATTGTATTTGCCTGCTATATTTTGTTGCAGAAGGAAGAACTGGGGGTGCGTGCGAAAAAGTTTATTTATGCGTTTTTGCCTGAAAAATGGGCAGTGAGAGTACTTACGACAGCATCCCTGACATATCGTACCTTTGCGAACTTTCTAACAGGACAGTGTTTAGAAGCTGTAATACTGGGAGCAATGTTTGTTGTTGTAATGACAATTTTCCGTTTGCCATATGCATTGATGGTAGGTGTTTTGATTGCATTTACGGCATTGATACCGATATTTGGAGCATTTATTGGCTGTGTGATAGCCACGTTTCTGATATTAATGGTAAATCCATTGCAGGCAGTGTTCTTCTTAATTATATTCTTTGTGTTGCAACAGATTGAAGGTAATTTTATCTATCCACATGTAGTTGGCGGGTCTGTAGGGTTACCATCTATCTGGGTGTTGGTTGCGGTTACTGTAGGTGGCAGTATGATGGGTATAACCGGTATGTTGGTATTTATACCGGGAACATCTGTGTGCTATGCGTTGTTGCGGCAGATGACGTATAATCGTTTGGAAGGGCGTCCCTATGCAAGAAAAGCATTGAAAATGGATGTAGAAGAAGCGGAACAGCCAGAGACAGGCGATAAGTCTGAAGAATAAGATTGTGTGAACGGCTCCGTGATAGTTAGTTGTTCACGCAACTTTTATAGAAAGGCATGATTAGAAATGAAAATTGGAAAATGGTTGGCTGTAGCTGCTGTATCTTTTACTACAGGCGTAGTGGTTCTTACAGCAGGTGCAACCGGATTAGAACAGCAGATTGAGGATAAAAAGGAAGAAATGGATTCCTTGTCTCAGGAAGCTTCTGATATTGGAGAGACCATTGACGGACTTGAGGAAGAAAAAACGGTATTAGAAACAGAAGGAGAACGGTTGGAGAAGGAACTGGACTCTATTTTGTCAGAACTACAGAAATTAAATGACAACATTAATGTAAAATATGAAGAAATTAAAGTTACTGAGAAGGAATTAGCTGTTGCAGAGGAAGCGGAACGAGAGCAGTATGAATTGATGAAGCTTCATATTAAAGCAATGTATGAAAGAGAAGAAATCAATTACTTTGAAATCCTGTTAAGTTCAAGTAGTGTAGCTGATTTGTTAAATAAGGTAAATTACATAACCAGCATAGCGGAATATGACAATCAGATATTAGAGGATTACCGTGAGGCAAAGGATGCTGTGTCAACTGCTAAAGCAGAGTTAGAAGCAGAACTGGCAGAGTTGCAGGCAATGCAAGCATCTGTATCAGAAAAACAGCAGGAAGTGGCTGAACTGGTACAGCAGAATAAAGACAGCATTGCATCCTATGATACCAAAATAGCCAAAGCAGAATCCTTGGCAGCTGAGTATGAAAAAAAGATCTCTGAGAGACAAAGTGAATTAGCAGTACTAGAGGAGAAACAGGAAGAAGAGAAACGCAAAGCGGAAGAAGCCAAAAAAGCAGAGGAAGAAAGAAAGCGTAAGGAAGAAGAACAGAAAAAAGAGCAGGAGAAGAATGAGACAAAGCCAACAGCAACCGATGCGCCGGCTGTCACAGCCCCGCAGGCTTCTGATGATGAGCCGACTGTTACGGATGCCCCGGCTTCTACCGATGAGCCGGCTGCTACGGATACGCCGGTAGCAACAGAGCCCCCTTCTCCGACAGATGCACCGTCAACTTCAACAAATGGCATACCGGATGTGGTAAACAATGCTTCGGATTTGGAGCTGATAGCTGCTATTGTAGAATGTGAGGCAGGTAGCGAATCCGAAGAAGGAAAGATAGCAGTTGCAAATGTGGTACTAAATCGTGTGGCGAGCAGTCGTTACCCGAATAGCGTAGCAGAAGTATTGTACCAGAAATACCAGTTTACACCAGTAAGCAGTGGACGATTTGTGCTGGTTCTTTCCAGAGGTGCCAAATCAAGCTGTGTTTCAGCAGCACAGGCAGCGATGTCTGGAAAACAGGTAGTTGGTAGCGATATACTTCATTTCCGAACGGTAACGAATACGATATCCGGTACGGTAATTGGTAATCATATATTTTATTAGGAAATCAGGATAGCTTGTAATCGCAAAATTTTACAAAATAATTCGTATTACCCTATGAATTATACTTGCATATATAAAAAGATTGTGATAAAATTAACATAGATAACGCAAAGGTGCGTTAATGTTAAGTTAGAGAAAACATTTTAAGAAAGTGGAGGAATAGTTAGAATGGCAAGAAAAGTAGTATTAGCAGGCGCATGTCGTACAGCAATTGGAACTATGGGTGGTTCTTTAAGCACAACACCAGCAGCAGATTTAGGTGCTATCGTTATCAAAGAAGCTTTAAACAGAGCAGGTGTTGCTCCAGAAGCTGTAGATCAGGTATACATGGGTTGTGTAATTCAGGCTGGTTTAGGACAGAACGTTGCTCGTCAGGCAACAATCAAAGCTGGTTTACCAATCGAAGTACCAGCTGTTACTATCAACGTAGTATGTGGTTCTGGTCTTAACTGTGTAAACATGGCTGCTCAGATGATTATGGCAGGTGAAGCTGATATCGTAGTAGCTGGTGGTATGGAGAACATGTCTATGGCTCCTTATGCATTAGACAAAGCTCGTTTCGGTTACAGAATGGGTAATGCTACAATGAAAGATACGATGGTAAATGATGCTCTTTGGGATGCATTCAACGATTACCACATGATCAAGACAGCAGATAACATCTGTGAAGAATGGGGACTTACAAGAGAAGAATTAGATGAGTTCGCATTAAAGAGCCAGCAGAAGGCAGAAGCTGCTCAGAAGAACGGTGCATTCGATGACGAAATCGTACCAGTAATGGTTAAGAAGAAAAAAGAAATGGTAGAGTTCAAGGTAGACGAAGGTCCACGTGCCGGTTCTACAATTGAAGGACTTGCTAAACTTCGTGCAATCAATCCGGACGGATTCGTTACAGCTGGTAACGCTTCTGGTATCAATGATGGTGCAGCAGCTATCGTAGTTATGAGCGAAGAAAAAGCAAAAGAATTAGGCGTTAAGCCAATGGCTACATGGGTAGCAGGTGCTCTTGCGGGTGTAAGACCAGAAGTTATGGGTATCGGACCAGTTGCTTCTACTCAGAAGGTAATGGCTAAAGCTGGCATGAAGATTGAAGATTTCGATATCATCGAAGCAAACGAAGCATTCGCAGCACAGTCTATCGCAGTTGGTAAAGATTTAGGAATTGATGTTGACAAGCAGTTAAATCCAAACGGTGGTGCTATTGCATTAGGACATCCAGTAGGTGCTTCCGGATGCCGTATCTTAGTAACACTTCTCCATGAAATGCAGAAGGCAGATGCTAAGAAGGGTCTTGCTACATTATGTATCGGTGGCGGTATGGGCTGCTCTACAATCGTAGAACGTGACTAATTAACTTTAAGGAGAATGGGATTCTTAAAGGAATCTCATTCCCTTTTCTTGTGCTTAAATTAGAGTCTGGTATATCGTAAATGAAATGATTATTATATTCTCACAGGGAATTTTGTGGGAGTATATGAGAAAAAGCAGACGTAGCGGAAAGTTATTTAAAGGTCGATGTACTGGATAAGAAGTTTGATAGAAAGGAGAATTCATAATGGAATTCATTACGTATGAAGTAGAAGGTGCTGTTGGTACTATTACAATTAATCGTCCAAAGGCATTAAACGCATTAAACAGCCAGGTGTTAGATGAATTAAACGAAGTAATCGATGCAGTAGATTTAGATACAGTTAGATGTTTAATTTTAACAGGTGCTGGTGAAAAATCTTTCGTTGCCGGAGCTGATATCGCAGAAATGAGCAGCTTAACAAAGGCAGAAGGTGAAGCATTTGGTAAAAAGGGAAATGACGTATTCCGTAAGTTAGAAACATTCCCAATTCCGGTAATCGCTGCAATCAATGGATTTGCATTAGGCGGTGGCTGTGAGATTTCTATGAGCTGTGATATCCGTATCTGTTCTGAAAATGCAGTGTTCGGTCAGCCGGAAGTTGGTCTTGGAATCACACCAGGATTCGGTGGTACACAGAGACTTGCAAGAACAGTTGGCGTTGGTATGGCAAAAGAAATGATTTACGGCGGAAGAAACATCAAAGCGGATGAGGCTTACAGAATTGGGCTTGTAAATCACATATATCCATTAGAGGAGTTAATGCCAGCAGCTAAGAAGTTGGCAGCAACAATTGCTAAGAACGCTCCTATCGCAGTACGCGCAAGCAAAAAAGCGATTAACGATGGTTTGGATGCTGCAATGGATGATGCAATTGTTATTGAAGAAAAATTATTTGGAAGTTGCTTCGAGTCGTATGACCAGAAGGAAGGTATGACTGCTTTCTTAGAGAAGCGTAAAGTAGAAGCTTTCTTAAATAAATAATTAGTTAATTAAAATGCTGTTACTCAGCAGAATGGAGGATAAAATGAAGGTAGGTATTATTGGAGCAGGTACTATGGGTGCCGGCATTGCACAGGCATTTGCTATGACAGATGGTTATGAAGTTTGTCTTTGTGATATCAAGACAGAGTTCGCAGAAGGCGGTAAGGCTAGAATCTTAAAGAACTTAAACTTCTTAGTAAGCAAAGAAAAAATGACACAGGAAAAGGCAGATGAAATTGCTGGTAAGATCACAACAGGTTTAAAAGATATCTGTGCAGACTGTGACTTAGTAGTAGAAGTTGCTCCTGAAAAAATGTCAATCAAGAAAGATACATTTGCAGAATTAATGAAGATCTGTAAGCCGGATTGTATCTTCGCTTCTAACACATCTTCTCTTTCTTTAACAGAGATGGGACAGGGATTAGACAGACCATTAGTTGGTATGCACTTCTTCAACCCAGCAGACAGAATGAAGTTAGTAGAAGTTATCGCTGGTGAAAATACACCTGCTGAATTAGTAGAAAAGATTAAGACAATTTCTACAGAAATTGGTAAGACACCAGTAGAAGTAAAAGAAGCTCCAGGTTTCGTTGTAAACAAGATTCTTATCCCAATGATCAACGAAGCAATCGGTATCTATGCTGATGGTATTGCAAGTGTAGAAGATATTGATACAGCTATGAAGTTAGGCGCTTCTCATCCAATGGGACCTTTAGCATTAGGTGATTTAGTTGGTCTTGATATCGTGCTTGCTATTATGGAAGTATTACAGGCTGAAACTGGTGATCCTAAGTATCGTCCACATCCACTTCTTAAGAAGATGGTTCGTGCTGGTAAGCTTGGTAAGAAGACAGGTATTGGTTTCTACAACTACGCTAAATAAGCAGAACATAGTTGTTTCAACAAATTAGTATTCGTAGATATGTAAGAGTGTCTGTCCGACTATGACGGACAGACACATATATATAATATAACATGGAGGAATTATAAGATGGATTTCGCATTAAGTAAGAAACACGAGATGGCAAGAAGTCTTTTCAAAGAATTTGCCGAAAATGAAGTAAAACCTCTTGCTCAGGAAGTGGATGAAACAGAACATTTCCCAACTGCTACAGTTGAAAAGATGGCAAAGAACGGTTTCCTGGGTATTCCGATTCCAAAGGAGTACGGCGGACAGGGTTGTGATCCTTTAACATACGCTATGTGCGTAGAAGAGCTTTCTAAAGTATGTGGTACAACAGGTGTTATCGTATCTGCACATACCTCTCTTTGCTGTGATCCAATTCAGACATATGGTACAGAAGAGCAGAAGCAGAAATACTTAGTTCCACTTGCTAAAGGTGAGAAATTAGGTGCGTTCGGTTTAACTGAGCCAGGTGCTGGTACAGACGCTCAGGGACAGCAGACAAAAGCTGTTTTAGATGGCGACGAATGGGTATTAAACGGTTCTAAGTGCTTCATCACTAACGGTAAAGAAGCTGATATCTACATTGTTATCGCTGTTACTGGTAAAGTTGAAAAACGCGGTAAGACAATGAAAGAAATCTCTGCTTTCATCGTAGAAAAAGGAACACCAGGATTTACATTCGGTACAAAAGAAAAGAAGATGGGTATTCGTGGTTCAGCTACATACGAATTAATCTTCACAGATTGTAGAATCCCTAAGGAAAACTTATTAGGACAGAAGGGTAAGGGCTTCAACATCGCTATGCACACATTAGATGGTGGACGTATCGGTATCGCTGCTCAGGCTCTTGGTCTTGCAGAAGGTGCATTAGAAACAACTATTGCATACGTTAAGGAAAGAAAACAGTTCGGACGTTCTATCGGACAGTTCCAGAATACACAGTTCCAGTTAGCAGATATGGCTACTAAGGTAGAAGCTGCTAAGTTATTAGTTTACAAGGCTGCTATGGCAAAAGCTACTCAGAAGAACTACAGCTTCGAAGCTGCTCAGGCTAAATTATATGCAGCAGAAGTTGCTATGGAAGTAACAACTAAGGCTGTTCAGTTACATGGTGGTTATGGTTATATCAGAGAATATGACGTTGAGCGTATGATGCGTGATGCTAAGATCACAGAAATCTACGAAGGTACTTCAGAAGTTCAGCGTATGGTTATTTCTGCTAATTTGTTAAAGTAAGAGGAGGTACTTATTGTGAAAATCGTAGTTTGTATAAAACAGGTGCCTGATACAAAGGGTGGCGTTAAGTTTAATCCAGACGGAACATTAGACAGAGGTGCAATGCTTACTATCATGAATCCAGATGATAAAGCAGGTTTAGAGGCAGCTCTTAGATTAAAAGATCAGTATGGTGCAGAAGTTACTGTACTTACTATGGGTCTTCCAAAGGCTGAAGAAGTTCTTCGTGAAGCAATTGCTATGGGTGCTGATAAAGGTATCTTAGTAACAGACAGAGTATTAGGTGGAGCTGATACATGGGCTACATCTACAACAATCGCTGGTGCGATCAGAAATATCGAATATGATCTCATCATCACAGGACGTCAGGCTATCGATGGAGATACCGCTCAGGTTGGACCACAGATCGCAGAGCATCTTGGACTTCCAGTAATTTCTTACGCAGAAGACATCAAGATTGATGGAGATTCTGTAATCGTTAAACGTCAGTATGAAGACAGATATCATACAGTAAAAGCTAAAATGCCAGCATTAGTAACAGCACTTGCTGAGTTAAATGAGCCTAGATATATGACACCAGGCGGAATCTTCGATGCAGTTGAGAAAGAAGTAACTGTATGGGGAAGAGCAGATCTTAAAGATGTAGATGATTCTAACCTTGGATTAAAGGGATCACCAACAAAGATCGCAAAAGCATCTGATAAGGTACCTAAGGGAGCTGGAGAGAAAGTAAATCTTGATCCAGCAGAGGCTGTAAATTACCTTATGGACAAATTCAAAGAGAAACACATTATCTAAGAATAGAGCCCATATCAGGAGCGCTATTATAATTATGGAGGATTAAAAATGGCTTTAGAAGAATACAAGGGCGTATATATATATGCTCAGCAGGTTGACAATGAGCTTAGCTCAATCTCTTTCGAGTTAATCGGAAAAGCAAAAGAATTAGCAAACGACTTAGGAACAGACGTAACTGCTGTACTTCTTGGATCTAACGTAAAAGCTTTAGCAGATGAGTTAGGTGAGTATGGTGCAGATAAGGTTATCGTTGTTGATGATCCAAAGTTAGAGACATATCGTACTGAGCCATATGCACAGGCATTGTCTGCAGTAATCAATGAGTACAAACCTGACATTATGTTAGTTGGTGCTACAGCAATCGGTCGTGATTTAGGACCAACAGTTTCAGCAAGAGTTGCAACAGGACTTACCGCTGACTGTACAAAACTTGAGATTGGTGATTTCCCACTCAACCCAGTTCCAGGAAAAGAAGATGAGCAGAAGCACAACCAGCTTCTTATGACTCGTCCTGCATTCGGCGGAAACACAATCGCTACAATTGCATGTCCTGACAACCGTCCACAGATGGCAACAGTTCGTCCAGGTGTTATGCAGAAGCTTC
>JBGVMW010000303.1:0-9232 GCA_045125095.1 Lachnospiraceae bacterium
AGGCTGTGTATTTTACAGCCTTAGTGTCCGCTACGTTTGAAGGGAGCGAGAGCGCGTCAAATATAGACTATGTAGTAAGCAGCTATTTGCACAAACAATTCTGACAATTTGCGGATGGCCTTCATTTTCGCAAATGCCTATACTATTATTATACTCTAATCGTACGATTTTATCAATAATTTTAGCTAAAAAAGATATTTATTATCACAGAGAACTCCAGCCATTAAGACCAGAGTTCCCCACTTTCTTTACTTCCCATTGTTATAAAATTCTTCAAACACCTTTTCACAATCCTCAATGCCGGGCAAATTGTAATGTCCATAATTCAAACACTGACTTGTTTCATTCCAACAAGTCCAGACTGCATAAGCATATTGGATAGCATCATAAGTCTTGGAATGCAAAAAGACCTCATAGAGGATTATTTTTTCCTCTACAAGGTCTTTGCTTTTTCTTACTTTATTCACTTACTCTCAAGCTACTCTTTTTTGCCTTTTCAGGATAATCGGGAGTGCCTTGGGATATTTATATTTCTACTGGAAGTAAGCCACACCAGATTCGAAGATCTTCATATCCTGCTCGCCGTAAATGTTCATGGCTACAGAAGCGTCACGACGCTCAGAGTGAGCCATCTTACCAAGTACACGGCCATCTGGAGATGTGATACCTTCGATTGCCATGTAGGAACCATTTGGATTCCATTCTTCATCCATGGTTGGATTGCCGAATTCATCTACATACTGAGTCGCTACCTGTCCATTGGCAAAGAGCTTGTCTAACCACTCTTTTGGTGCAACGAAGCGTCCTTCACCGTGGGATGCCGGATTGACATAGACACCGCCTAATTCAGCCTGTGCTAACCATGGTGACTGGTTAGTTACAACCTTTGTGTATACCATCTTGGAGATATGACGTCCGATGGTGTTGTATGTTAATGTTGGAGAGTCAGCCTTCTGCTCAGTAATGGTTCCGTATGGCACCAAACCTAACTTGATTAATGCCTGGAATCCGTTACAGATACCTAACATCAGACCATCTCTGTTATTTAATAAATCATCCACAGCTTCTTTGATCTTCTCATTGCGGAATGCAGTTGCAAAGAATTTTGCAGAACCTTCCGGTTCATCACCTGCACTAAATCCACCTGGGAACATAATCATCTGGGATTTCTTGATATTTTCTTCAAATACTGCTACAGAATCACGGATATCTGCTGCATCTAAGTTCTTGAATACCTTAACGATTACATTAGCACCTGCACGCTCAAATGCCTTTGTACTGTCGTATTCACAGTTTGTTCCTGGGAATACCGGAATAAATACAGTAGGTTTTGCAATCTTATTCTTGCATACATAAATATTCTCTGCATTGAATAATCCTGTCTTAATATCTTCCTGCTCTACGTTAGAACGAGTTGGGAATACTTTTTCTAATGTACTTGTCCAAGCTTCTTCTGCTTCCTCTAAGGAAAGAGTCATGTTCTGGTATTCAATTGCTTTGTTATCTGTCACTTCACCGATTACTGTGTAAGTAATTGCAAGATTTCCTACTTCCTCTGCCTTTACTTCTGCTACGATATCACCAAAACCAACAGCAAATAAATCTTCCGGTGCCACGTTATGCTCAATCTTCACACCAAGCCCATTACCAAATGCCATCTTACTTACCGCTGCTGCAATACCCTTGCTGTCTAATGCATACGCGGAAACAATTCTGCCAGCCTGTACATCTGTATGGAACTTATCGTAAGAAGCCATTGCATGTTCGTAAACAGGCATCTCATACTCGTCACGGTCAATGTGCATTACTACTAACTTATTGCCAGCTTTCTTTAATTCCGGTGAAATGATATCTTTTTCTTTTGCTACATCTACTGCAAAAGATACTAATGTAGGCGGAACATCAATCTCATTGAAAGTTCCGGACATACTGTCCTTACCACCGATAGATGGAATTCCAAATCCTAACTGTGCTGAGTATGCACCTAACAATGCAGAGAATGGCTGACTCCATCTTGTTGGATCTTCTGTCATACGACGGAAGTATTCCTGGAAGGTCAGACGAATCTTCTTAAAATCACCACCAGTTGCTACAATCTTTGCCACAGATTCTGTTACCGCATAAGCTGCTCCATGATATGGGCTCCAGGAAGATAAATATGGATCAAAACCATAACTCATCATAGTAACCGTTGTTGTCTTACCATTTAATACAGGAACCTTTGCTACCATAGACTGTGTTTCTGTCATCTGGTACTTACCACCATGTGGCATGAAGACAGAACCTGCACCGATAGAACCGTCAAAACGCTCAACCAAGCCCTTCTGCGAGCAAACATTTAAATCTTTTAATGTCTCAAGCCATTTTGTCTTTACATCAGTAACTGGTTTTTTCTCAAAATAATTGTCTTCCTTAGAAGGAATCTCAACGGCAACTTTTGTTTCCTGATGTGCACCGTTGGTATCTAAGAATGCTCTGGAGATATTAACGATTTCTTTTCCTCTCCAGTACAGCTTTAATCTTGGTTCTTCTGTAACTTCCGCAACTTCTACTGCCTCTAAGTTTTCTTCCTTTGCGTAAGCTAAAAATGCTTCTACATCTTTTGGAGAAAGCACAACTGCCATACGCTCCTGAGACTCAGAAATAGCAATTTCTGTACCGTCAAGACCGGCATATTTCTTAGGAACTTTATCTAAATTAATGCGTAAGCCGTCTGCTAACTCACCAATGGCAACGGAAACACCGCCGGCACCAAAGTCATTACACTTCTTAATCAGCTTGCTGACTTCCTCACGTCTGAATAGTCTCTGAATCTTTCTTTCTGTAGGAGGATTACCCTTCTGTACTTCTGCACCACAAGTCTCGATAGACTGCTCTGTATGCACCTTAGAAGAACCGGTTGCACCACCACAACCATCACGTCCGGTACGTCCACCTAATAATACAATGATATCACCCGGATCGGATGTTTCACGAATGACCGCACGTCTCGGAGCCGCACCTAATACAGCACCAATTTCCATACGTTTTGCCACATAATCCGGATGGTATACTTCCTTAACAAGACCGGTTGCGAGACCAATCTGGTTACCATATGAACTGTAGCCTGCTGCTGCACTTCTTACAATCTTCTTCTGTGGAAGCTTACCCTTTAAGGTATCTGCTACTGGAACAGTTGGGTCTGCCGCACCAGTTACACGCATTGCCTGATATACATAAGTACGTCCTGACAATGGATCACGGATTGCACCACCTAAACAGGTTGCAGCACCACCAAATGGCTCGATTTCTGTAGGATGGTTGTGTGTTTCATTCTTGAAGTTGATTAACCATTCTTCTTCTACACCATCTACGTCTACCGGCACTACAATACTACAAGCATTGATTTCATCAGATTCTTCCTGATCGTTTAACTTGCCTTCTTTCTTTAATTTACGCATTGCCATCAATGCTAAATCCATTAAAGAAACAAATTTATCATCTCTGCCCTTGAAAATCACCTCTCGGTCAGCTAAATATTCTTTATAGGTATCTTCAATTGGCTTTCTATAGTAACCTTCGCCAAAGTTTACTTCTGTCAACTCTGTGGAGAATGTAGTATGACGACAGTGATCAGACCAGTACGTATCAAACAGACGAATTTCTGTGATAGTTGGGTCACGCATTTCTTCTGTGCTGTAATAATTCTGGATAAATTTAAAATCCTTATATGTCATGGCAAGATTTAAAGAATCGTATAATTCCTTTAACTTATCATCTGTCATGTCGCGGAAACCATCATATACTAATACATCGGCTGGCTCGTCAAACTGCTGAACTAATGTAGCTGGCTTTGCTTCCTCTGCTTCTCTGGAATCTACCGGGTTAATACAGAAGTTCTTAATGCTTTCAATCTGCTCTGCTGTCAATTCGCCCTCTAATACATAAGTAGTAGCGGTACGGATTACCGGTTCTTCGTCCTCCTTTAACAGCTTCACACACTGTACAGCAGAATCGGCTCTCTGGTCGAACTGTCCAGGTAAAAATTCCACGCTGAAGCATACAGCACCTGCTGCATCAAAGCTTTCCTCGTACACATCATCTACAGGTGGCTCAGAAAATACTGTGCGTACCGCTTTTTTATAAGTCTCCTCGGAAATATTTTCCACATCATAACGAATCAGTACTCGTACTTTGGATACCGTTGTGATCCCTAAATAACTCTTAATCTCATGCTTAAGCTCTTTTGCAGCTACTGCATATGGAGTCTTTTTTTCCACATAAATTCGTCTAACGCTGTTCATTCTTAACATTCCTCCGTTGTTACTTTGTATTTAAACACATATGTTACTATCATAACACACTATACCTCAAATTTACAATCACATTTGCGCCACAAATGCACCATAGACAATAATTTATGCAATTTGTCCGTGGGAGTCGCTACTCACTGCGGTCAAATTGTATAAATTATTCGTAATTATTCAGTACCTTCATAATTACGATGCAAAAATCCATTTCAAATCGCTTTCAGCGATGGGATTTTTGCTTATCGCTTCATACTTCTACGGTCTCAGCAGTGAATGATTCGACCTACCTGAACAATTACAATTATTCTATAGGTTAAACATCCGACAAAAGAACGCGTTCTGCTTGCAGAACGCCTAGCCACTTCGGCTATTTATGCAGTCTACGGATAATTTCATACACAATTTCATGCTCATTTACAAGGGGTGCCTTGTGTGAAAAGAACACGATACCATCGGTAGGTGCCTTCACCTCTGCCACACAATGTCCTTCATATGGATGAAGAATTTCTGCCATCACATCCCCTCGTCTCACTTCGTCACCAGTAAATATCTTTCTTCGATAGAAACCGGCTTTTTCTGCATGAACCGTTAACATCTCGCTTTCATTGATTACGCTGGCAATATAACCGCTATGGCTGTTATAACGGATAATTCCCATTCTGGTTAAGAAGCGTAAGACTGCTGCCACTGCCTGATCTGCTGATTTTTCGTCAATTTCATCTGTCTCTGTGGTATATACGGAAAATGCATTGGTTTTCCACATCTGCCAATTGTAATTGAGGGTAGTGGTGTCAATCGGATCCGGCTTTCGCACCACTACATAAGGCATACCAAACAGATTGGCAAGGCTTGGACTCTGATACCCTGTCTCCATCATACGAACATGTGGTATAAAATCTCCTCTACGATAAAAGCTTGCGAACTGGATTCCATAGCTGTAACCCTGCACACATTCAAATACGCCTGCAGCAATCTGCTGTGTGGCTTCTCCATCTATTTTCCCGGGAAACATACGATTAATATCTGTGTCGTCACCAGCCCAGAATCGTTTGCCAATATTCATAGAATGTGGATTGACGGAAGGAATCACCAGAATTTCATTATTGCTTACAATAGAGCCATGTTCCTCTAATTCTTTTAATACATGGATTAATCGTGAACAGACATATATCTGCTGTATCTCATTTCCACGGATCGCGCCTACAATACAAGCTGATTTCTCACCTTTGCCAAAGCGGTAACCGCTGATTTCTAAATTATTTCGATATGGAACTTTTAAAGAAAATATCGTTTCTCTAGTCATATTTTGTTCCTCTTTCTACTGTTCTAATATTCGTCCTATTAAGGAACCCTGATAAACAACCGGGTGCGCACGGAGTGTAAAGAGCAATCCGTCGCAAGGAGCAGTAATATGATGCTCCACTTTATTATTTAACACATCTACAATATCTCCAATTGTTTGTCCTGTAGTAACGTGATCTCCATGTTTTACTTTCGGGATAAAAAATCCGGATGCTTTGGAATTCAAATATTCCACATGACCATCTTTGGAAATTACCGGTTCTTTTAAAGAAGCTGTTTCTCCTTGCCAGATGCCCATCTGCTTCATCACATTAAGAATCCCCTTTACCAGGCTGTCACCATATTCCAAAGTCAATCGCATCCCCACGCCCATTTCCACTACAACAGTCGGAACATTTAATAAATTCAAACTGTGTGACAAGGTGGATTCTAATACTGTGGAAGATTCATGTATCCATATAAAATCTACGTTCAACTGCTTTGCAATCGGAAGCAACGTATCCTCAAACTGCTCTGTCAGTCTTGCCTGTGGCAACTCTGTAAGATACAAGTTACTTGCATGAATATCAATGCACAAATCCGAACCTAACAAATCTGATGTCAGTTCTGCTGCTACTGCATCCGCCATTCCCCCATTATCCGTTCCCGGAAAAATTCGGTTCATATCCAAATCAAACATTGGAATGCCTCTGCTCATGGAGGCAATTCCCAACGGATTTACCGCTGGGTAAATATCTACAATACCATTTAATTTTTCTATATTTGCTTCTAAAATACGTGTCAGTTCAAAGCACGCATATTGTCCTTCTAACTCATCGCCATATATACCAGTCACTATAGAAATTCGCTTTTCATTTCCAGTTGGATTAATCGGCATAATACGTCTTTTTTGAATCGTCAGTTTTTCATCCACCGGAAGTTCTAACGATACTACCGTTTCTATCATACTGCCTCCCGTTCTGCCTTATGGCATCGCTATTATTCGCTTTCACAACAGTTAATCCCCTGATAATACCATTCATCAGATTTCCTAGTATGTAAAAACATTTTTCGCTTATCATAATAATATGAATGGTCTTTTTATGCAAGGGATTTCCAGAAATCTCCTATCTTATCTGCCACATTATGCAGGCGGCAACGCTTCACGTCCTGCCACTCCCTTGGAAATAAGCTTTGCTGCTCTCTTGATAGAAACCGTTCATCTAAAAGTAGGATCACTCCTGTATCTTCCACCGTCCGAATCACACGTCCAGCAGCCTGCAATACTTTATTCATTCCCGGATATCGATATGCAAAATCAAATCCATTCATATTTCTTCGATTAAAATATTCCATCAGCAAATCTTTCTCATTACTAATACCCGGAAGTCCTGTTCCAATAATGGCAGCTCCTATCAAGGAATCCTCTTTCAAATCAATTCCCTCTGAAAAAATCCCTCCGATAACAGAAAATCCTAACAGGCTTTTTTCTCTCCCCACAGCAAACGCTTGCAGATATGCTTCCCGTTCCATCTCACTCATAGAAGCAGATTGGAATACAAGATCAATTTCTTCTTCGCCGTACAGCTCTACAAAACAATTGTAAACCTGCTGTTCATATACATACGACGGAAAAAATGCAAGATAATTTCCACATTTTCCCTTTACCATCCGATACAAATAGGAAGCAATTTTTTCATATTCCTGCCGGTTACGTCTTTTATATCTTGAAGTCACATCCTCTGCTGCTAAAATCAACCTTTTATCGGCATCAAAAGGTGACTTTGCGTAAACTGCCTTATCCTCTAACTCTGCTGTCAATAGTTCCTTATAATACTGAATAGGCAAAAGTGTCGCCGAGAAAAAGATAGTACTGTTTCCCTTATCCAGACAACGTCTAAGCGGCAATGCCGGGTTCACACAAAATAGCTTTAAAAAAAACCTGCCACTCTCGGTAAACTCTGTATACATAATATAGTTATCATCCATTTCCTCGTACATAGCAAGGAAATGCCTGCACTCTAAATACAACTCCATTACCTTCTTACGTCTTGCCCTGTCTTCCTCTGCCTCAAAGTAGTCTTCCATTTCACCCATCAAGCGAACCAGTGCAATGGGAAGCTCTTCTAAATCTGACAGCACCATGCAGCTTTCACATTCCCGCTTCCACCGCAATAATATTTTATTACATTTATCTAGCTGATTAGCAAGTTTCCGGTACTCCTCTTTCACCAGATTCTTTATCTCCAAAAACTGCTCCTTCCACAAAACAGCACTATACATTTCTCTTGCCCGTTCCACCAGATTATGGCACTCATCAATCAGAAAAATATAATCATATCGCTTTCCTTCTGCAAAAAAACGTTTCAGAGATGCTGTTGGGTCAAACACATAATTATAATCACAGACAATGGCATCTGACCAAATGGATACATCCAATCCTAACTCAAATGGGCAGACCTGAAATTCTCTCGCCTGTTTTTCTATGGTCTCCCTATCAAATACGTCTTCTTTCTTTAACAAATCGTACACAGCATCGTTAACTCTGTCGTAATGCCCCTTCGCATAAGGACAATTCACTGGATTGCAATCCATTTCTTCACAAAAACACAGCTTTTCTTTTGCGGTCAGCAGAGAAATCTTATAACGAAGCCCTTGCTTCTGTAGTAACGCCAAAGCTTCCTTTGCCACTACTCTTGTTATCGTTTTTGCTGTCAGATAAAAAATTTTATCCCCCTTCTCTTCCCCCACTGCTTTCACTGCCGGAAATACGGTGGAAATCGTTTTCCCCACACCGGTTGGTGCCTGTATAAATAAACGCTCACCTGCTGCAATGGTCTTATACACAAAAGCAGCCAATTCTTTCTGTCCAACTCTGTATGGATAGGGAAATTGCACCTGTGGTATGGAGTTTTGGCGTTTTTCTAACCACTCCACCTGAAATTCCCCCCATCTGCGATACGCCTCTACCATCTCGAAGAACCAGTTTTTCAATTCTTTCATGGAAAAATGGTAATAAAAATAGCGAATTTCTTCTGTATGCATATTACAGTAGGTCATGCGCACTTCCATTTCTGTCAGTTCATGGTCATTGGCGTACATATAAGCATAACATTTTGCCTGGGCAAGATGCACTGGCACCGCTTCTTTCATATTCATGACGTCCATATATACGCCTTTGATTTCATCCACTACTGGTGTTTTTCCTTCTGATTCTATAATACCATCCGCCCTGCCTGTTAAGGACAGTTCAAATTTTTCCAACGGAATGATAATGGATAATGGTACCTCTGCCTGGTATTCCGCCCCCATGCGATTCTGAAGCTTCTTATGAATACGTCGTCCTTCTGCCATTGCCTCGGTATCTATGGTTTTTCCTATTCGATTGTCAATGTCGCCTGCTTGCAGAAGAAATTCTACAAAGCTTCGCACTGCCATTTGAATCATAACTGTCCTCCTAAATATCGTAATTGAATTCATTACGTTGGTATGATATATAATTGGTTACCCGTCCGTCAAATAGAGGGGCTGTAGCTTGCTATCAGAGGCAGGGCACTTAGCTGTAAGTGGTACTAAGGGATTTTGCTTGTTGCTAAGGACAATCGGGAAAATATAGAACTCGCAAGCTCAGACAACTATATTTTCCCGATTAACGCAACAAA
>JBGVMW010000304.1:0-10014 GCA_045125095.1 Lachnospiraceae bacterium
TACATAGTCTATATTCGACACGCTCTCGCTCCCTTCAAACGTAGCGGACACTAAGGCTGTAAAATACACAGCCTAAGTGCCGACGTTTTCAGAGGGTCACATATAGACTATGTAGCAAACAGCTATCTGTCACAAACAATTCTGACAATTTGCGGATGGGTTTCACTTTCGCAAACACCTATAATACAGTATTATTGTACTATAATACATCTTGTTTTTCATCTAGATTCTTCGGAAAATAAAAAGAGCATACCACCTAAATGATATCCTCCCTCTTCAAATCTAACTATACTTTGCATTTCCCTTCTTCTGTGCCACAAACTTTTCATGATAAAAGAAATTTGTATGTATAATGGAATGTTCCGCGCAATACTCTTCAATCTCTGTTGCTAATCCATCCCAGTACTCTCTATTTCCATCCATATATATCTGTTTGTACAAGTCCATATGTTGCGGATACTTTTCTTCAATATATTTAAATATTTTAGCCTTATATTCCCCTCTAAGATTCAGATTTTCAAACCAATACTCATCAACAACCAGCCGACTCTTTTCTATAATTTCCTTATAATCCGTTATTGCCGGAAATATAGGCGACATAAATAACACTGTATGAATTCCGTTTTCATGCAAAACTTTAAGTGTATTCACGCGAGCCTCAATACTACTTGCGTTATCCATATCATTCTTAAAACTTTCATCCAATGTATTAATAGACACAGCTACAGATGCATCCTTGAATTGTTTCAACAATTCCACATCTCTCAAAATCAGCGATGACTTTGTTGAAATACTAACTGTACACTCTACATCCAAAAGCTGCTTTAATATGCTTTGTGTTATACAATATTTTTCCTCATAAGGATTATAACAATCTGTAACAGATGCTAGAAAAACCGTCTTCCCTTTTAATTTCTTTTTGCTTATCGGTTTTGAGCATTTTTTGATATCGATAAATGTTCCCCATTCTTCGCTGTGTCCTGTAAATCGTTTCATGAAGCTGGCATAGCAATATTTACACCCATGCGGACAGCCCACATATGGATTAATCACATAATCACTAGCAGGGAGATTGGATTTTGTCAGATAATCCTTTACCTCAATTTCCTTTTCAATTATATTCATTATCGAATAGCTCCTCCATGAAAATAGCACTCATATATTTTTTCATCGATATAAAATATTTCTTCATATCCCTGAAACCATACAAAATCGCCATCTACTTTGCAGTGATAATGGTAATCTCCTTTTGTATAAATCTCCGGTCCACGAAATGGTAAATCTGTCGAAACTTGCATAAGCACCTCTTTCAAGAAATCGGCACTAAAGTTCTCTCCTATCACGCGCCCTGCATAGTTCATGCTCCAAACGGGACTGTCATGTAACCATACCACTTCCTCACCAACAAAACATTCCCCACCCAAATAGGAATCAAGATAGGTAAATCCATTTTTATCTTCGTAACGATAATCATGAGAGTTCATTCTACATGAATCCACTTTGTTATTTGCCGCTGCATAGGTATTCTTTTTTGCTACAAAAAGAAACTCAATCATCTTATTAATATCCATACTTTCATTTCTACACAAAGAAATATTGCATTCATCATCTTCCTTCACTATTCGGTCTATCGTTATTCCATAAAGATTACTCAGCGAAATCAAATTATTCAATTCAGGCACAGCCTGTCCGGTTTCCCATTTGCTAAGAGTTTGGCGAGCAATTCCCAATTTATCCGCAAGTTGTTCCTGTGAATAACCATTCTGTTTTCTCAAAAGCTGTAATTTATTCTTTAATTCCATGAGCACACCTCTCCATAAATTTGCTGTTATTATATCAAAATAAATTTTCCTAAACCACCACTTATCGTGGACAATAATGTAAGCTGTGAGTTACATCTTTTTAATTGTGATATCTCATATCCAGATGCATTAACATCTTGATTCCTTCCGATACATCAATGTAAGCACAAGATTAGAGCATTGTGAAACGCCAACAAGGTAGTGAATTGTCATCACATTCGCAAACACCTATAAACACAAGATTTAGAAAAGGAGATTTTTACATATGAATACGTTATTTACTATCACGGAAAACTATCTAGAATACTGCGAAGTACAAAAAGGTCTTGATAAAAAAACACTAAAGGCATATCGCACTGATTTAGGCCAATTTGTATCTTTTTTTAACAATACTTACATAAATACTATATCCATACCTGATATTGAAAAATATATAGGATACCTGCATCAAAATTTCAAGCCTAAAACAGCCAAAAGAAAACTTGCTTCAATAAAATCTTTTTATCACTTCCTCGAATATAAAGATTTCATTGAACAAAACCCTTTCAACAAAATCAAAATAAAGTTTCGGGAACCTGTAATACTACCAAAAACAATTCCGTTATACATAGTGGAAAAACTACTTACAACCATGTACAACGAATTTTCTCTTGCTCATACGCTCTATCGTAAGAAGCGTATTCTTCTTGACATTGCTATATGTGAAACATTATTTTCTACCGGTATGCGAATTTCTGAATTATGCAACTTAAAAAGCTCCGATGTTGAATTGTACGATGCAGCAATCCGCATATATGGAAAAGGAGCAAAAGAAAGAATGATACAGATTGGAAATAACGATGTCTTACTAATACTTGAAAAATACGAAAGTGAATATTGTTCCGAAATAAACAAAAGTGGATATTTCTTTGTTAATCCTAATGCAACCCAAATATCCGATCAGGCTATTAGACGCATGATTAAAAAGTACTGTTCTCTTGCTTCTATCGATTTACATATAACCCCTCATATGTTTCGCCATACATTTGCTACGAGTTTGCTTGAAGCAGATGTAGATATTAGATACATCCAGGAGATGCTCGGACATAGTTCGATTACTGTAACAGAAATTTATACGCATGTTGCTCTTTCAAAGCAAAGAGATATACTTACCAACAAACATCCTCGACAGAATTTCAAATTTTAAGCATTCTATGTAAGTGACGGATAATTTTTAGTTATCAGTCGGTTTTCTCACAAAAAACTTGATGGCTAATGATGTATTATCATTCTATTTTAGTACCACTGAGTATACAAGGAGGATTTGATTATGAAGGTAAGTGTTATTATTACAACACATAATACTGAAAAGTACTTATTGAAATGCATAGATTCCGTTATAAACCAATCATTATCAGATATTGAAATCATTATTGCAGATGATGTATCTACAGATAGTACCCCTCAAATAGCCACCAAACTAGCCTCACAGCATGATAATATTTTGTTTTTACCTCTTTCTTCCAGTCTTGGCCCTGGGGGAGCTAGAAATAAAGCGCTTCAGCAGGCATCCGGAGAATACATATCTTTTATCGACAGCGATGACTGGATAGACTTAAATTATTTGGAAGTGATGTATAATAAGGCAAAACAATCAAACGCAGACATTGTTACTTGTAGTTTGATGCGTGAATACGATTACAATACATCTACCCCTCTATATAAATGTAAATACGATCAGGATTATGTTTTTTCCGGCGAAATCGCGTTTCGTATTATGACGAATGAATATAATTATGGCATAAAATTTTTGCCTTCAGCTTTGAATAAAATATATCGAAAAACTTTTTTGACAAATAATTTATTAACATTCCCTGAACATATATTTTTCGAAGATCAGCCATTCTCATATAGTTGCACATTAGCAGCAAACAAAATTGTCTGTGTTCCACATGTTGTTTATCACCACTATAAACGTTCAGGGTCTATTGTACAGTCATTTAGTAAAAAGAATATAGATGATATGATGACTGCATATCAAATGATTAAAAGTTATCTATATAAAAATAATATTTATGAAAAATTTCGTTTTAACTATTATTCTTCGTTACAGCATTTTTATAATTTAATTGTTCGCCAAATATTTGAGTTTGTTCCTGATGAAAATACTAAAAAGAAATATCTCAAATACTCGTTTGCTCAATTAAAAAAAGTTGTTGATGCAGAAGAATATATTGATTTCTTATCTGCCGAAGAATTACGCAAACACATCCAACCTAATATTATTGATACTACCATATTTTAAGAAATGTAGAGATATCCGCATACTATGGCCTTTAGTATAGCATGCGGATGTCTATATAACATTTCCCAGCCTGAAGAGGAGCTCCCAGATAGAACTCCAAATTATCCAATGAAGGTTCGTATTCACTTATATATTTTATATTATGTCTAATAATTGGAAGATATGTTTTCCTTTCAGATAATAATTCATCTTCTCTTTTCAGTTCAATTAATGCGGCCTCTTTTTTGTATTTATGCAAGTAAACTAATGCTGAATACGCTGCTTCAAAAGCCTGTTGGCGTACTTTCATCGGTCTTTGCGTTTTCATATATTCCAATCTATACCGCTCACATAATGGTAACTCTCCTTTTGATAATGCTAAAAGAGAGATAGCAAAAATGTGGCGATTGTAATCATTAATAAAGTTTTCCTTTAATAAATTATTTGCAGCAATAACTTCACTAATATCTGCATCATTTTGAATACAATCAAGAAATGTCACGGCAAAATTATACATATATTTTGTTTTATCATCGCAATCCATCCGTTCTTGTACTATAACATTATATTCTTTAAGTATTTTTTCTGCCGTGTGATAGTCATTTGTAAGATTACATAAAAGCAATCGATATGTCGAAAAAGGAATATCCTTTTTAAATAAAAACTCTTTTGTTGGAACCTTGTTTAGACAATTAATGCCATTTTCACTGTCAATAAACATTTTTACCGTATTTACGGCGTATTTTAACGATTGAAGATCCCAACCAAACAAGGGCTTCCAATCATTTTGAACAGTTGTCGGCATTTTGTCAAAACAATTTATTTTTAGCAAAGCATTCTGATACCTATCATTTTCATATAGTGAATTGATCATTTCCCATAGTATAATATAACGAATTTTTATTACCGTATGTTCGGCTACAGAAACAGCCTCTGTATATAAGCTTTCAAATATGTCATATCCAGAGTAAATGGTACCGGCATTTGTGTTTGCATATGCAAAGTAAGCAAAAAGTAAAAAATAATTCTTGGTACTAATGCTACTTTTAAACTGCCTTTTAACAGATTCTGTCAGAAAAATATTTTCCAAAATATAATAGATCGAATAATATTTTTGCTCAGCAAATAAACACTGAATTTTGGTTAACACATCCTCTATAGTATCATTTTCTCGGCTTTTTAGCTCAAGCTGTAATTTTGTATAGTATACATCTTCAAAGGGAATATGTAATCCGCTGTATGGTATTAAAGAAAAATGACTAATAAAAATCTCTCTATAATAGTCATGCCAACACACAAAGGAATCATCATCATTCTTTCTGATTAATTCTGCGTCTAATAACAAATTAATTATCTCTTCAGAGTGAGGAATATCGTATAACATTTTTTGTGGTATTCCCGATAAGGTATAATAAATACAAGAACAAAGTGCTTGCGCATCCACATTTTCACCAAAAGTATTTCTAAATTTAGCCACTATTTCATTTTTTAAAAGTTCACATTGCATGAATGAATGATATGCTAGCTTAAAGTCGTTAATGTTTTTTATAGAATCATCCAACATGGTCAAATATTTCATAAAATATAGCACTTCTATTACAGAGCCGAAGAGTGTTGTTATACTGGCTTTATCAATATTAATATTTTTGCTGTTAAGAAGTGTGCATATATCATCATTAGTAACCGTTAACTCAATGCTCTTAAAAAATTGCTTTTTCCCACTTCTGTATTTTTCTATAGAAATTTTCTGATGTGAGGTTGCAATGCAAAAAATAGGGTAATCACGATTTATTAATAGTATAAGCATTTCCTTTAATATACTTTTGTATTCTGTTGGTACTTTGTGAATATCATCTAAAATAATAATACGATCATTAATACAAATATTATTTGGAAATAAGTCTGCCAATAGTTTTGGATTTTGAATATATTTTATGAAATCTTCAATTTCGGTTGAGAAGAAAACAAAGTCCCAAAATGTATTTTTCATCTCCGGAAATTGATTTTGTAATTCATTTACATAGTCCGAATCCAGATCTTCAAAAAATAAATATGGGAAGAATAAATGGAAAACAATTTTTTTAAATACCTTTATGTCATCTATTTTATCTCCTGAAAAAGCATAGGCGTTGCATATTATAACACGCTTTTCTTTAATTAATGTGCTTTTAAATAACTGCAAAACATACGATTTTCCAATACCGGAGCTTCCATATATTGAGATTAGCGAGAATATGCACTCCGAATTTTTTCTGTAACTTGACAGTTCATTGCATAATTGCTGAACCATCTTATTTTGTGATGGAATATCAAAAAACATATTTGCGGAATTAATAATTTTTATTGCGGTGGCTGGAATGATTTGCATTTGAAAATTTGTTGAACCATACTTACTTTTTAATATATATGTAATGGATAGCGGTTGTATAGTTTTATACTCACCCGGCGTATCCTTTTTTAGAATAGGCTCATATTTTAAGTTTTCCGGTATACAGGCAGTGAAAATGAAGTTATTAATTCCTTTTTTTAAATGCAAATTTCTAGCATCTTCTGATAACAATTGAATATTAATGCTACTATTTAATGTAGCATCAAAATCTTGCTGCACGGAAATGGAAAAATGAATTTCATATATAACTCCTGTATATACGGAAGATAAGGGTTCCTGAAAGAAATTATTTCCAATATTATAAAAACAAAGTTCTTCAATGCAATTAAATAGTGGTCGTTCTAATTTTTGGTATATATCAAATGAGCAATCAAACCAGAATTCAAAAAAGGGGTAGAACTTGTTCAAAAGCCAATTTTCCAAATGACTTTTTGTATAAAACTTCACTTCTTTGCAACTATTAGAACATAATAGTGCTTCACGAATATCGGCAATTGTTTTGGATGCTATTTCTAAATTAGTAACAAAAATAATTTTGGAAATACTGCAGGATAAAATTGCACTAACAATAGTTGCATCCAGGCGGTATCTGCTTATTACTTTATTTTTTTTGTCCGTATCAGCGGAATATTTTGCTTCCATCCACCAGACATCTGCATTATTTGCATATCCAACAAATAATGCAAACTCCGGTTTAGGTTTTTCTGAAACTTCTCTGGACAGAATTGCATCATGATTTCCATCTCTGGTATTCTTTGTATGTGTCCATTCGCAACCATTTTGCTGTTCATTTTCCTTTACAAATTCAACAGCTAATTTTTCAAAACCTTTGAAGCCGTCTTTTATTTTTCCCCAATTAATATTCATCAATGTCATACTCCTGTTTCTGTAAATAGAATGATAATACATCATTAGCCATCAAGTTTTTTGTGAGAAAACCGACGGATAACTAAAAATTATCCTTTAACCACATTATACCATATAACACGCTAATTTTCATCCTTATTTTACTAAAAATTTACCAATACATATGGCAATAGCAATGTTGGTGCCACCAACTTATGCAATAGCTCCCCCGCATTTAACGATGACTCGGTAGTTTGACAGCCTAACCTCACTCAAGACTCCCCAAAGCCAGCAATGGCTTTATTTTTTTGTCAATTATTAATTTTACTCTTGCACGTTACTTATAGATACTTTATAATATAAATATCTAGCATGGAAAGGATAGGAACATTTATGAATTATGATGATTACAGCAAAGCATGCGATAAGATAAGGGCAAAGAACAGTGAGTATCTCAATCTTTTTGAACAGGCTCTGGTTGATGATGGTCTTAAGGACAGCACAATTAAGAGGCATTTATCGAATATTGACTTCTATATAAATGATTTTCTACTGTACGAGGAACCTCTCACGATGGACTACGGTATAGGTAAGATTGATTCCTTCCTTGGCGATTTCTTCATACGCAAATGTATGTGGTCTACGCCTGGGAATATAAAGAGCACGGCAGCAAGCATAAAAAGGTTTTACAAATGTATGATGGATTGTGGGATTGTGAAAAAGAGTAACTATGAATTCCTATGTTCTGAAATTAAGGATGGGATGGAAACCTGGCAGGCTGACTGTGCTATATATAATGACCCTGAACAACCGAATCCGTTTGCATTCTTCTTTTGATGGGGGACAGCTATGAGACTTGGATGGACAAAAAACAAAAATTCCACAACCTATCGTGCCGTAAAAACAGTGCGTGTGGATGGAAAAAATAAGACTCTTACCATAAAAACCTTTGGGTCCGATAAATTTATATGTGCAACATATAATGTAACCGATGCCAAGGCTTGGGCAAAAGAGCAGGTTCGACTGATGAATGAGGCAGAAAAGGAGGATTCTGCAAAGTTCAACATTGAACTCTGCGCCGGAACGGATTTGGTGATGAATGAACAAAGGCGTTTTAATGGTGGATATCTTTTCCTCCAAGACATTTATTATAAATTGGGACTGCATAAGATATGCCGTGCAATCTCTGGCAGACATCTTTTTGAGTATGATCTCAATGACATACTCTCGCGTCTCATCTATACGAGGATTCTTTACCCCTCATCAAAGAAAAGCAGTTTTGAAGAATCCAAACGATTGATAGAGCAGCCGTCATTCGAGCTTCATGATATTTACCGCGCGCTGTCTGTCATGGCGGAGGAATCCGATTACATCCAGAGTCGCCTCTTCAAAAACAGTTCTGCCATTCAAAAGAGAAAGACACAAGTGATCTACTACGATTGCACCAACTTCTATTTTGAGATCGACGACGCCGAGGACGACAAGCAGTTCGGTAAGAGCAAGGAGAATCGCCCTCTTCCAATCGTGGGGATGGGGCTGTTCATGGATATGGACGGCATTCCTATATCCTTCTCTATCTATCCGGGTAACAGAAATGAGCAGATGACTATGATCCCATTAGAAGAAAAGATGCTTTCTGACTTCGGAATGTCTAAGTTCATTGTCTGCACGGATGCCGGTCTTTCATCTGCAACCAACAGGGTTTTTAACACCTATGATAAAGAAGATGGAATGCGTGGTTTCATCACAACGCAGCCGATAAAAACGCTGAAAGCATTTTTGCAGGAATGGTGCCTTTCCGATGATGGATGGACTCTTGACGGAGATAACTCCGGCAAAAAATATAAGATATCTGAATTAGACGATGAACTGGACAAAGACAAAATCTTTTACAAGACGAGATGGATCAAAGAAGAAGGGATTACCCATACAGACAAAGGTGATAAAAAACAAGTCATCGAACAAAAGCTCATCGTCTCGTATTCAATTAAATACCGCAACTTTCAGCGTCATGTGCGACAGGGTCAGATAGATCGTGCAATAAAAATGGTAGAAGCCGGCTGTACTTCCGCCGGCAAGAAGAAACAGAACGACCCTAAGCGATTTATAAAAACCGATCATGCAACAAAAGAAGGTGAAGTGGCGGAAATATCTACCAGCTACATAAACCAGTCCATCATTGAAGACGAAGAAAAATATGATGGTTTCTATGCAGTGTGCACAAATCTCGATGACAGCATTGGGACTATAGTAAACGCAAACAAGCGTCGCTGGGAGATTGAGGAATGTTTCCGAATCATGAAGACGGACTTCGAGGCACGTCCTGTATATCTGAACCGTCAGGACAGGATCATGGGGCACTTCATAACCTGCTTTATTGCACTTATTGTATATCGGTATCTGGAGCGTAAACTGGACAATAAATATACAATAGACCAGATACTTCCGACATTGCGGGAAATGGACTTCATGAAGTATGAGGGAAAGGGATATCAGCCGGTTTACACAAGAACGGAGATCACTGATGCTCTGCATGAAGCATTTGGATTTTGTACGTCAAAGCAGATCGTCCCAATCGCCAGGATGAGAAATATCTGCTCACAGACTAAGAAATAGATGGTGTAACGTGCATTCGTAAAATTTACAAAAGTCTCGCAGTCCACTACTGGAGCGGACTGCGAGACTTTTCGCATCAAAACACTGTCAAAAACAGG
>JBGVMW010000305.1:0-2108 GCA_045125095.1 Lachnospiraceae bacterium
AAACTCCATACACAATGGCTCCACGGACGCGACTTTGTTCAATTCGGCAAAATCGCTATTAGCGCAAACGAAAGGGCAGATACTGGCAATATGTAATCTGCTTTTTCGTTTACGCTAACAGCGATTGTAACCTAATCAATTCTTGCATTCTTTCATCTCTTCATAAAGCTGAAAGTTCATGCTTATTTATTTTCATCAATTGCTTGTGGGTTTTCCATACGAATATCAAATACAGCTCCACATTCTTTACATCCTTTTGCAACCAATGTTGAATAGTTTTGGGTCAATGGAAGTTTTTTCTGAGACTTTTGTGTGGTAAATACTAATCCTCCCGTACCCGTCGAAAGTTTTCCTTCTACAACATTTGCAGAACCACATTTTGTACATTTGTTATTCATTTTCTCTTTCTCCTTCAACTTCTTGCATTCTTTCATCTCTTCATAAAGCTGAAAGTTTACAACCTATTGTCAGTTTATAAACCGATATGAGCCAAGAATACGCCTATAGCATACCCTAATTTATAAATTACAAGTAGTGTTAAACTAACAACAAGTACTCTCCTAATAAAAATCTCATTTGTTGTTCCTGCATTTACCCAAGCCTTGATGTCACTTATGATATTACTAATTTTACTCATTTGAGTTCCCTCCTAAATTGAATTTATACATAGAAAGTAACATTGTTAATTATAAAACACCATAAAATCAAGGTTGCACTTGTGTAAACTTACAGTTGCATTTACAATTTCAGGTCATTTTGTATATGTCCGATGAATTGTCCTATGGCATATCCAGCTCCATAAATGAAAGTAACAACAATAGCAATACACACGCATATCAATAAAATATATAATAGCATCATTAGTTTTCGTTGCTTATCTGATAGGTTCGAAATAAAGTTATTCCAAACTCTTAACATGTTTTGAGCTTTGTAGCCTACCGTTAAATCATTATTGCTTTCATCGCTATCGGTACCTCGCATTAAATAGTCCAGAGAAACATCAAAATATTCACTCATAAATAGTAGTCTTGTCATTTCTGGGTATGCCTTATCATTTTCCCATTTTGAAATTGATTGTCGTGACACATCTAACAATTCTGCCAACTCTTCTTGTGAAATATTTTTATTCTTACGCAATTCATATAAACGTTCACCAAATGTCATTATTATCTCTCCAGCAAATTCAAATTCATCTCACTAAACTACTAATACATCTTATTTTCATAATCCTGTAACTCATGAAAAATATTATCTATAATCACCACATCATCCTCAATGCGGTATAACATAAAATATCTATGGTTCAAAAAGTTTATACGACGATATTTTAACTGATGCAATCTTGGATTATCACACAGTTTTAAACTTCCTGCCACATGTCTTAAACTTTCAATTGTCACATCATAATCATTCAGCACATTTTCTGCCGCCTGCAAGATTTTCTTCTCAAAGATCAGATACTTGATAAAGCGCTCCAAATCCTCTTCAGCATCTCTTGTTACTACCACCTTATAATCCATACTTTGCCCTCATATCACGTGATACATCATAAGCATCTTTATACATTCCTTGTGCTGCATGTTCACGTGCGTTCTCTAGCTTTTCAAGCATTTCAACCTCTGATAATGCTTTATACGGATTTCCACTTATCTTTTTTATCTCAAACGGAAATCCATTTACAGCTAATGCCTGTGTCAAAAACATACGGATTGCAGTTGTTGTATCTGTGCCTAAATCTTTAAATAATTCATCTGCTTTTGCTTTTAAATCATCATCCACTCTTACTTGAATTGTACTTGCCATCTATGCCACCTCCCATTTCTTTTTTATAGAATATCACACATTCATTACATTTTCAATACATTTGTAATGATTGTGCATTTTGTTTGCTTATTTTCCGCAGTCTTTACCTTATGAATTCTTTTCATTGGACTTTTTACCATATAATCCTCTTCCTCCCACCAAGAAAAGAAAGTGGAAAGGCTTCTACGAATATTATCAATAGTTACCTTTCCACAATTATTTATTGATTGATACTCTACAAGATATCATAAATTTCTCTCCCCATAAGAGCACACTCCTTTTTGATGGAGTATGTCGCTGAAAAA
>JBGVMW010000306.1:0-22009 GCA_045125095.1 Lachnospiraceae bacterium
TGAAAACGTCGGCACTTAGGCTGTGTATTTTACAGCCTTAGTGTCCGCTACGTTTGAAGGGAGCGAGAGCGCGTCAAATATAGACTATGTAGTAAGCAGGTATTTGCCACAAACAATTCTGACAATTTACGAATGGTCATCACTTTCGCAATTGCCTTAATAGTTTGATTCTATATGAGATTTGTTTTTAAAATGATAAATTTCTGTTTAAGAAATATTAATTTGATTTCTATTTCAACACAAAAAAAAGGATACTGCTACCCGTTTCAAAACGAGTGAGTATCCTTTTACATTTACCTCAACACCTTCCATATGCTAAATATGTTTTTCAAATCATGTTTTTCTCCTATTCTAACTATTGTCTATTTTTTTTATGCTCTAATATCGCTTTTCCATTGCCCGGTAGGGATTCTATGTAATCAAAGACAATTTGATATAATCTCCATTATTGTTTTACTATCTAAAGATTACGGAAAATAATACGATGGGTAGTAAACCATTTTCTTTTCATTCAATGTCCACAACTTTGTTCCTTCTGCGTATTTTGGATGTAAATGCACTAGCGCTCTTTATTTTGATGAACAAAATAAATATTGTCAAGTAAGATAGCTCTTTCTATACATTTTGTATTTTTCTACATACTTTCTCATTTTCGTTGAAAACTAATAGAAAATGTGGTATTACTTCTTAAGTACCCAAAGAAAAAATCCACACAAGAAAGTTGGTGTTTACTTGAAATATTTATATCAATTTGGAATTATTCTTATATTTTCATTTGCCGGTGAGCTTCTGCACAACTTGTTACCTTTACCGGTGCCAACCAGTATTTATGGACTGGTGCTACTGCTAGCTGCCCTGCAATTTAAAATTATCAAACTGGAACAAATTAAAGAAACCGGGCTGTTTTTAGTGAATATTATGCCATTTTTATTCGTTTCTGCCGGTGTAGGACTGATGAATTCCTTTGATTTGCTAAAACCGATTGTGGTTCCTGTCAGCATTATCACCATCGTAACCACTGTTTTTGTAATGGTGGTTACCGGAAAAACTGCAGAACTTGTCATCCGAAAATGCACTAAAAAAGAAACGAAACAGAGAAAGGATGTGTAAGCGACCTATGAATCATATAGTAAGTGACTCTTTGTTTTTCGGGGTGGCAATCAGTATCGCCGCTTATTATTGCGGAAATTTACTGAAAAATAAATATAAGCTTGCCATATTTAATCCCCTGTTACTGTCCATCCTGTTTATTATTCTTTTCCTAAGTGTATTTCACATTGATTATGAGGTATATCAGGCAGGTGCAAAATTCTCGGAATATTTGCTGACACCAGCAACGGTGTGCCTTGCCATTCCTTTGTACCAGCAATTAAACCTGTTGAAAAAAAATAAAACTGCCATTATTGCTGGTATTACCTCCGGTGTTATTGCCAGCCATGTTAGCATTTTAGGATTGTGTGCCTTGTTCCATCTTTCTCACGCGGAATATATAACATTACTTCCAAAGTCCATTACCACCGCCATTGGCATTGACCTGTCTGCAGAGCTGGGCGGCTACCCTACCATTACTGTTGCCACTATTATCATCACTGGCATTATTGGAAATATGACAGCACCTTTTATCTGCAAATTATTTAAAATCAAAGAACCCATTGCTGTTGGACTTGCCATTGGAACCTCTTCACATGCTATGGGTACTGCAAAGGCTTTGGAGCTAGGTGAAATCGAAGGTGCCATGAGCAGTCTTTCCATTGCAGTAGCCGGTCTGATGACCGTGTTGGCATCTGTTGTATTTGCAAATTTCTATTGATACATAGTCTGTATGTGACCCTCTGAAAACGTCGGCACTTAGGCTGTGTATTTTACAGCCTTAGTGTCCGCTACGTTTGAAGGAAGCAAGAGCGCGTCAAATATAGACTATGTAGTAAGCAGCTATTTGCACAAACAATTCTGACAATTTGCGGATGGTCTTCACTTTCGCAAATGCCTATGAATTATTACTAATGAAAGGATTGGATTACACATGAAAAATATAACAACAATCATCTGGGATTTAGATGGAACTTTATTAAATACATTAGAAGATTTAACAGACAGCGTAAATCATATGCTGTCCATCCATAATTATCCGTTAAGAACTATAGAAGAAATACGCTCCTTTGTAGGAAATGGTCTGGCTAAATTAACGGAACGAGCCTTACCGGATTCGGTTACAACGGAAGAATATGAAGCATGTCTCTCTGAATTCAAAGCCTATTACAAACTGCACATGCAGGACAAGACCGGACCTTACGAAGGTGTGTTAGACGTCTTAAAAACTCTACATGATAAAGGCTATCGTATGGCTGTTGTGTCAAACAAAGCAGACGCTGCTGTAAAAGAACTGATTCCTATTTACTTTGGTGATTTACTTCCAATTGCGATTGGCGATATGGAAGGCAGGAAGAAAAAGCCTGCACCGGATTCTGTGTATGAAGCCATAAGACAGTTAGGAGTGACAAAGGAAGAATGTATCTACATTGGAGATTCTGATGTAGATGTAAATACGGCAAGAAATGCTGGTCTTCCTGGCATAGCTGTCCTCTGGGGATTCCGCACAAAAGAACAGTTAGCGGCAGCTGGTGCAACCACGTTTGCCGAGAAACCGGAAGATTTGATTGCATTGTTGTAGAAATTTCATGGACGATGTACGAATACAGAAAAAAGAGTTCTGCTTGCAGAACTCTTTTTTTCTGAGCGCAGTTACCTGCGACATATTTCTCTCCACTAATATTCTTTTTTTGTGCTTACACACCTGGTATTTACAACGCCTTGGCTATTTTTAGCACAACTAACTTATTCTTCTGGAATTCCGGTTCATATTGCCAGTAGGAACACGGTGCTGACGTACTTCCAACTTCAATGGTAATAGATGGTAAGTTTAACATGTACATAACATAATCGCGATACTGCCCCCCTGGCGATGTGCTATTGGAGGATATCGCCCGCTTATAACCGGTCTCTGCTTTTGCAATCCGATACATTGTCTTAGTATCTTTACTAATTTTACGGCTTTCACAACTTCCATATATGATATTACCCATAGCATGATAATTTATCACACCACATAACTTTTTTTCTTTTTTCAGTTTTTTCGTAAGATTTGCTACCGCAACTGTTTCCGGTTCGCTGAGTGCTTTTGGTCCGGAATATCCTTCTGCACCTTTTTTACCACCAACATTAAACTTCTTTACCGGAAAATTACGGTTCAAATCCACCCCTCGTGCATTCGACTTCCACCTTGCGTATTTCGTCTGCGAAATCATCACTCCATCGGGATTTGCCATAACAATATAATGAATCTTCATGTTTTTTAAAACTTCTGCTGGAACCATCCCACCAATTGATTTATTATAATTACGCAGATAATACTGAATTTCTTTCATAATAACAACAGAACAGATATATTCTCTGCCATGCAGCGTACTAACCACCAAAAGTGATCTTTTTGCCTCCGGAGCTCCAATAGAAAAATCATATATCGTTCGTCCATTTACCGTTTTTCCTATCTCTTCCATTTCACAATAATCGCTGTATTGCGCCTTAAGCTCTTTCATATCTGCTTTCATTTGTGCATAGCTATATTTTTTCGAACTGATATTTACTGCCTGCCGATTGTGTAAATTAATCGTTGCTGATTTTCCAGCCTCTTTGTTTTTATTCCGCGGAACAACCTTATAGCAGTAACTTTCGCCATACTTAATCGTTTTATCAACATAACTTGTTTTATCAACTGTTGTTATTTTTTTGTAGGCAGTTTTCCCCTGTTTTCGATAAATTTCATAAGTGGTTGCACTCTCACTTTTACTCCATTCCAGCAATACACTTGTATCCGATTTGCAGGTTGTCCGCAAATCTTTGACTTTTTCCGGAACAGATAACTGTTCCTCCGACAGTTCTGGCATTTGCAGTTCCTCTGGTTGTTGCTCTATCCCACCCGGTACCTCTTGTTCTTCTACTACCTCTGTCTGTTCAGATGATGTTTCTGTTATATCCCCCATTTCTTCTGCGTAAACAGGCTTCGTGTGTACTAAAATACATAGCACCGCCAGAATGCTTATGATTTTTATCCTATATTTCTTCATGTTTCCCCCCATATATATTATTACATCTTCCCTATAACTATTTGTATTTTTAACGACTTCTAAGCGAATCCTCACTCTCATTTACCAATGTTTACTTTGAAACAATTGTATCTATTCAAGACAGAACTATGCTGTACAGCCCGCCCTATAAAATATCGAAGTTGCAAGATGATATTTCCTTAGTCTTTCATCTGTTTCCCCTTAACAAAGTAACAAGCCACCGCACAGATTGTTGCTGATATCACACTGATAATAAGCACGGGAACAATCCCTATTGATTCTGTTGATGTCTCACCAGCCCCAGCGAATAGAAACGAAAGTAGATTTCCCGATGCATTTACAGCAAAATGCACGCCTATCGATGCTAACAGAGAATCACATTTTTTCACCAGATATCCCAAAAGTAATCCCATTACAAATGCATACACTCCCTGTACCAGATTCATATGATATACCCCAAACAAAGCTGCCTGTAGCAGATTCGCCCACACAAATGGCATTACTTTTCTGGCATAGCTCATAATCACTCCACGGAACATCAACTCCTCACCAATCGGTGCCAGACAAACGGTAACCACAACCGTCAACCAGCTATTACCAATATCCATCATTTCAAGTAAGTTCATATAACTTTCCATCACCGCAGGAAATACAATGTTCACCAACTCCAGGACATAGCTGATACAAAACTGAAGTCCAAATCCAAGCACAACAAAGCATGCCACATTTCGAATGCTATATACCCGCTTAAATGGGATTTTATTTTTCTTTACCAATCCAAATTTATACCAGATTCCAAATATCAGTACAAAACTCAAATGCATGACACCTGTAAGTCCCATCAATATCGTATCATTATAAAGTGCCTGTGCAGCCTGCCATACATTACATCCCTGCACTATCATAAAATAAGCCATAAGTATAATCGTTCCCACAATTTGTATCCCAAGATACACCCCCAATACGGCACCAATTGAACCAAGCAAAAGAAGCACATCTTTTGCAGTTACTTTTTTCTGCTCCATATTTTTATATCCTTTCTGATATAATTATTTTAGGCATTTGCAAAAGTAATGACAATCCGTCGGTTGTCAGAATTGTTTGTGACAATTGACCACCTTTTTGGCATTCGCAATTACCTAATAATTTTCATTAAATAACAGATACATGTACCAGTACAAATTAAGGTGCCAAAATATGCATAACACTTTTGGCACCCTATTGTGTGTACACTACCATCCAATAATTCTATCGTATAATTCCTGATAGCTGATGGCTGATTTATTCCATGAATAATCAGTTTCCATACAACGAATCGCCATCTTATCCCATTCGCCACGATTTGTAAAATATACACGCTTTGCATAATTTACTGTGTCTAACAATTCCTGTCCATTGTAGTTGGCAAATGTAAATCCAGTTCCCTTTGATTCATACTCATTGTATGGTTCAACGGTATCTCGCAAGCCACCTGTCTCTCGTACAATCGGAATGGTTCCATAACGCATGGAAATTAACTGTGTTAATCCACATGGCTCAAACTGAGAAGGAAGAAGAATGGCATCTGCGCCGGCATACAGTTTATGTGCCATACTCTCAGAATAATAAATATTCGCAGACACACGGTCTTTGTATTTCCACTCATAATGACGGAAGAAATTCTCATACTTCTCATCACCGGTTCCAATGACAACAAACTGCACATTGCGGTCAACAATACCTTCCATTGCCCACTCTACCAGATCTAATCCTTTCTGATCAGTCAGACGTGAAATAATACCTATTAACATTTTATTATCAATGACCGGTAGACCTAAATCTCTCTGAATTCCACGTTTGTTTTTAATCTTTTCTTTACGGAAATTCTCTGTTCCATAATTCGCATACAGCTGTATATCAGTCTGTGGATTATACACATCATAATCAATGCCGTTGACAATACCGCACAGCTTCTGGTTATGGGTACGAATCACACCATCTAACCCTTCACCAAAGAATGGTGTCTGAATTTCCCCTGCATATGTATGGCTTACCGTTGTAATGTAACTTGACATAACCATACCAGCCTTCAACATGTTACCATCCTTCTTGTATTCCATACATTCCGGAGTGAATACACTGTCCGGTAAACCGGATATTTCTTTGAATGTCTTAACATCCCAGATACCCTGAAAACGCAGATTATGAATGGTCATAATTGCCTTTGTCTTCCAATAGAAAGAATTATCACGATATATAGTGTTAAGATAAGCTGGTATCAGACCTGTCTGCCAATCATGACAATGAATAATATCCGGCTGGAAATTGATAACCGGAAGAACCGCCATAACTGCTTTACAGAAATATGTAAATTTTTCAATATCATAACGGATATTTCCGTATGGTTTATCTCCACCAAAATATTTTTCATTATCAATAAAATAATAACGAATGCCCTCGTACTCATATGTCATAATACCAACATATACACTGGAATACGCGGTTCCCATATCCATGTAAAAATGATGCACATACTGGAAATGCTGTCTGTACTCCCACGGTATGCTCATATAATTCGGCATAATTACTCTGACATCATACTTGTCCTTCGGGAACATTTTTGGCAACGCGCCGACTACATCTGCCAGACCTCCCGTTTTAATAAATGGTACACATTCCGATGCTGCAAAAACAATATTCTTTACCATCTGCATTACCTCCCCTGAAATAATTGTATAATTTTAGTATATCAAGTGTTTTCTTGTTTGCAAAGACTTTTCTCTAACAATTTTTCTGAGCTTCAATTCTTTCAGCCAAATCGGTAAGGTAAACATATCTGTCATATTTTTCCTCCAAGAGTTTTTCTGTCTCTTCTTTTTCCTTACTTAACTCATTCAGCTTCACAAAATCTGTAGCACATTTTAAAATCTCTGCTTCTAATGATTCATTTCGTGCCTCTAACTCAGCAATTTCGTCTTCTATTGTCTCATACTCTTTCTGTTCTTTGTATGTGAATTTTAACTTTTCTTCATGTTCTTTTTTAAACTTTTTACCAGTAGTTCCCTTTGGTCCCGTCTCCTTTTTCACACGGTCTGCACTTGGAACTGCTCCACTTTTTTCTAAGTAATCGGAATATCCACCTTCATATTGTGTGATTCGCCCATTTTCAAATGCAAAGATTCGTCTCACAATTCGATCTAGGAAATACCGATCATGAGAAACGGTAATCACAACCCCTTGAAAATTATCAAGATAATCTTCAAGTACTGCCAATGTCTGAATATCCAAATCATTTGTCGGCTCATCCAAAATCAGTACATTTGGTGCTTCCATCAATACCTTTAACAGATACAACCTACGCTTCTCTCCACCGGATAATTTTCCAATTAAAGAATATTGCAAAGTGGAATCAAACAGGAATCGCTCCAACATCATGGTCGCAGAAATACTGCCCTCTGGTGTCCGTACATATTCCGCAGTTTCACGAATATAATCAATCACACGCATGTTATCGTCTAAGCTTTCACTTTCCTGTGAAAAGTAGCCAATCTTTACTGTCTGCCCTATAAGAATACTTCCTGTATCTGGTTCTGACTGCAACGCTAACATCTTCATCAATGTTGTCTTACCACAACCATTTTCGCCCACAAAACCTACACGGTCATCTTTTAAAAAGATATACGAAAAATCTGTAAATAGCGTTCTGCCATCATACATCTTTGACAAGTTTTCTACTTCAATTATTTGTTTGCCAAGTCTTGAGGATGCTGCTGAGATTTCTACCTTGCCATCCGTCTCAGGACCTTTGGCATCTCGCAGTTCTTCATATCTTTCTATTCTTGCCTTCTGTTTTGTGGAACGTGCTCTTGCACCACGCTTTATCCACTCTAATTCCATTCTTAAAATACTTTGTCTTTTCCGCTCCGTGGCTAATGCCATTTCTTCGCGGGCTGCTTTTAATTCTAAGTAGCCTTCATAATTGGTCTGATAGCCATATAGCTTTCCTTTATCAATTTCCACAATACGATTACAAACTCTGTCAAGGAAATATCGGTCATGGGTTACCATAACGAATGCTCCACGGAATGTCTTCAAATACTCCTCTAACCAAAGTATCATATCCGGATTCAAATGGTTGGTTGGCTCATCCATTATCAGAATATCACATGGCTCCGCAATCGCTGCTGCAATAGCAGCTTTTTTGCGCTGTCCTCCAGATAAAGTATCTACCATTACATTATAATCCATAAAACCCAATTTATTCAGAATACTTTTTACATCACCTTCTACCGTCCATGCATTTTCTTTCGTACGATTCTTGGCAATTACATAATCCAGCAGAGTCGTATCTTTTGGAAAAACAGGGTTCTGAGGAAGATAGTGAATTACAATTCCATTTCCCTTAATCACCTCGCCTTCGTCTGTTTCATCTAAGCCTGCCAATATGCGAAGTAATGTAGATTTCCCTGTGCCATTAATTCCAATAATACCTATCTTATCGGTATCCTGAATCGAAAAATCCGCATCCTCAAACAACACCTTATCTGTATGCGCTTTCGTCATATGGTTGATTGTTAATATGTTCATGTATATGTCCTCAATCTCAAAATATTCTACCAGTACACTAGCGGCATGGTTATTTACACAACATAACAATGCCCTGTTGCATCAGACTTCTGTGCACAGGGCATTATCACTTTATAAAATTCGCAACCGCTCAGAAACCTTGCATGTGTACCTGATTTTTATATGTTAGAAAATAAACACAGCTGCACCAAATGCCGGAAGTGGATACGCAATGGAATAATCATATCCATCACAGGCTTTCTTTTCTGCTGTGTAGATTTCTTTTCTCTTCTGTCCATTGCCACCAAAGTTTGAATCTGCACTATTTAATAGGAGCTTATATTTTCTCTTAAATGGCACACCGACACGATACTGTGGATATTCCACCGGTGTAAAGTTACAAACTACCAGAATGCTGTTTCTGCCGTCTGCACTTTTTCTCATAAAGCTGTAAATACTCCGTGAATTATCATCTACGCTCACCCATTCAAATCCCTCTGGTGAATTGTCCAGTTCATGAAGTGCCGGATATTTTTTATATAAATGAAGAAGCTGTTTCACAAACTTCTGCATACCGGCATGCTTTGGATCCTCTAATAGATTCCAATCTAACTCACGCTTCTCGCTCCACTCACGAATCTGTGCAAATTCTTGTCCCATGAATAAAAGCTTCTTACCCGGATGAGCAAACATAAATGCATATGCCGTTTTTAAATTTTCAAATTTATCATCCAGTTCTCCTGGCATTTTATAAAGCATGGAGCATTTTAAATGTACAACTTCATCGTGGGAGATTACATTTATGTAGTTCTCTGCATACTGGTATGTCATGGCAAACGTAAGGCGATTGTGGTTATCTTTTCTAAAGTATGGGTCTAACTTCATATAATCTAAGAAATCATGCATCCATCCCATATTCCACTTTAAGCTAAAGCCTAAGCCACCGTCTTCCGGCTTGCCTGTTACCTGTGGCCATGCTGTAGATTCCTCTGCAATCATGGCAATGCCCGGATATCTTCCTAACATTAAGGAATTCAAATGGCGGAAGAACTCAATCGCTTCTAAATTCTTATTCTCGCCATACTGGTTGCGCACCCACTGTCCCTCTGATTTTCCATAATCTAAGTACAGCATAGATGCTACGGCGTCCACACGAAGACCATCAATGTGGAATTCCTCTATCCAGAAAATTGCATTGGCAATTAAGAAATTGCGTACTTCATTTTTTCCATAATCAAAAATCTTGGTTCCCCAGTCAGGATGCTCTCCCTTGCGTGGATCTGCATATTCATAAACTGCTGTTCCGTCAAAGCAGGCAAGTCCGTGAGCATCTCTTGGAAAATGTGCCGGTACCCAGTCTAACAGGACACCGATTCCATTCTGGTGCATGTAATCCACAAAATACATAAAATCCTGTGGTGTTCCATATCTGGAGGTTGGTGCATAATATCCGGTTACCTGATATCCCCAGGAACCATCATATGGATGCTCTGCAATACCCATTAATTCAATATGAGTATATCCCATATTTTTTACATAATCGCACAGACTATGTGCTAATTCTTTGTAATTATAAAATCCGTCTTTGTCATCACCATTCAGCGGATGTTTCTTCCAAGAACCTGGATGCACCTCATAAATTGACATTGCATCCCTATTGTTATCTCTTTTTTCTCTTACTTTCAGCCAATCGTCATCTCCCCATACATAAGTAGTTAAATCTGTAACTACAGAGGCTGTACCTGGTCTCATTTCTGCAAAATTAGCAAATGGATCCGCCTTATCCAACACAACATGCTGCTGTGTAGTAATCTGAAATTTATACATCATACCAATCTGTACACCCGGTACAAATAAAGTCCAGATTCCCAATGGCTCCTGACGTTGCATAACACCGTCATATCCATTCCATCCATTAAAATCGCCAATGACACTTACATATTTTGCATTTGGTGCCCAAACAGCAAAAAATACACCTTCTACGCCATCCTGCACAACTCTGTGCGCACCTAATTTCTTGTAAATATCATAATGAACCCCATGTCCAAATAAATAATGATCCCCCTGCTCAATCGCTAAATTTTCTTTCCATTTATTCACGCTGCTACACCGTCCCTTATTTTATTTTTGCGGTTGTTTATTCAAAATCCCGCTCTCTAATATAAATATAATGTTCCTCATCATAACGTTTCGAAAAGATGGAGTCTATCATATTTCTAATATTCTTTCTTCTAGCTTTTTCTATTGCGCCATCCATAACATCCTTCACCTCTGTCAGTGTTGGAATATGATTGTCAACCTGCATATCATCCAGTACAGAATACAATGCCAAAATTGCTATGTCATCCACTGCATATCCCTGCTCTTTTGCATAAGATTTTGCAAATGCAACCAAATCATCATTGGTGTACTCCGGCAACTCAATTCTTGCCGTAAACATTGCAGCAAAGTCAGGGCATTTTCTAAACAGTACATCCACACTGTCTTTTGTATCCTCAATGATAACAATCATATTTTTACTTTCCTGCGCAAACGCCTCTGCTAAGGCTATCATTGTTGTTTCTGATAATTTGCCGGCACGCTCTATCATAAGCACACCACCGGCAGCATTTTTCATAATATCTTCTATTTTTTTGTTATTCAGAGAACCACCTGTAATTTTAGCGATTTTTTTGCCCTTAAACTTATGAGATTTCTGAACTGCCTTAACAATATCCACTGCAAGCTTTGTCTTACCCGTTTCTTCTGCACCCATAATTGCCACATTACCAACCGCTGGTGCTAATTCGATTTCCTCTATGGCACGAACTAACTGCTTATTTACGTCCTCCATCTCAGCAAAATAGGTAAATATCTCTCGTAATTCTTCTGATAAATAACCATTATCAGCAGAAATCTCGATCTGCTGTTCTTCTCTGTCATTTTGTGCAAGCGATTCTATGCCCTCTGGCAAAGCAGCCTCCAGTCTTGACTGAAGCTCTGCTGCTGCATCTTCATCTTCTTCTGCTTCCTGACCATAATCATCTAATTCGTCTAATGGATCACTTGTCTTATCTAACTCCACTTTATTTCTTTCTTTTTTCTCTTTTGCTCCTTCCTCTATTCTCTTCTCAAGTTCTTCCATACCGATAGCGTTAACAGTATCTGTACTATCCTTTTCTATTCCGCCCTCTTGCATAAGCTTTCTCATATCTTCCGGCAGAGATGGAATAACACCCTCTAATCTTTCAAGAATACTTCCTGTTTCTTCTAATGCTTTTTTCTTTGCTTCCTCTAACTCTTTTTCCTTAATTTGCTCTACTTTGTCCCATTCATCCAGGATTTCTCCCACACACATCTCACCGGTAATCTGTTTCTCAATGATATCATTCTCTTCTGGAACTGCCACCGCAATATTCATATAACGATTAATTTCCTCAACCGGAATCCGTTTGGTGGGTGCGTCTTCAATACCTAAATCTTTATGAGTCAGAACAAATTCTTTTGTTTTTTCTAAATCTTCCTGTGTTTCCACTACTGGCTTTGTTTTCTTTAACGCTTCCTCAATAGATGGGAGATCGCTTGTCACAAAATATTCTTCTGGCACAACAGGAAGCCTGTCTTTCAAAGCTACCTTATCTTCCGCTGGTAATTCTTCCGGCTCAGCTTCTTCTGGTTGTTCCTCTGATAACTCTTCCGGCTCAGCTTCTTCTGGCTGTTCTTCTGGTAATTCTTCCGGCTCAACGTCTTCTGGTTGTTCCTCTGATAACTCTTCTAGCTCAGCTTCTTCTGGTTGCTCTTCTGGTAATTCTTCCGGCTCAACGTCTTCTGGTTGTTCCTCTGATAACTCTTCTAGCTCAGCTTCTTCTGATTGCTCTTCTGGTAACCCCTCTGGTTCGGCTTCTTCCGGCCGTTCTTCTAATTCTGTTTCTTCTGGCTGTTCAACTAGTAATTCCTCTAACTCTTCCACATTTTGTGTATGTACTTCCGTCTCTACCGGTTCTTCTACTGCTTCATCAGCAGTATCTTGTGAGGTAACAGCTTCAGACACCATACGAGTGTCCATAGATAACAACTCTGAAATTGCCTCTGCACGCTCTGCTTTTTCTTTCTCTAATTTCAAGGCAATAGAGGTTGTTTCTCCGTTCTCGTCAAATATCTTTTCTAACTGGTTATCCTTCACTATTTTTTTGACAGAATCCATTGCCGAATCGATATTTTCCTGTTCCGTAGCGTTGAGAATGGCTCTCATGCTTTTCTTTAATTCTTCCTGAAGATTTACCGTGTCATAGATACCAATATTCATTGTTTTTATATGAATATCATCTTCCTCTTTCTGACGCTTTTCCTTCATTTCTGCCATTCTGGCAACTTTCTCAACTGCCTCTATGGAACGTTCAATCTCAACCTCATTGCGGTTGTCATATTTTTCCTTTTGCTCTGGTGTCAATGGCTGATACAACATTTTCAGCTCCATAGCTTTCTCTACATATTTGCCTTCTCCAAACCAGAGTACAATTTCATCGCACTTCTCCACACATTTCTCTTTCATGCCTGCACGATGATACAAATATGCCAGTTCAAACGCCCACTTCTCCACCGGTTCATGACGCATAAATTCCTCAAGTACTGCAATACGCTCCTGTATGCCTACTTCCTGTGCCTCGTAAAGCTTATATTGTAAAATATACCTCCCGGAATCCCGTGGTGCCACACGTACAAACTCTTTATAATACTCTACCGCATCTATATATTCACCAAGTCGAATGGATAGTTCAGCTAACGCAAATATAATTGTTCTTCCATATGGATGTCTGTCATAAGCAATCAAATACATATCCCGGCTCTCTTCTAACCGTTCACATTTTTCATATATCTTGCCTACTAACGACAGCATTGGAATACTTTTTACTCGATTCCAATCTATTGTACTTACTATTTTTACTGCTGATTCATAATCCCCTTCTTCAGCAAGCTTACGAATCTGTTCTGCTTTTATCCGATATTCGTACTTATCCATTTTTAACCCCTGCACCTATGCGTCAGTTTTTTATATACTCATATATAAAAAATATCGGGTGCCTGCCATCCTTTCCTTGCTTCGACTTTCTTATTCCTAAGTGCTTTTCTAATTTTTATATAAAATCCACAGAAAAAGCACATGATTTTTATCCATTTTAGTGTACCATAACTACTATATATATGTCAATTTTGTATCTTGACATTAAATTTTAAGAACAAAGCGTGCAAACACGCTCCGCGAATTTAGCTTTTCGATATACTTGCACGCTTTGCCGCGCCAAATTTGGCACACAGTGCATTTTCCTTTCAAATTCGTGCGCATCCTGTTTTATATACCAGTATAATAAAACTGTATTGCACTACTTGCATAATAAATTACTTAATTTCGCAAACTCTCCTAAACTGAGTGCTTCACCTCGTATGGTTGGCGACAACTCCATTTTCTCAAGTGCCTCTGCCACCTGTTCTTTTGTAAGCTGTAAACCGCCATCATTATGAAGTCCATTCACCAGCGTTTTTCTTCTCTGGTTAAAGGACGCCCGAATTAAGCGAAACATATATGCTTCATCCTTTACATCCACTGGCGTTTTTGCATGACGCTCTAAACGAATTACTGCAGATCCTACATTCGGTCTTGGCATAAAGCAATTCGGTGGCACGTTGGCTACGATTTCCGGTTCTGCATAATATTGTACCGCTAAGGACAATGCACCGTAATCTTTCGTTCCCGGTTTCGCCTGCATGCGGTCTGCCACTTCCTTTTGTACCATAATGGTGATGCTTTCTAATGGTACATGACTTTCAAACAAGCCCATAATAATTGGTGTTGTGATATAGTAAGGAAGATTCGCCACTACCTTCACTGGCTTTCCATCATTTTCTTCTGCCACAAGCTTTGCAATATCCACCTTTAAAATATCCTCATTTAATACAGTAACATTATCATATTCCTGCAAAGTATCTCCCAAAATCGGTATCAACGCTCTGTCAATCTCTACTGCCACTACCTTTCTTGCCAACTCTGCCAGATACTGTGTCATCGTACCGATTCCCGGTCCAATCTCGATAATCATATCGTCCTTTGTGATACCTGCTGCCCCGATAATTTTCTCCAGCACATGGGTGTCAATCAAAAAGTTCTGACCAAATTTTTTCTGAAAAACAAAATCATATTTCTGCAACACTGCAATTGTATTCTGAGGGATTCCTAAATTAGCCATAGTATTCCTTTCTCTGCTTTTATTATTTTCTACTGCATCCGATATAACCGCTTGGCATTTTCAAAAAGCTGCTGCTCTACAATTTCCCGTTCCATTCCCTTTAGCTCTGCAATCATATCCACCACATACACCAGATTCGAGGAATCGTTGCGTTTACCACGATTTGGCACCGGGGCAAGGTATGGACAATCTGTCTCTGTCACCAACCGTTCTAACGGCGCATATTCTACTACTTCTTTTAACTTTTTCGCATTATTAAAAGTTACCACACCGCCAATACCTAAGTAAAAGCCCATATTTAGGTACATTTCTGCCATTTCCTTTCCATAAGAAAAACAGTGAATGACACCACCAATTTCTTCTGCCTTTTCTGCTTTCATAATGTCATAGGTATCTTTTGCCGCATCTCTGCTGTGAATAATCACTGGAAGTCTGCTTTCTCTTGCCAATGCAAGCTGTCTGACAAACCATTTTTTCTGAATATCACGATCTGGCTCGTCCCAATAATAATCCAGTCCAATCTCACCAACTGCCAATATCTTATCTTCTTTTACAATTTCCTGAAGTCTTGAAAATAATGTTTCATTCAATTCGTCTGCCTCACTTGGATGGACTCCTGCTGCTCCATAAATAAATGGATATTTTCTTGTATATTCCAAGGTTTCCTCTGTGGACTCCATATTAGATCCTACGTTTATAATATAAGCAACTCCACTGTCTGTTACCTTCTTTAATACCGCTTCTCTATCTTCTTCAAATGCATCATCATCATAATGTGCATGGGTTTCAAAAATCATAATTCCTCTCATTCTGCCGCACCAGCGACTTCTTATTTTCTTATTTCCTGCTAACTCCATTTCATTTACTACTTTTTTCATACGGACTGTGCAGTGCAGCACAGCCCTGTCCTGAATAGTTACTATTCTACAATACTTTTTCGGAAAACACAAACAATATAAGAAAAACGCATTTGACAAAACAGTAAAAACAAGGTATACTGATACAACATGAGTTTGTTATAAAGCTTCCGCGCAGCCGGGGAGTTAGCGGTGCCCTGTACCTGCAATCCGCTATAGCAGGGGTGTTGTTCTGTTTCGGGATTTTGTGTCTTGTATAGCTGCCCAGTAGAAGTGGTGTTGACGCTTGGGTCTTGCGCAACAGTTCTCTGTGAACCGTGTCAGGTCAGGAATGAAGCAGCACTAAGCAGATGTTTCTGTGTGCCGCAAGGGTGCCTGGGCCGAGCTAACTGGACTGGTAACGTATACGAGGCCTGTTTCAACGCAGAGCGCGCGGAGATATAAATATAATTTTACAGAAAATATATGCCCTCGGATTGTGAGAGCTTGAAAACCCCAATAGCAACAACTATTGGGGTTTTATATTTATCTTTTTTCACGCATCATTTTACAAAATACAATTGCCACCACCGTACCGATTGTAGTTGCTACTAACCCCGGAACGATTACGGCTGACGGATTTACACTGCCATACTGGCTTCGATAGGCAATAATGGTAACCGGAATCAATTGCAATGATGATATATTTAGGATGAGAAAATCACACATTTCTTTTGAAGCGGTTCTGCCAGAAGGATTCTTAGATACCAGTCCCCTTTTATTTTGACTCTGTTCTGTCACTCCTATATATTCTAAATTTCCCCGCTCCTCCTCAAGCTGTGACAACGCTTCCATTGCCTGCAACCCGGCAGGTGTTGCCGCCCATCCTAAGCCTAACATATTTGCTATTACATTTGTGGTGATATAGCCATTGGCAGGATGCTCCTTCGGGATATTAGGGAACAGAAAATGGATAAATGGCTGCATCTTTCTTGTCAGTCCGGCTATCAAACCGGATTTTTCCGCAATTTCCATTAATCCCACCCAGACGCCCATTACTCCAAGCATGGTAATACACAAGGAAACAGCATCTTTTGCAGATGATAACGCTGCATCCGACACTGCCTCCATATTGCCAGTAAAAGCACCATATAAGATTCCAATTACAATCATCGCTGCCCACAGATAGTTTAACATACTACATCCACCTTTTTCTTTCTGTAAGAAAAGTATATGATTTTGTATGTGGGTTGATGCATTTTGTAACTGGGTATTACACTTTTGATTCTCTTACCACATAATAGCCTATCAGCGGCCAGATAATGAGTGTAAGACTCAATGTGCTATTGTTTACCATGCTGTCCAATCCTGCATCTGCTACAATAAAATGTTATAGCAAATTCCAGACCAGTTCCTATTCCTCTGTTCAGATCATTTTTATAAAATCGCTGAAATATATGCTGAATATCATAGGCTGTCAACTCTCCTCGCAGGGTTTGTTCGGCTTCATTAGAAAAAGGTGAGTGCCAAGTATAATGCAAATGCAACTCGAACTTCCTGCGTTACATTTGTATTTGCTGTAACAAGCGAACTCTCTTTATCATCTTCTACAATTAATATCTTTTTCATAAGAGTACCTGCCTTTATCACCTTATTCATCCAATCCGTTCTTCACCGCATACACTGCCAACTGCGTGCGATCTTTTAAGGATAATTTTTCAAGGAGCCTTGATATCTGGTTCCGCACTGTTCCCTCTGCTAGATACAAAGCTGCTGCAATCTCTTTGTTATCATACCCTTGAGCAACCAGTTTCAGCATTTCTCTTTCCCGATCAGAAAATGCCATGCCACTGTCGGCCTTCTCTTTCCCCACATCCTTTGCCTTCTCCATACGGCTTCGCATCATCTGGTATACACCACTTCCAAAAATACTCATGCCCGCATAAACACCTTTTACGGAAGCAATCACTTTCTCATCTTCCATTTCCTTTAAGATATATCCGTCTGCACCACTTGCCAATGCTTTTTCGATGGTTTCTTCGTCGTCAAATGTGGTCAACACCAATGCCCGTACTTGTGGAAAACGTTTTTTGATTGCCTGTATTCCGTAAGCACCATCATATTCCGGCATACGCATATCCATAAGTACCACATCCGGTTCGTATACTTTGCATTTTTCAAAAGCTTCTTTTCCGTTCTCAGCCAGTGCCACTACCTGAATGTCTTCATCCTGCTCTAACACAGCCTTCAAGCCCTGTCTTAAAATCATAATATCATCTGCTATCAATACTTTTATCTTTCCCATAATTGCTCCCTATACTGGTATTTTAATTCTTGTTAAAAACCCTTCACCCTTTGCCGATATGAATTTTACCGTTCCTTTGGCTTCCTCTACCCGCTCTCTGATTCCACGAATTCCATTGTTTTCTGTTAGGACTTCACAACCCTGTCCATCATCTCCAATAATCAATTCCACTGCTTCCTTTTGAAACCGTAAAATGATTTCTATTTTAGAAGCCTGTGCATATTTTAAGGCATTGGTAATGGATTCTCTGACACAGTCATACAGTACTCTTGATACATGGGAATAGCTTTCCGAATCTGTTCCCTGCACCGTAACCTCCACCGGAATTTCTTTTACCTGATCTGCCAATTGCAAAATACCTTGTGTCACCAGTTCACTGGCTGCCTGCTTGCGCAACTGGTTAATGGACTGGCGAAGTTCTTTGATGCCTTCACTGGATAAAGCTCTTGCCTGTTCTAAATATTCCTTCACTTTATCTTCTTCCTGATTTTCACTGGATACGGATGCCAATTTCATATAAGACTGAATCATAGTCAGTGTATGCCCTGCTGTATCATGTACCTGCTGTGCAATACGATTTCGCTCTCGCTCTAATGCCAATCGTTCATTCGTAATAGCAAGCTCCCTTGTCTGGTGTAGCAGCTCATAATATTTGCTCACGTCCTTTAACATAAACACAGTTACCCTGTTTCCTGACAACTGTGCCATTGGCACTTCCATCATTTGTTCTTCTTCAGACTGGTATGTTTGAAGTTGCAAATACCGACCTTCTTCATCCACATACAAACATTCCCCATCCTGATATTGAAACTTTGCTAACTGTCTTTCTATCACGGACATGTTCATTGGGGCTTCTGCCAGACTAAGTCCTAACAAGGTATAAAACGCCCCATTGGAATAGGTACATACACCATTTTTACCAAAGATACCAACACCATCGGAAAGCCCTGACAAAATCACGTCAAATGCCGTAATATTCACCTCTAAGAACCGGTATTTCATAGTTGCAAGTAACACGAAGATTCCTGATATTCCAAATCCAAGAGGTGTAATATCAAAGGAGGCACGAATGAATCCGGTGAGATAAATAACATTTAACAGAACTGGCACTAACACCGATGCTATAATCAATCCTTTCGCTGTTCTGCTTTCCTTTTGGGATGCCAGATTTCGGTACAAAAGGATTGCACCAAACCCAACCAGTATATAAGTAGTAATTACATTGGTGTAAAAGAACACTCCATGCTCCACGCTCTCCTGTGTAAAACTGGTGTAATACAAATGATGCTTTTCATTGGTAAGCACCATTAAAAAATGAAAACAGGATAACCCAAAGGGCAAGTATTTTTTTACTGCTTGTAATGTTTTTCCTTCATATAAAACTGCAAAATAATACCAAAAAGTCCCCACAAAACAAATGCCTGCGTTTCCCAAAAGATACGCTACTTTTAGCTCTGTTTCCGTGCCTGATAATAAAATTAAAATCTGGGAACAGCACCATAAGATGACTGTTCCCTGACAAACCATATACATATGATTATGAGATTCTCTTTTTCCTTTCAGGAGCAGCACTGTCATGCTGACAACTGCCGCCCCAATGACTGCCATATAGACCATTCCCAAAATTAGTGACATACTATGATTCGCTCTCCTTTTTGATTGCAAGCAGAACCAGAATGACGCCTGCTACAAATAAATATATCCACCATGCGATGCTTAACCAGAAATGTCTTGTAATATAAACCACCATGGATAATAATACAACAGTTGCAAGCACTGCATATTTACGATTATTGAAACCAACACCTGCTAACAACATAACTACACCAGTAATGCCCAGAATCATTACATTCACCAGTTCTCCGCCTACAATACTATTCAACAACAAATGTAACATAATGATACATGTCAGAATAAAACATATAACTTCCATTATTTTCTTTTTATGATACCAGACAATTCTTAAAATCACAACGCCTATTGTATACAATAAACAACACCACTCTACATCAAGTACATCAGGGATAACGAAAAATGGCTGGCTAAATGCTGCAAACTCTGCTGCTAACAATGCAATCATCTGTAACATACATTTTTCTGAACTGTTTTTCTTCTGGAACAAAGCCACTGTCAGACATATAATTGCCAATATCAAATATCGTACCATTTCCTTGTAATCAACATTAGTTACTACCATAGTGGTCATCATCAGAATGGCTGCAATGGCCTGCAATCCTGCTGCTTTTACATATGTTTTTTCTTTTGTCTCCCATACAATGCTTCCTTTTTTGTTCATTTTATATAGGAACGGAATGCAAGCAGTCACCATAACAAATGTAAATGGAAGACAACGGATATCTGCATACATCCCCTCTTGATGTACAAAATAATACTGAGGGTTTGAATATGGTATTAACTGCATAAATGGTGCTACAACCCCCACCACTATCTGGGTATACAACAATTCCTTTCTGAAAAGAATCAATGCCATCACCACATTTACCACATAACCAACAAATAAAACTCCAAGGAAAGATAATTGCCAGTCTTCCGATGCAATACTATTGACAAAATCTGCACCTGCAATTACTGTCCACATAATGGATATACTGTTGCACACACGAATGAACGTATTCTTCTTTCTTTTATAAATCAGAAGGGTAGATACCATCAATACCACAGCAAATAAAAATCCACTTCCCTTCTCCAACTTGCCAAATAGCACTCCTACCACTACCAGCCAGATGTAAAAAATAATATGAATAATATAACTTACCAGAAAAGCTGTCTTTAATCCTTCGTTATTCTCTGCTATCCAATATTCCCTTACATAATCACCCACAGAGAGGAGAATAACCATTCCTGCTAAAAGGCAAGATGCAGTCTCAATACCACCTTCAAAGGTAACTGTTCCAAACCAGATGACAGCATCTCCAAATACTACAAGTGCAACATAATCAAACCATTTTTTTCTTCCTATGAAACGAATACATGCTGGAAGAATCATGACAAGGTTGGCAAAAAACATCTTCCATGCAATCGGGTGGTCGTATGCCAATTCCCCATAACTTCCCCATTCTCCAAAAACGGAAGCCCCAAGTAAACCTGTAAATATGGTTCCCAAATAGTAAAGGGCTGCTTCTGTCTTTCTTAACTTATAATTGCGCTTTGCTCTCCATGCACCTACAAAAAATGCTGCTGTTACAATGAGCAAAAAAATTTGTTTCACAACCAAAGGCAAAATCTGCCATGCAGTAGTAGCAAACAAAATTCCTGATATTGCAATAAACACAAAGCCTACCACCATTAAAAGTATTGAATTCTGATTTTTATTATTTTTTTCCATATGTAACACCTCTTTTTCTATTACGGTTCATTTGTTAGGATTATTATAAGAATAATTTGAGATTTTTGTTAGATGTCATCTGTCATTATCTGTATATAAAATGACAGTGACAAATGTCACTTATTATATATTACTAAGACGGTAAATATCAATATGTTTTATTGTCAAAATTATTATCTGCTGGGTTTTCATTAATGATTCCTTTTTTATTAAAATCCCCCACTTTTTAACATAGTCAAAGCTATGTTTATTTCCCATGCAGTTTTTTCGTTCCACAAATAATCTTTACTTTTCAAAGTACAATGCCAGAGTTTCGCTGGCATGATCACTCAAGATTCCGAGAGATCATTATATCTTACTAAAAGGGGATTAAAACCATAATTCAAGAAATAAAATTAACCAATAAGAAACTACCTCACCCAAATCAGTGAAAAGACATTTTTTGTCCGATTTGGGTCGCTTTTCTTTACTATTCGTAAAAAAAATAGACAACTAATCCTGAATTATTCACCGTTGTACGGTGAAAGCGGCTCAAAGTCACAAAGTTACTGTGTTTAAACTGTTTATTGCATTTCATTTGTTAAGTGAATAGAAAAAGAGCATCCAGTTGTGGTAAAATTAAGGTGTCGAAT
>JBGVMW010000307.1:0-5993 GCA_045125095.1 Lachnospiraceae bacterium
TGATATTAAGGCAAATGCCATGAACAAGTTTAACCAACTATAAAAGTATCAATCAGTTTCATAGATTATCAGCTATTTGAATTATATTTGCGACAACAATAAACATTAGAATGGAAAATAACAGAGAATATCATATAGGAAGAACGGACTTTGACGCATTTGTTCATGCCGTCGGTTCGGAAATAGAACAGGCGCAAGTCCGGCTGATTGCCGCAGCCAATGCGCAAATGCTGTTCCATTACTGGAAAATGGGCAACTATATCCTGTATCATCAGAACTTGCAAGGCTGGGGAAGCAAAATCATCAAGCAACTGGCAAAGGCTATCCGGTTCAATTACCCCGAAAAGAAAGGTTATTCGGAGCGTAACCTTACTTATATGTGCCAATTTGCACGGTCATATCCGTTGAACGTGCTACGAAGTTTCATTGATACAGACACAAGGCTGTCTGTTCCAAGCATACAGAATGTTACAGATGAAGTATTGAAACTGAACAACGGACAATTTACGCAGGAACTTACTGCGCAAATACAATCCGCTGATTGTCAATCTTTAGAAATTACGCAGGAAGTTCCTGCGCAAATTCAGGATGTGGAGAAAACAGTTTCTGCCATTTACAGGATGGAGATTAGGGAAATAGAAAAAGTTTTCCTGAAATCCCCTGTTGCCAAAATAAACTGGGCAAGCCAAATGGTCATACTTAACGGTTCGTTACCGTTAGGCATAGGATATTGGTATATGAAACAGGCTGTAGAAATGGGCTGGAGTAGCAATGTGCTGAAAATGCAAATTGAAAACAACCTATATAACAGACAAATCAACAACAACAAGGTAAACAATTTCACAGCCACACTTCCAGCACCACAAAGCGACCTTGCCAATTACCTATTGAAAGACCCGTACATCTTCGATTTGGCTGGAGCGAAAGAAAAGGCAGACGAAAGGGACATAGAAGAGCAGCTGGTAAAGCACGTTACCCGTTATTTGTTGGAAATGGGCAATGGTTTTGCCTTTGTCGCCCGGCAGAAGCATTTTCAAATAGGTAACAGTGATTTCTTTGCCGACTTGATTCTATATTCTATTCCGCTACACGCATACATTGTTGTAGAACTGAAAGCTACTCCATTCAAACCGGAGTATGCAGGGCAACTGAATTTCTACATCAATGTGGTGGATGACAAACTGAGGGGAAAAAATGACAACAAGACTATCGGGCTGTTGCTGTGCAAAGGAAAAGATGAGGTGGTAGCACAATACGCATTGACAGGCTACGACCAACCGATAGGCATCAGCGATTATCAACTGAGCAAGGCTATACCCGAAAACTTGAAATCAGCTTTGCCAAGTGTGGAAGAGGTGGAAGAAGAACTGGCATCTTTCCTTGACAAGGACAATAATCCCCAAAATTGAAGTCTATGGCAGGAGAAATAAACAAACTGATTCCCCAATATGGAGAACTCAATAGAATATATAATGATTGGGTAACCAATTATGCTTTTTCTTTTGACAAGCAGAAATTCATCACCGACTTTTACAGGCAGCACAATGATACAAAGGCTTTTGAAGCCGCTATCCTTGAACTGGTACTTGACAAGCAGAAAGAACAATACACATTGATTCTCAATAGTCTGAAAATCGAAATAGAAAAAAATATACGGGCTTATGAAACAAAACCGCTGAATGATGACGTCATAAAGCGTGTGTGTTTTCACTACGCAGACAGGCATAATTCTGCAATTAAAGACCAGTTGGAGATTACCACCAAGTTGCACGAGCCTTTGAATGACGCATACCACAGATATGATTTCATTGGTTTTCGGGAGCATACGGACGAAGAAGAAATACAGGCAGAAAAGGAATATGAACGCTGCAAGGCTGAATACGACAAGGAAAAGAAAGAATTGGATAAACTTTATGAACTGCAAAAGCAAGACAGGAAAGAGGCTTTTCAATATATAGAAAACCTTTCCGGCAATGTTTACCGCCTAAGTCTTCTTTTTATGGAAGTCCTAAAAAAGTACCTTCCTAATGATAGGGAAGAAAAACAGCAGGATGAACCAGTCAAGCAAAACGAACAAGAAGAAGTACAGAATAGCCCGGAGGGACAACATGAATATTTTGACATGAAGCAGCTTTCGCCCATTCATGAAACCTGTGTCGGGGAACAGTTCGAAGCCATTACCATAGCGGATTTCTATGCCAATATAAACCTGTACCCCTGCAAGAATAAACTAAAAATCAAGGCAAGGGAAAAGATACGGGTGTGTTACCTGATATTCCTGATGAGCGAGAAACTATCCAAGCAATACAGGGATGAATGGAGAAGCCAAATATTAAAATTGTTGGATATTGACGAGAGCTATTACAGGTCGAAATACAAAGAACCTGTTTCCGATTTTCCGAGTGACAGCAACCAGAAATTCGCAAAGGAAATGGAAAGCATATTCGGATAATTCGTGATATAACCTGACATTCTACGAAATTACCACTTTTACCACTCAAATTAATTTTTGAGTGGTATTTTTATTGTCTGATATTTAATGAGATAGCGCAGTATCCCATTTGTATTATCCACATCCTTACCACTTACAGCCATACCTAATTTTGCATCGTTCGAGAACAGAAATAACAGCCAGTGCGCAGGGCTGATTGTTTAACGACTAAATAGATTGGACGATGACAAATCTTCAAGAGTTATTATTAAAACCCGTCTGGCAGATGACAGGCGAAGAGTTCATATTTCTAAGCAAGTACGCTTCCAACCAAACGGAAGCGCAGCCACAGCCCGTTACGGACACAGAAAGAAAGTATGTGTACGGAATACTTGGCATTGCCAAATTGTTCGGGTGCAGTCTGCCTACCGCCAACCGTATAAAGAAAAGCGGAAAGATAGACAAAGCCATTACGCAAATAGGGCGCAAGATTATCGTGGATGCGGAACTTGCCCTTGAACTGGCTGGAAAGAAAACCGGAGGACGAAAATAACGGGAGGTGTACTTATGGATTATATGAAAGATATAAAAGAAATATCGGCGGAAGAAGCCGTAATCCTTTGGCAAGCCTCACGCCTGAGCCTGTCGAAAATCTATGAGAAAGCACCTGAGATTCTAAAAGTGCAAGGTTCGGTCATTGGTACACTGGGTAATTTCAGTGCATCAATCGGCAAAGCCAAAAGCAAAAAGACTTTCAATGTGTCGGCTATCGTGGCGGCAGCATTGAAGAATGGTACAGTGCTAAGATATGTGGCGGAACTACCCGAAGAGAAACGGAAAATCCTGTATGTGGACACGGAACAAAGTCCTTATCATTGTCTGAAAGTCATGAAACGTATTTTACGGATGGCTGGGCTTCCAGATGACAGGGACAATGAGCATCTGGAATTTCTTGCTTTGAGGAAATACACGCCCGAACAGCGTATCAGGATTGTAGAGCAGGCTATTTACAATACGCCTGACATAGGGCTTGTAATCATAGACGGCATCCGTGACATGGTATATGACATCAACAGCCCCGGTGAATCGACACGCATCATATCAAAGCTGATGCAGTGGACGGACGACAGGCAGATACATATCCACACGATACTCCACCAAAACAAGGGCGATGAGAACGCAAGGGGGCATATCGGTACGGAACTGAACAACAAGGCTGAAACTGTCCTTCTTGTGGAAAAGGACAAGAGCAATGGAGATATAAGCAATGTTTCAGCCATGCACATACGGGCAATGGACTTCGAGCCTTTTTCATTTCGCATCAATGACAATGCCATACCTGAACTGTTGGAGGGTTACAAGCCCGAAACCAAGAAACCGGGAAGACCGGAAGAGGAAAAGTTCGACCCTTACAGGCATATCACCGAACAGCAGCACCGCATCGCATTGGAAGCAGTTTTCGGGCTGAAAGAGGAATATGGCTACAAGGAACTGGAGGACACCTTAATTAAGACTTATGTGTCTGTGGGGGTAAAGTTGAACCACAAAAAGGCGGTATCGCTCATCACCATGCTTCGGAACAAACGAATGATAGTGCAGGAGAACGGCAGAAAGTACACGTTCATGCCCGACTTCCACTATTAGCCCACACCTTGCAATCGCTTCACTTTATTCCGGGGGTCTATATATTAGGGATAAAGCGAAGTGGTTGCGAAATGTGGCAAAACCGCTTCACTTTATTACCGTACTCTATATATACGAAAATAAAGTGAAGTGATTATACAGACCGTACTTCATAAAGAGGTACGGGCGAAAAGAGAAAATAAACCAATTCAACTATCATTAAACCTATCGTCTTATGGATATACAGACAGCGAAACAAATCAAAATAGCGGATTATCTGCACAGTTTAGGATTTTCACCCGTCAAACAACAGGGCATAAACCTGTGGTATAAGTCACCACTAAGGGAAGAAACGGAAGCATCGTTCAAGGTAAATACAGAACGTAACCAATGGTATGATTTTGCACTCGGCAAAGGTGGGAATATCATCGCACTGGCACAGGAACTTTATTGTTCCGACCATGTGCCTTACCTCTTGCAAAAAATCGAAGAACAGACACCCCGTATTCGCCCCGTGTCTTTTTCTTTTGGCAAGCAATCATCTTCCGAGCCAAGTTTTCAACAACTGGAGATTGTACCGCTTTCTTCTCCTGCCCTGCTTGCTTATTTGCAGGAAAGGGGAATAAACATTGCAATGGCGAAAAGAGAATGCAGTGAAGCGCACTTCACCCATAATGGCAAACGGTATTTCGCCATCGCCTTTCCCAATGTGTCGGGTGGGTATGAAATCCGCAACCAGTATTTCAAGGGATGCATCGCACCGAAAGAGATTTCTCATATCAAACAGCCGGGAACAGCGAGGGAAACATGTTATGTGTTTGAGGGATTTATGGACTATCTTTCATTTCTTACTTTGAGATTGGAGAATTGCCCGAAATATCCCGAACTGGACAGGCAAGATTATATGGTGTTGAACTCAGTAGCCAATGTTTCCAAAGCAATCTATCCGTTGGGAAGCTATGAGCGCATCCACTGTTTCTTTGACAATGACCGTGCAGGAATGGAAGCCATGCAGCAAATCTATAAGGAATACGGCAGGGACTTATACATCCGTGACGCTTCGCAGACATACAGCGGATGCAAGGACTTGAACGAATACTTACAGAAACAGACTGAAAGAAACAGGCAAGTTCAATCTGCAAAAGGGGTGCGCAGCCAACCACCGAAAAAGAAAAACGGCTTTCGGTTATAGCCCACTATAACTACACGCTTCGCTTTCGTAGTTGTGGGCTCTCCCGAGGGGATTAGGGCTTTGCCCTAATGACCCACTCAGGGCGTTTCTCCCCTAAGAACCCCGAGCAAAGAGTGCCCCTCTCTTTGCAATCTCCGCTTATGGGTTGCACCCCTAAGAACCCTGTGCGGTTATGAGCGGACAACAGAAGATTTCATCAACAATCCAAATCAAATTTTAAGAATATGGCAACAAAATCAAGCATACATATCAAACCCTGCAGAGTGACATCAAGCGGGGCTCATAACCGGAGAACTGCCGAGTACATGCGCAATATCGGCGAGTCCAGAATCTACATTGTACCCGAACTGACTTCCAATAACGAGCAGTGGATAAACCCGGGCTTCGGCAGTCCTGACCTGCAGGCGCACTATGACAGCATCAAACGGATGGTCAAGGAAAAGACCGGACGAGCGATGCAGGAAAAGGAGCGTGAGCGCAAGGGAAAGAATGGAAAGATTATAAAAGTGGCTGGATGTTCTCCAATCCGTGAGGGAGTATTGCTCATCAGACCAGATACAACACTGGCAGATGTACGAAAGTTTGGTGAGGAGTGCCAGAGACGCTGGGGTATTACACCGCTCCAAATCTTCCTGCATAAGGACGAGGGACACTGGCTTAGTGGACAACCCAAAACCGGGGATAGGGAGAGTTTCCAAGTCGGTGAAAAGTGGTTTAAGCCGAATTATCATGCCCATATCGTATTCG
>JBGVMW010000308.1:0-1890 GCA_045125095.1 Lachnospiraceae bacterium
GCATTTAAAGATTGGGAATGCTTAGGATTCTCATGGATCGAATTATTATTCGAAGAAATCGAAACACCTGATGGTATACCAGCCTTATCGTTAAAATTCAATATGGACCCTTCGGCTGACTACGAAGTGTTTACTTATTAGTACGCGAAAATTACAAGTGCTATTATGAGAAAGACTAAATAATTTAAAGGAGAGTGTTTTTTATGAAAAATTTCAAAATCGATACTGTTCAAGTGGTTGCATTATTAGGTAGTGCGTTTGCAGTAGCAGGTTCAATGCTTACGAATTACGCTAATGATAAAAAACTAGAAGAGGTCGTTAATGAAAAAGTAGCAAAAGCTATCGCCGAACAATTAGCTAATCTTAATCAAGGAGAATAAGCCACAACGGCTTGTTCTTTTGCTTTTCAAAATATTTATATTTAGGAGGTATTGTTATGGATTTCAAAGAAGTTAGAAATAATGTGATTAGCAAGGTGTCAGAAAAAAGTCCTGAGATTTTGGTGGGGATAGGATTAGCTGGAATGTTGACAAGTACCGTGTTGGCTGTCAAAGCGACACCCAAAGCTCTTGATATTTTAGCTCAAGAAGAGGAAGAGTTAACAACTGTCGAGAAAGTTAAAAAGACTTGGAAATGCTATATTCCAGCAACCATTGGATATTGTACTTCTGCAGCTTGTATTATTGCCGCAACTACAACTCAGAATAAACGTGGGGCTATGCTAGCTGGAGCTTACAAACTATCTGAATCGGCATTATTGGAATACCGTAATAAAGTCGTAGAAGTCGTTGGTGAAGAAAAAGAAAAAGAAATTCGAGATTCGATTGCCCAAGATCGAGTGGATGCTCAACCCATTGTAACTTGTTTGGGGAAAGGAGATTACTTATGTTACGATATGCTATCCGGACGTTACTTCAAATCAGACATCGACAGAATTCAGAAAGTGGTAAACGAGATGAACTACAAGCTATTGAACGACAACATCTTATCATTGAACGAATTCTATTACGAACTCGGAATGAAAGCCACTGATATTGGTTACGAACAAGGTTGGGATATTTCGAAAGGAATGATTGAAGTTTCATTTAGCTCAACTATTTCTGAAAATGATGAACCATGTATTGTGATGCATTTCGATAATCCACCTCAATACGGATTCGATCGTTTTATGTAATACGCGAAATTTACAAGTACTATTATGAGAAAGAAGAGTAGCTCAGTTGGTAGAGCAATGCTGTAAAAGGCATGTGTCGTCGGTTCGAATCCGATCTCTTCTTTTTCTTTTATTTTTTAAATAAAAAATTTTTAAAGGAGATGTTAATTATGAATGAGTACCAAGGTAATTCACACAAAAGCAAAGAGGAAGCTTCTAGAGAAGTAGCTCCTGCTAAAAAAGTGCAACAAGTAGCGGCTGGTAAACCTCGTCGTAAAAATGAAGTTCGAAAATTAGCGGATGCATTTATCTCAGAAGATGTTCATAGTGTTAAAGATTATATTATTCAAGAAGTCTTGTTACCAGCTGCTAAGAAAGCCATTTCTGAAATGGTATCAAGCGGTATTGACATGTTATTATACGGTGAAGCGAAATCTAAAAACCGTAGCCGAAATGAATCTCGTGTTTCCTATACAAAATACTATGAACGTGAACGAGACTATGAACGAGGAGCACGAACTCGAAGTCGAGGATATGATTATGATGATATTATTCTAGATACACGTCGTGAAGCCGAAGAGGTTTTAGATCGTATGCAAGATTTGATCGATAATTACGGAATGGTAAGTGTGGCTGACTTATATGATTTAGTAGGTATTAATGGAAGTTATACCGATAATAAATACGGATGGACGCATCTACGAAGTGCAGATGTTCAACGTGTTCGTGATGGATAT
>JBGVMW010000309.1:0-76980 GCA_045125095.1 Lachnospiraceae bacterium
GCGCAAGCTGTAAGACCCCTTGAAGACGACAAGGTAGATAGGACAAAGGTGGAAGCGTGGTAACACGTGCAGCTGATTGTTACTAATAGGTCGAGGACTTAACCAAGAAAAGAGGTTAACCTCAGAAAAAGGATTCTAAAAAGATATAATTTCAGCGTGTAGTTTTGAGTTTATAATATATAATATAATACAATGTAATATATTAAAGACCGTAAGGTCTTTTTTTTGTGTCTATTGAAGTGCATTTTAGAATAGAAGATTATGAGTATTGTAAAAATCATATACTTGCACAAAAAAACATAGGTAAAATTGTATAAAATATATAGAGATTTTTTAAAAATGATGTGGTATACTAAGTCGGTATGTCGAGAAACGGTACTATAGTTTCTGGTGGCGAATATTAATTCACGTTCTAGAAAGGCGGTTTATATGAAATATAAGGTTTTGGTTTTGGATATAGATGGAACCCTTACCAATAGCAAAAAAGAGATAACACCTGATACCAAACAGGCATTAATTAAATTGATGGAGTCAGGAATAAAAGTAGTATTAGCATCAGGTAGACCTGTAGCAGGAATACAGCCAATAGCAGAACAGCTTGAACTTAAAAAATACGGTGGATATATTCTTGCATTTAATGGGGCGAGAATAATAGAGTGTAATACAGATACAGTGATTCACGACCAGACATTACCAATAAATATTATTCCTAAATTATATGATTTATCAAAAGAATATAATGTTAATATTCTTTCGTATGATAAAGATGCTATTATCTCAGAGATTCCAGATGATAAATATCTTGAGATAGAGGCTAGAATTAATAAGATGCCGATAAGAAAGGTAGATTCATTTAAACAATATATAGATTATCCGGTTAACAAGTGTTTGATAACAGGTGATGGAGAATATTTGGCTGAAGTTGAAAAAAATATAAAAGATAGATTAGAGGGCGAGATTACTGTATATCGTTCGGAAGCATTTTTTTTAGAATGTGTGCCACTGAATATAGATAAAGCAACTTCTTTAGACGATTTATTGAGATATCTTGGATATACTAAGGAAGAGATGATAGCTTGTGGTGATGGATATAATGATATATCCATGATAGAGTATGCGGGCCTTGGTGTTGCTATGGCTAATGCTAAGGATGAAGTAAAAAAAGTCGCTGATTTCATAACTTTATCTAATGATGATGAAGGAATAACACATGTTATTAATAAGTTCTTTGATTAGATTTAGGTAGATAATAACATATGATTAAAGAGTTTGATAATGAAAGAAGGGATAAATAATGAAATATGTATTAGATACTCATACACATACTATTGCGAGCGGACATGCATATAATACAATAACCGAGATGGTAGAAGCGGCTAAGAAAAAAGGTCTTGAGGCGATTGCAATAACGGACCATGCGCCTAAGATGCCTGGTACATGTCATGAGTTTTATTTTACAAATTTAAAAGCGATTGATAGAAGTGTATATGAAGGTATCGAAGTTCTTTTTGGAACTGAGCTTAATATAATTGATTATGATGGACATGTTGATTTGTCAGACAAAGTATTAAGTACACTTGACATAGTAATTGCAAGTTTTCATGTTCCTTGTATTGCACCGGGAACTATAGAAGAGAATACAAATGCGTTGATAAAAGCCATGGAGAATCCATATATTAATATAATTGGACATCCTGATGATAATAGATTTAAGATAGACTTTGAACAAGTAGTAGAAGCGTCAAAAGCAACAGGTACATTATTAGAACTTAATAATAGTTCATTAAGGCCTGGAGGATCAAGAGTAGATCCAATTGAAAATGATAAAGAGATGATAAGAATCTGTAAGGAAAAAAGAGTTCCGATAGTTGTTGGCAGTGATGCACATCATATATCTTACGTTGGTGAACATAAGTTAGCATATGATATGCTTGAGGAAGAGAATTTTCCAGAAGAACTTATTATAAATACATCATTGCAAAAACTTAAAAATTTTATAAATAAGCATAAAAGCAGTTTACTTTAAAACTTTAGTATGTTAAAATAGTAATGGGTTTTAGTGAATAATATAATTTTGACAAAAAAGGAGAAATTAGTATGAGCAAAAAAATCAGAACAGAAGCAGTTGATCATTTATTCGAGGCAATTTTAAGCCTTAATGGAACTGAAGAGTGTTACGCATTTTTTGAGGACATTTGTACTGTAAATGAATTATTATCATTATCACAGAGATATGAAGTAGCAAGAATGCTTCGTAATCACAAGACTTACTTAGAGATAGCTGAGAAGACAGGTGCTTCAACAGCAACAATCAGCAGAGTTAATCGTTCACTTAACTATGGTAATGATGGTTATGATATGGTATTTGCAAGAACACCAGAACAGGAAGAGTAGAAAGATATTATAAATGCGTAAAGTAGACAATGTATATGCATTGTCAGAAATAGCAAGGAAAGAAGTGTCTGGCAATTAAGTTTGCAAGCATAAAAAAGGAAGGATGACTTTGAATTGTAAAAGTCATCCTTCCTTTTTGAACTTCATATTGAAGATTAAGTCGTAATGAAGTTAGTATTCAATGTTAAAGTCTAGATAGTTATTATCTTGAGTCGCAAAGAAGTTAGTATTCAATGTTAAAGTCTAGATAGTTATTATCTTGAGTTACAATGAAGTTAGTATTTACTATTAAAATCTGGCTAGTTATTATCTTTGATATTCTTTGTAAAAGGTAATTTAGTTATTTAGTCTTTTTTTGATTTATCTTTGTTTTTTTCATCTTTTTTAGAATGATTAAACATAGACAAATCATCGATTATACTTTCAATCATCTGTTTTTTAATATATACATCAAAGCTTAACATGCATACAAATGAAAAAAGTTTTAAAAATTGACTATCATCAGATGACGTTTCAGATGATGTATCAAAATCAGATGATTGTTCTTGATTGTTATCTATATCAGAATTAGAAGCTTTTTCTTTTTTTGATGAAAAATGTTCATCTACCATTTTATATTTATCAATAACATCACGTGATAAAGCAACAATCTGTGATCTCCCAAGCGAAAATACTTCCTGATATATTTCTTCAAGTGAAGGAGCTGCATCAGTTTTAAAATATTTGTCAGTTAAAGGATTGAGAAGGCTTTGTATATCGTTTATTGATAATATATTTTTGAAATAGTAGATAAAAATTAAAATCAATAAATGTTCTTTAGAATATTTCTTCTTAACTGGTGGTGGAAGTAAATTATTCTTAGCATAGTTATTAATCATAGTCTTAGTTAGAATCTTATCCTGCTCATGGCGTTTAAGTGGAGCAAGATGTGAATCCATAAATGTAGTCACCTGATCCATATATAAATCTATATTAGGTATATCTCCAGGTTTAATATATTCAATTTCTGAAAGTTTTTTAATTAGTTGTTTAACATAATCAGAATTATTTTTTTCAAAATTCATTTTTTATCACCTCGTTATTACATTATATAGTATTAAAAACCATATGACAACAAAAAGTTAAAATCAAAATCAATAAAATTAATTAAATTCCCCCCTAAAAGGGGGGGGATTTTTAGAATGTGTATGCTAAAATATGTAAGAATGGTTCAACTAATATAGGTTAAAAATGACAATATCAATTGGCTGTATTTGTTAACTACCTATGTAGTATAAAAAGAAAGAGAGTGTGATAAAGAGAGAATATTGTAGTAAAGACTAGTAATTGATAGAACTAATGATATAGACAAAGACTAGTATTGAACAAAGAGTAATTAAAATGACTGATATTAAACAAAGAATAATTAGAGCTACTAGTAAAGAAAAGAAGAAAAGAGAATAATGGATAACTAAAAGAGTAGTGAAGAACTAAAAAGAACATTAATAGCCATAACTAGTGGTAAAAAGTTAATAGTAAGTTAAGCAAGATTGCTGTTAGCGATAATAAGTAAAGTGCATTTTAAGCTATATTATATATGGTTAAGTGCAGAAATATCTAGTGACTTTTGATAGTCGGTGTAATATAATAATAATTGTAAAAAGCGTGTTAAACACAAGGAGGATAAAGAATATGGGAATTATGACAAGATTTAAAGACATTATGTCAGCTAATATTAATGCATTATTGGATAAAGCAGAAGATCCAGAAAAAATGATAGATCAGTATCTGAGAAATTTAGAGAGTGATTTAGGTAAAGTAAAAGCAGAAACTGCTTCAGTAATGGCAGAAGAGACAAGAGCAAGAAGAGCATTAGATGAATGTACAGCTAATATAACAAAGATGCAGACATATGCAGAAAAAGCAGTTGCAGCAGGTAATGATGCAGATGCTCGTCAGTTTTTGGCACAGAAGAAGATATATACAGACAAATTGGCTTCACTACAGCAGACATATCAGCTTGCAGCAGAGAATGCAACTAAGATGAGACAGATGCATGATAAACTTGTAGCAGATATTAATGATCTTAATGCAAGAAGAGATGCCATTAAAGCTAAAGTTGCAGCAGCAAAGACACAGCAGAAGATTAATAAAATTGGAGCTTCTGGAGTTGGAGCTTCTAATAACCTTTCAGCTTTTGCAAGAATGGAAGAAAAAGCAAACAAGATGCTTGATGAAGCAAACGCAATGTCTGAGTTAAACTCTTCAGCACAGGAGACATCAATAGATGATTTAGCAAGCAAATATGATACACCATCTACAAGTGATTCTGAAGTAGATGATGAATTAGCAGCATTAAAAGCTCAGCTTGGTAAATAATTAATTAAGTTATATATCATTAAAGGAACCTGTAAGTGTCTGCTTACAGATTCCTTTTTGTGACGAAAGAGTGCTATTTTGTGCTAAAAGTACGATGTTTTGTGGCAAAAATACGATATATAATATACGAGATATAAAAATATGAGATGGGAGTTGAATGTGTATGGAAGAACAGGTATACCGCTGTGAAGCATGTGGTAGTGTAATGGTATATGATGTAGCAAGTAAAAAATTAAAATGCCCTAATTGTAATACAGAGATAGAGATAGCTAATGATAAGGATAGTATTGTAGAGCATAAGCTTACACTTGAGGCACGTAGAACATTAAAGCCGGAAGAGAAACCAACAACAACAATGGAATGTACCGGATGTGGTGCAGTAATAGAAGTAGGTAAGAATATAACAGCTGTAGAATGTCCATATTGTGGTTCGCAGTATGTATTATCACAGAGACAGCTTGATTCAATTATTCCTGATGGTATTATACCATTTGCGATAGATCAGAATCATGTAAATGATATATTTAGAAAATGGGTTAATGGAAGATGGTTAGCACCTAATGCTTTAAAGAATCTTTATCAAAATGATAAGATACAAGGCGTATATCTTCCATATTGGACATTCGATGCTAAAGCTAAAGCAGATTATACAGCTATGGGTGGAAAACATAGAACTGTTACATATAAAGACAAAGATGGAAATACACAGACTAAGACGGAGACTGATTGGTATCATACAAGAGGTCATGTTGATAAGTTCTTTGATGATGTGCTTGTTAAAGCAGTAAAAAGTGATAAAGCTTTTTTACTAGAAAGTGTTGAACCTTACAATACAAAGGAACTTGCATCATATTCTCCGGAATATATATCAGGATATATATCAGAATGTTATAGTGTGGATCTGGATACTGCACATCATCAAGCAGTTGCCGATATGAATAGTCAGTTAAGAAATATGGCAAGGCAGGATGTTTTAAGAAGGTATGATGATGTTAAGGATATTCATCTAAGAGCGGATTTTAGCAATGAATCATATAAGCATATTATAGTTCCAGTATATACAACATCATATAACTATAAAGGCAAGAATTATAATGTGGTAATAAATGGTCAAAATGGAAAGATAAAAGGAGATTATCCTAAGAGTTTTGTAAAAATAGGTATAATAATTGCGGCTATATTAGCTGTTATTATAGGTATATATTTCTACTCAGAAGGTGGAAGTAAGACTGATAGTGGTAAAGCTGTTACTGATACACAATATGCATATTTGGAAGAATCAAATATGAGATATGAAGATGATTATCTTAAAGAGGCAGAAATGATCTATGAGAATACTTATCTGGAGAACGAAGATATTGTATTATAGAATAAAATGTGAGTATGGTATAAACAGAGAGTGAAATCAAAATAAGTATTAATAGAGAATAGATACAAATAATTAATATGATTAACAGGAGGCGTAAAAATGGGATTTTTAGGTGGTCAGTTTGCAAATGTAGTAGAATGGGAAGAATATAGAGATGATATAATCTTTTGGAAATGGTCAAACAAAGAAATAAAAAAAGGCAGTAAACTTGTTATAAGACAGGGACAGGATGCCATATTTATGTATAATGGTAAAGTTGAAGGTATCTTTACTGATGAGGGAAGTTTTGATATTGAGTCAGATATCATACCTTTTCTTTCAACATTAAAAGGATTCAAGTTTGGTTTTAATAGTGGAATGAGAGCAGAAGTATTATTTATTAATACTAAGATCTTTAATGTTAAATGGGGAACTAAGAATGCAATAAGTATTCCAGCACCTGGGCTTCCAGGTGGAATGCCAATAAGAGCCTTTGGTACATTTGATGTTAAAGTCAATGACTATCTTCAGCTTATTGAATCTCTTGCAGGAATAAAGAGAATGTATACAGTTGAGGATATAAGAGAATATGTATTATCAATGCTTGATCCATTACTCATGAAGTGGATTACAAGAGAAGGTAAAGATATGTTTAATCTTCAGATGAACTCAATCGAGATTGCAGATGGTATTAAGACTGATCTTGATATGCAGTTAATAAAGAGAGGATTAACATGTACAGCATTTAATTGTTCTAGTTTTACATATCCAAAAGAAGTTCAGGATATGCAGGCTAAGGCTGCATCACAGTCTATGGTAGGCGATATGGCTAGATATCAGGCATTTGCAGTTACAGATGCTATGTCAAAAGGCGGACAGAGAGGAACTGGAGCTGCAGTTGATATGGCAAGTATGCAGATGGGAATGATGATGGGGCAGCAGATGGTTAACAATATGTATAATAACAATATGATGAATCAGGGTTATAATCAGCAGATGCCTAACCAGAATATGAATCAGAATCAACCACAGCAGACATCACAGCAGCCGGCTGGTAATGGTACAGCACCAAAGTTCTGCCCTAATTGTGGTACACCTACTAATGGAGCAAAATTCTGTTCAGAATGTGGTCAAAAGTTAGTATAATTGCTATTAGTAACTGTATATGAATAAAAATAAAATCATAAAGCACTTGAACTTTTAAAACTGACATCGTATTATAGTAAGATATTAAATAAGATGCAGAAGGGAATTGGAACAGATGAGCATATATGACAGCTTAAATAATAAACAGCAGGAAGCTGTGTTTTTAACAGAAGGACCACTACTGATATTAGCAGGTGCAGGAAGTGGTAAAACACGAGTGCTTACTCATAGAATAGCATATCTTATTGAAGAGAAAAGTGTTAATCCATGGAATATACTAGCGATAACTTTTACTAATAAGGCTGCCGGAGAGATGAGAGAGCGAGTTGATAATCTGATTGGATTTGGTGCTGAAAGTGTATGGGTTAGCACATTCCATTCCATGTGTGTCAGAATACTAAGAAGATACGCAGACAGAATTGGTTATACGAATTCTTTTACAATATATGATACAGATGATCAAAAAACTGTTATGAAAGAAGTATGCAAAAAACTTCAGATTGATACTAAAAATCTTAAAGAAAAGGCAATTCTTGGCAAGATATCAGCCTGTAAGGATGAACTTATAGGAGCAGAACAGTTTTTAAAAGAAACACAGAATGACTTTGGTATGAAAAAAATAGCAATGGCATATAGTGAATACCAAAAACAGCTTAAGAGTAATAATGCAATGGATTTTGATGATTTGATATTTAAGACTGTTGAATTGTTTAGAATGAATCCAGATGTGCTTGAGTCATATCAGGAACGATTCAAGTACATAATGGTTGATGAGTATCAGGATACTAATACAGCACAGTTTAAGCTTATAAGTCTGCTTGCCGGTAAATATAGAAATCTATGCGTTGTTGGTGATGATGATCAGTCTATATATGGATTTAGAGGTGCAAATATTAATAATATTCTTGATTTTGAGAAGATATTTAATGATGCACATGTTATAAAACTTGAACAGAATTATCGTTCAACACAGAATATTCTTGATGCTGCCAATCAGGTTATAAGTAATAATTATGGGAGAAAGTCAAAGACTTTATGGACTGATAATGGCGAAGGCGAGAAGATTAATTTTACTGCATATAATACTGGATTTGATGAAGCCAATGGTATCGTAAGTGATATAAAAACTAAGGTGGAAGAAAGAAAATATGATTATAGGGATATAGCAATATTATATAGAACAAATGCACAGTCACGAGCACTTGAAGAAAAATTTGTTCAGAATAATATTCCATATAGAGTATTTGGTGGAGTTAATTTCTATGCACGAAAAGAGATTAAGGATATCCTTGCATATCTTAAGACAATAGATAATGCTACTGATGATGTTGCAGTTAAGAGAATTATTAATGTACCTAAGCGTGGTATTGGACAGACGACTATTGACAGAGTTTCAATATATGCTGATGAGAATGAGATAAGTTTCTACGATGCTCTTAGAGATGCAAGAAATATATCTACTATATCAAAAGGTGCATCAAAGATTGAACCTTTTACTAATATGATTCAGATGTTAAGAAGTAAAGCTTCTGTATATAGCGTTACAGAACTTGTTGAAGATGTTGTTGAAGATACAGGCTATATACAATATCTGAAAGATACAGAGACAGAAGATGAAGTTGAACAGAGAGTTGAGAATATTAATGAACTTATAACTAAAGCTAAGAACTATGATGATACAGCAGAAGAACCAACATTAAGTGGATTTCTTGAAGAGGTTGCACTTGTTGCAGATATAGATAACCTTGATGAGAATACTAACAGAGTTGTACTTATGACACTTCATAGTGCTAAGGGACTTGAGTATCCGGTTGTATATCTTGCCGGACTTGAGGATGGTCTTTTTCCAAGTTATATGACTATAACTTCTGAAGATCCAAATGCTCTTGAAGAAGAGAGAAGGTTAGCTTATGTTGGAATAACAAGAGCTATGAAGGAACTTAACTTAAGTGCTGCGAAACAGAGAATGATTCGTGGTGAGACACAGTATAATAAAGTGTCACGATTTGTTAAAGAGATTCCACGTAACCTTTTGAAAGTTGATGGAAAAGAGACATCTGAGAGAAGAGTCTCTAAAGAAAATAGAGTTATAAAAGATGAGAGTGTATTTAAGAGAAATACACCAGTAAGAACACCAGTAAGGACTAACTATTCAAGTCTTTCATCAAGTAATATATTTGATAAGACTCCTTCAGGCAATAAAGCGACATTATCTTATGGTATTGGTGATAATGTTAAGCATATTAAGTTTGGAATCGGAAAAGTTGTCGATATAAAAGATGGTGGCAGAGATTACGAAGTTACAGTTGATTTTGATACTGCTGGAACTAAGAAAATGTTTGCTTCATTTGCTAAACTTGTAAAATGCTAAAAAATTTATAGTAAAATTACATGTTTGGTGGTATAATATATATTATATATTAAGAAGATTTCGATTTATGAGGAAAGGATGTGCATTGCCCATGAATAAGTTGGAGGAGTTACTTACAACTTCAAAATTGAATGAGTTGCTTAATAAAAAAGAGCAGGAAGAGAAACATAAGAATGCTGTTCTTTGGGTATTGGCAGTAATAGGTGCTATAGCTGCAGTTGCAGGAATTGCATATGCAGTTTACAGATATTTTACACCAGATTACCTTGAAGATTTTGAAGATGACTTTGATGAAGACGATTTCGATGATGACTTTTTTGATGATGAAGATGACGAAGAAGATGGACCATCATTCGAAGACGAAGAAGAGTAGTTAAGAATTACCGCGGGCCTGACGTGTATGATGATTATATCAGGTTACGCGGTATTTTTATGAAAAATGCATTAGTTTTTTAGTGGTTATATATTAAGATACTAAGTAAATAAATTTTAGATATGGATATAAAGATACAGAGGAGAGAATATAATGAATAATAAGAAACAGGAAAATGAATTGTTAGAGTTCCTTGGTGGACTTGCAATGCTTGTTGTAGGACTTTATTGGTTTTCAACAAAAGTTAATGTATCAAGCAGCTTTTTTTCAGGATTTACACTTGGAGGGTTTGGTGTTAATTCAGGAATGGTAATAGTTCCATTTATAATTGCTGTTGTATTATGCTTTGTAAAACCAGAGTCATTTGGATGTAAAGTCTTTCTTGGACTCACAATTTTGTTAATAATAGCAGCAGTTGTTGCATCAACAAGAATGTATCTTTCAACAATGTCATTGTTTGAATGGGCAGGAGTTCTTGTTCTTATCTTTGGTGGTGCTGGATTACTTGGAAGAATCCTGTTCAAGCCAGTTAAGGCAAAAGATAAGAAAAATGATGAAGAGAATAGACAATTCTAATGTAACATAATTCACTTTAATGTTGATGAATAAAATGATAACGTAGTATATACTAAAGACATATATCCTTACTTTACAGTGAGGATTTTTGTCGTATATACTACTATGCAAATATGTAAAAATGGATAATAAAGATATTAGGTAATTGTGAAACTATGATTTTATAAAGAAGATTGATTATAATATAGTAAAGTTTTCAATTGAATGTTTGAAAATGTAAGTTTCGTAAATGTCTAGATAAGTGTATGAGTGAAAGGATTTATATGAAAAAAGGACAGTATTTTGAAAGTGTAATTGAAAGAGTTGATTTTCCAAATAAGGCAGTGACTTATGCAGAAGATAGAAAAGTTATAATTAAAAATGCAATACCGGGACAGAAGGTTGGATATACAATATCTAAGATGCGTAAAGATAAGTGTGAAGGAAGACTTGTAGAAGTTGTTGAAAAATCGCCACTTGAGACTGTAGAAGATGTATGTGAACACTTTGGTATATGTGGTGGTTGTACATATCAGTCATTACCTTACGAAGAACAGCTTAAGATAAAAGAAGGACAGGTTAAGAGCCTTTTAGATTCGGTGATAAGTGATTATGAATTTGAGGGAATACTTGGAAGTCCTAAGCATCTTGCATATAGAAATAAGATGGAATTCTCTTTTGGTGATGAAGTAAAAGATGGACCACTTGCACTTGGAATGCATAAAAGAGGTAGCTTTCATGATATTGTGACAGTTTCACACTGTAAGATTGTGGATACAGATTATAATAAGATTCTAGAGTGTGTACTTAATTATTTTACAGAGCGAAAAGTTGACTTTTATCATAAGATGCAGCATACAGGATATCTTAGACATCTTATAGTTAGAAAAGCTGTTAAGACAAAAGAGATATTAATAGATCTTGTAACAACTACAAGTGAAAATCATGATCTGACACAGCTTGTGACAGAACTTAACAGACTTACTCTTGAAGGTAAGATTGTTGGAATACTTCATACTAATAATGATTCGCTTGCAGATGCTGTTATTAATGAAGGAACAGAAGTATTATATGGACAAGAGTTTTTCTATGAAGAACTTTTAGGACTTAAATTCAAGATAACACCGTTTTCATTCTTTCAGACTAACTCGCTTGGTGCAGAAGTATTATATAGCAAAGCAAGAGAATATGTCGGTGATACTAAAGATAAAGTGATATTTGACTTATATAGTGGAACTGGTACGATAGCACAGATACTTGCACCGGTTGCAAAAAAAGTTATTGGCGTTGAGATTGTTGAAGAGGCTGTTGAGGCGGCTAAAGTTAATGCAAAACTTAATGGACTTGATAATCTCGAATTTATAGCAGGTGACGTTCTTAAAGTTATTGATGGAATAACTGATAAACCGGATTTTATAGTTCTTGATCCACCAAGAGAGGGAATTAATCCTAAAGCACTTGATAAGATTATTAACTATGGTGTTGATAATATGGTATACATCTCTTGTAAGCCAACAAGTCTTGTAAGGGATCTTGAGATATTAAAAGAAAAGGGATATAAAGTTGTTAAGGCTGCACTTGTGGATATGTTTGCTGGAACACCACACGTTGAGACTGTTTGCTTGTTATCGCGTAAAGCCCCAGTTTAAGCGGGTTTCAGGGCTTTTTCGAAGAATATGTACCTGTGTTTTTAGCAGGAAAAAATGTATATAAAACTCTGATTTTCAAGAGGGGGGTAAAAAATTGAGGCACCTAAGACGTGCGCGAATAGTTTACCTTTTTTTAACACCTATGAAAAATGGATGCTAATATAAAAAGTGATTGATATTATTCAGATAAAAGAATATAATAGTTGCATAAGGAGAATGGAGGAATTATATGCTTTTAACATCAACTGAAATGGCTGAAAAATGGGATATTTCTGCCAGACGAATTTCTCTTTTATGTAGCGAAGGTCGTCTTGAGGGAGCCTTTAAAAAAGGTAAAACATGGCTTATACCAGAGGATACTCCTAAGCCTGATGATCAAAGAATAAAGACAATGGGAAAAGAGAAAAAGCAAATGCTTAATATTCAAAATAGAAGATATCTGGGCAATAAATATAAATTGCTGGATTTTATTGAAGAAACGATAGAAGAACATTGTCCTGGTGTTGAGTCCTTGTTTGATGTTTTTGCAGGAACAGGAGTCGTAGCATACCATTTCATGGACAGAATGCGAGTTGTCACTAACGATATTCTTTATAGTAATTATCTGGCGCATGTAGCGTTCATGGCAAAGGATAAAATAGATAAAAAGAAAATCGACAATATTATAGATATGTTTAATAAGTTGAATCCTGATGAACTGGATGATAACTATATGTCCATTAATTTCGGAGATACATATTTTTCATATTCCGATTGTAAAAAAATCGGGTATGCAAGAGAATACATCGAGACAATTTTTCTTAAAGGGGAGCTGAATCAAAGAGAGAGAGCAATACTAATCACAGTCATTTTATATGCGATGGATAGGGTTGCAAATACTTGTGGCCATTATGACGCATATAGAAAGGGTGTTGAATTTGAGCGTTTCATTGAGTTTATTCCGCTAGATTTAAGTAAAAAATCAAAGAAGAAGAATGTCTTTTATAATGGTGATTCAAATGAACTTATTATGGAAGATAGCTTTCCAGAAGTAGACTGTGTATATTGCGATCCACCGTATAATAGCAGAAATTACTGTGATTTATATCATGTTCTTGAAAATATCGCAAAATGGGAAAAACCGGAAGTTGTAGGTGTTGCCAAGAAGATGGATAGGAGCGCGTTAAAGAGTAAGTACTGTGGTAAAGAGGCAGCAGCAGCATTTGAAGATCTTGTAAATAAGTTAAAATGCAAATATATTATTTTGTCATATAACAATACCGGAGATAGCGCTGATGGAAGAAGTAATGCCAGAATATCTGATGAAGAAATTATAAGGATATTGTCGAATAAAGGAAGGGTTGCGGTATATTCAAAGAAGTATAAAGCCTTTACTACGGGGAAATCTGATAACGATACAAATGAAGAAAGATTATTTGTATGTGTGGTCGACAATGGTAAAAAGCAATCAAAGGTCGATGTTATAAAATCGCCGCTTAATTATACTGGAGGGAAAACAAAACTACTACCTCAAATATTGCCACTTTTTCCAAACCGAATAAAGACATTTTATGACTTGTTTTGCGGAGGGGCTAATGTTGGTATCAATGTGGCTGCTGAGAAAGTGGTTTATAATGACGCCAACGATGATTTGGTTGGGTTATTTAAAACCCTTTCAAAATATACTGCAGAAGAACTGGTTGCCTCGATTGACAGCATAATTACACAATATGGCCTGTCGAAATCAGATATAAATGGATATGAGGTATACGGTTGCAACAGTGCTTCTGGATTAGGAGAGTTTAATAGAGATCGTTTCTTAAAACTTCGAGAGGATTTTAATTCTTTGAAAGAAAAGAACGATGATTATTATTTGAAATTATATGTTTTGATTGTTTTCGCTTTCAATAATCAAATTAGGTTTAATAAAAAACACCAGTTTAATCTTCCGGTAGGAAAGAGAGATTTTAACAAAAATATAAAAGGAAATTTTATTGAATTTGTGGAAGCTCTTGGAAGACAAAATAAAGAGTTTTTGAGCCTGGATTTTAGAAATATAAATGTAGATGATATTGGGAACGATGATTTTGTATATTGCGATCCACCATACTTGATTACAACAGCTAGCTACAATGAGCAGGATGGTTGGACAGACCAGGATGAGAAGGCCCTGCTTCAGTTATTGGATATATTGGATGCGAAGGGAGTGAAGTTTGCATTGTCAAATGTAACAGTTCATAAAGGTCGTCGAAATGAACTGTTGATTGAATGGGCTAAGAAATACAAAACTCATAACCTCACATTTAATTACAATAATTCCAATTATCATGGAAAAAATAAGGATCAAGAGACTCAAGAGGTACTGATTACAAATTACTAAAAAGAGGAGGTACTTACTATGCCAGAACATTTTACATATAAATCATATTCATGGAGCCTTGGAACAACCAGTTTTCGAATGGCTGATTTTCATAGAAAAGTTGAAGAACAATTAATACTGTTAAACGAATTTTGGAGTGTGCCAGAAAATAAGTCTAAGACTTGGCGTTCTAACTCTAAAACTCAGGCACTGTACTATGATTTTCTTTTTGAAAAAGGATTTATTACAGGTGAAATTCAGGATAAGCCAGATAAAAAATCCAAGACTGCGAGACAGAAAACATCCGGATTAGTAGATATTGGATTAATTAACGATGACAGAAGAATGACGGCTGTAGGAAAAAGATTACTCGACATGAGTTTGTCAGGTGATTTTAGTTGTGATAATGAGTTTCAAATACCGAGAGATAGTTTTCTTTATTTGAAGCAGATTATGAAAACAACAAATGAAACGGAAGATTGGAGAGTACGCCCTTTTTTAGTTACAGGAAAAGTTTTGATGGCGTGTGATGGATATCTTTCAGATGAGGAGTTTACATACTTGTTGCCTCTTTGCGTTAGCGAGGAAATTACAGAGGTAATAATTGATGATATAAAGCAATATAGAAAAGGCCAGAAATCATTAGATCAGATAATTATAGAAGCTGTTTTGTGCAGATATAATTATCCATCAGCGCTGCGCTATTTTATTAAGTCTAATAAAACACCGGAAAACATTATGACTATCGGTATGAATCGAGACGGTATAAGACATGATGAGTGTTATGTGGAACTCTATCACCAGTTAAAGAGGGTGTATCTTGATAAAGAAAGAGGTTCAGTCCCTTCACTTATGAAAGCTGCAAAGGCGGTAAAAAATAAACCGGGAACCTTATGGAGGGGATTACTGTTTTCAAATGTAAGAAAATTCGATACATTTTCAGATTTAGCTCATAATAATTTTGATGGTGTTCAGTCTGAGGAGCAGTTTGATAGGTGCTTTTTCTCGTACCTTCATTTAATTAAAATTAAAGCTACATTAGGAGATTACAAAGATCTAAATAGACGATACCTTCAAATTACAGACGCGGTTGTGTTCGATGATGGAAAAGTTGAATTCACTCCTTTGTTTGCTAATTTCTTTAAGACTGACGCAGGAAAGGTGTTTGATGATGCTTTCTTAGGCTGTCATCTTTTGACAGAGGACTGTGAAATTGAAAAGATTAATAAATATTTAGTATTTAATGATAAAAAGGTTGTTGAAGTATTTAATGCAGAAAATAATCTGTCTGTCGATTCAATTAAAGGAGTATATGACTTTATTGAGAATGACCGTTATAACAGATTTAGACACCTTATTGATACTAAATTTCCTAATAGCGTTATTGTTTCAATGCTGGACAAATTCGAGACAAGAGATCAGGATTCAGAACTTATTAGCATAGCCGGTGGAGAGGCCGATGTTCCTACAATTTTTGAATATATTGTCGCAGTAGCGTGGTATAGAATTAGTGGATATAGCGGAAAGATTTTAGATTATATGAACCTTTCATTGGATATGAATCTTCTTCCTAGAACGCATGCCGGTGGCGGAGAGTCAGATATCGTGTATAAGTATTCAGAGACACCTTATTATCCTGCACATTCTTTATTGATAGAATGTACTTTGATGGAAGGAACAACTCAGCGTCATGGAGAAATGGAGCCGGTATCAAGACATTTAGCAAACTATATGATTGATGAGGATGAAAATGCATATTGCACTTTTGTTTCTAATAATTTACATGCGTCTGTTGTATCTGATTTTAGAATGAGAAAGGCTAATCCATATTATAGAAATGACAATGAACATGTTGATGGAATGAAGATTATTCCACTTCATACTCGTGAATTGAGAACTATCATTGAAAAGAAAATGTCTTATGCTCAGTTGTTCAAAATTTTTGAATCTGCGTATGTTTCTACAGATGTTCAGGCTCCACCTGAATGGTATAACACATGTGTTAAAGCAGAAATTGATGTTGTATAAGAAAGTGGGGATATGAAGTGGAAGAGAGTAAAGCATTAGGGCATGACGATGAATCCGGATTCTTGTTTGCAAAAGAAATGTTATCCGGTGATGTAACTGCTGCGGTAAACTTTGATAGATTTATGCGTCATCCAGAGGATGGGTTTATTATAATGGAATATTTGCTCTGCGAGGAAGAGCAGATGGAAAAACATAATACTACTCCATATACAAGCCATCCTAATAAATATTGGAATTTGAATAAAAGAAAATTTTTGTCACTATGGCGAGCTGCACTTGACTTAAAGGGATCTCTTTACTTGGTTAATTATGCTAAAAAAGGAACTAAGTGTGATGATCAAATACTCTTGATTAAAGTTAAAGGCATGAATGAGAATGGTATTTATGATCAGGAGACAACACAGTTTACAAGAGATACCTTCAAGGAGTGGTTCAGACAGTTAAATAGAGCTTGTCTAGGCCCGGAAGAGACAATTTTAGCTCGAACACCAATTTATATAAGAAGTGGCTTTTATCATTCGTGTAATACTTGTAGTTTTATGCGAGGAAAAAGAGATTATTCGATTTGTGACATTGCAGATACTTGGTATTACAAGAGATATCGATACTGTAAGGAGTGCTATCCAGGAGGTAACACAATATAAAAGGTAGGTGAAATTAATGGAAGCAAGTCCAATGAGCTTATTTGAAAAGTTCATAAAAGAAGCATATGGTTCCCAGTATGTAATTCCGGTATATCAGCGTAATTACACATGGAGAAAAAATAAGCAGGTTAAGCAGCTTCTTGTAGATATTGAGAGAATCCTTAAAGGTGAAACAAAGAAGCACTTTATAGGAACTGTTGTATATAACATCGTAAAAACGGATTTTATGGTAAGAGAAAGAGAAGTTGTTGATGGACAGCAAAGACTTATTACCATGTTCTTAATTGCTTATGCATTAAGAAATATTGCAAAGGCCCAGGGAGCTGATGATATTGCGTCTGCAATCACAATGAATTACCTTGAAAATGGTGGTTCTGACGCAAAGTATAAATTCAGGTTACAACCTTCTGTATCAGATGATGATGCATATTCGTACATTGCAAAAGATATCATAGAAGATTACGATGGCAGTTCTTTGGTAATGGACAATTACAATTATTTGTATTCAAACCTGGAGAGCCTATCAAATAAGTATTCTTTGATGGCTGTGATTAACGCCATAAGAGAAATATATATCGTAAGAATTGAACTTGATACTGAAGATGATGCACAGCAAATATTCGAGAGTATTAACTCAACAGGTGAAAAGTTAACTGCGGCTGATTTGATCCGAAACTATGTTATGATGAGAAGGACCAATGATGAGCAGGAAACTATATATACAAAGTACTGGTTGAAGCTGGAGAAGATATTCCCAGAGTCAAAGAAGCTAGCTGAGTTCTTCAGATTCTATTTAGCAAGTAAAACATATTCGTTAACAACGGAAAAAGAATTATATAATTTTTTCAAAGACTACTGGATTGAAAATTCTGGAGAAGCAGAATACTTAAAAATTCTTGAAGACATGCTTCACTATGCTAAGCATTTTGAAAGATTGTATTTAAGTGACAGTACTGATTCGCTGGGAGAACAATTGCATGATTTCAGAAAGCTGCAAAGTTTTATGCCGGCTCCATTTTCTATGCGTGTTCTTGAGCATTTAAGAGTAAATGAAATAACAGCAAAGCAGGCACAAGATGTATTTAAGGCACTTAATACTTATTTGATTAGACGATATATAAATGGGCAAGATACAAGTGCTATTTCCAGATTCTTTCCAGGCTACTTGAAGAATGTTGAAAATCAGGTAGAAACAGAAGGTAGTTATGCGAAGTATGCAGATATTTGTATTTATTATCTGGTTAATGAGACAAGAGCGAAATCAACATTTATGCCAGATGATGTACAAATAAGGACTTTCTTGGAAACTGCAAATGCGTATTCACTTTCATATATCCGCTGGATTTTAGATAAGATAGAAGGGCACAATAATCCTGCACCAGTTGATTTGTCAAAGCTAAATATTGAGCATGTTATGCCACAAACGCAAAATGAATATTGGGCAGAGGTTTCAGGACTGGAACCAGATGACTATGTGAAAGCAGTAAATCGAATTGGTAATCTGACTCTTGCGGCTTCATCTGATAATAGTAAGATGGGTAATAAAGATTTTGCGTCAAAGAAATCTGTTCTTACCAGTACCGGGCATTTGAAATTGAATGAGACAATTCTTTCAAAAGACAAATGGACTGTAGCTGATATTGATGCAAGAACTCAGGTGTTGGTAGATAAAATCATTGAGATCTTCCCATACGTTAAGAGTACATATGTGTTGGTAGGCCAGGATGTGGCACGAAACATTTTCTTAAATGCTAGAGAAATTACGGCAACAGGTTATTTGCAAGAAGATGACTCTGTTATTGTATATGCTGACAGCCAGGTCAGATATGATATAGAGCCAAGTTCAGATACACTGAAAGAAATGAGAGATGATTTCCTGGAAAAGGAAATTATAATACAGAAAGATGGAAAGTATGTATTTTCTCAGAATTACACATTTGGAGCACCTAGTACCGCAGTTGATTTTATTATAGGCGGTTCAAATAATGGTTGGGACTATTGGAAGGATAGCAATGGTGTTGCAATAAATGATTCATTAAGAAACAAATAATCCCAGATTGACAACAGAACAAATGTTCGATATAATAACTCTAGGTTCGCTACCTGGAGTTATTTTGTTAAACAGAGCCAGTCAATATGTATCCCGATATTGGAGGTGGAATAAACTATTGGAACTCGAAGAGTATATTAAGGATGGCTTTGATGATTCGTTAAGAGATTATATTCAGTCGGAAGAATATGTCTCAGCAAAGCAGCAGGAGAGAAAGGCGCTGGATTATTTAGAAAGTTTACTTACCAAGGACCAGCAGCAAGCATTTCATTCATTCCTGGATGCAGCCACAAATTGTAATAGTATGCTTTTATCAGAAAGCTATATGCATGGAGTGGTAGAAGGTATAGCACTTAGAAATAAAGTAGTATCAGAATAGGTAGTAAAGAGGCCGGCTTTGATTCCCTTTTGAGCTGGTTTTTCTTTGCAGATTTGGAGGCATTATGGCAGCAGGATTCAAACCGGGCGATAAAGCCTATATTGTGGAAAATAACAGAATAGTACGCCAGTGTACTGTAGTGAGAATAAGCGCTGGCATGCATCTGATTCGTTTTGAAAATGGTGGTGGAATTCAGGTGAAGGCACATAGATTATTTGCAACACAAGAAGAAGCTGAGAATAGCGTTCCAACTATTAAGAAGGCAGCAACTAAGCTGACTGGATACAGATCACCATATGATTACATGCATTAGAAAACGATAGCCTGACAAGTATTTATTTACCGGCCAGGCTATTTTTGTTTACTTGAAGTCCAGCGGATATGATTCTTTGAGGACTTCCTTAATAATTCTATTGTGTTCATCTGTTTCCTTCTGAAGCGCTTTTTTGTATTCCTGCATTTTCTCGTAAGTCCATTCATAAAAAGAGTAGTTGTCTACGCATTCCTGAAGAATGGTGATAATAGCAGGAAGGCTCTTTTTCTTGTAAGAACGATAGTATCTTCCGACGATTTCTTTGCTGGAATCAAGTGTTAAGCGTGTGCTATATTTGTTTTCCTTCATATCGGCAATAACTGCTTTTAAGGTATCAAGTGGATAATCTGAAACGCAGCAGTCATTAAAGCGATAGCTGAAGGATCTGCTTATCTTGCTTTTAAGGTGGAGAGTCTTTCCAATTGGTACCAGGAAGTAGTCCGTTACAATACCATCCCCCTCCCAGCGTGGGCAATTGTAGCGGCGTGTTGTTGATTCAATATGATATTTTTCTTTGCAGGCAGGACACTGTATTTCTTCATCAGTGTAGCCTTCACGAGTCTGGTTCCAGTCGTTCATATCATAATAATATGTACGAACCACAATGCCTTTACCGCAGGCGCAGGTGGCTTTCTGGAGTTCTTCGCGCATTCTGTCGTAGCTCATAAATAAAACCTCCATAGAAATTTACAGCCCAGCCTAATAAAATAGTTTAGACTGGGCTTGACGGTCAACATGTAATCTCGCAGTCATAGTCTCTCTGCGAAGATTTCTTTGCCTGTTCAAAGGCGTAGCGTGCGAAACGCATATCGGAATTGTAGAGTTCTGAAATAAGCTGGTCTAAGCGACTGCGGTCTTTCTTATCCAGATTTTTTCTGAGCTCCATATAGTGTTTATTAAAGTCCTGGGCCTCCTGGTCATACATATCGGAATCCATGTAGGAGTCAATAGCAGCTTCGAAGGTTGCAGGCTTAGTTCGGTCATCGTTGTTGGAATGCATGATAATATCCTCCTGTAATTATGAAATTAATGTCTGTCGTGAGTTACAAATTAATTTGCATAAATTGGCAGTGGATCACTCGATTCTCTGTCATGGCTTCTACGGAGATATACAGCTAAAAGAATAACTGCAATACCCATAAAGGTAACGGTGACCTGGTTTACGTATGAAAGCAACAGTGCTGCCATAACGAGAGCGTGCATGCGGCAGCGGTCCTGTTCCTCCTTTTTCTTTTTATCTTTGCTAAAGAACTGACGAATAATCTCACCAATACGCGCAATGGTATTCTGGAGAGTATTAATCAGGTCTGCCATGTGATTTTCAACAAAATCGTCTACAAGGCTACCAACGCCACAGAAAAGGTTGATGATAGCATTTGTAATTTTACTTAAATCAAACTCATGTGAGTTTCCATCTCTAGTTATTACTTCCATTCGTAAATTCACCTCCCATCCGGAATGCAATGTCGTAGGGGACAAAAATACAATACCTTGACAGGAATTTCTATATGACAAGGTATTGTGATTTTCGTTAAGTATTAAGCTGCTATGCCAAATTGGTGTAACAACTGAATTTCAAAATCTTCATATTCTCGTGGGCCATATTGTAACCACTTCTGAAAATAAATGAAGATGAAGCCAGATGCTGAATCAGATACGATAAACGTATTTGCAATATCCCAAGGGCCCTCGCACTTTGCAACATTAACAAGTGGTGGTGGGGCGATACAGTATTTTGCAAAGAAGTTAGCTTCTGATTCACATTCTTCCTCTGAAAGGATACAGTCTGGACAGTGATGCCCAAGATAAATGTGTCCTATTTCATGGAAGATGGTCCAGCGCTGGCGTGCAATGCTGTTGTAGTCATTGTAGAAAATGTAGTAGCGAAACATGCCGGTATCGGGTTGCTTCCTTAATACAGAAAAACCTTCTGAGCTGTATTCCATAGCAAGTCGTAATTGATGGTCAGTTAACTTGGAATACGGGACTACAATGTAACAAAGTTTTCTTGCTATCTCAAAACAATCGATAGGGTAGGCAGTGATTTCGCATTCTTCGTATAGGTAGAGGACCTCATGTTTAATTTGGTCATACCGCGCGACGGGTAAATACAATAATCATCATCCTTCCTGATCATCAGACTCGAAGAGAGCATTTACTAACTCGCGCTTCTGTGATGAGGACATCTTTGAAGCATTTCTAGCGATGAGACGGTGAATCTTATAGTATTCACTCTCAAAATCATCGACTTCTTCTGTACCGAGGAGGTAGTCGGAAGTGGTATGGAGTGCATTCGCGATGTTAGCGATAATAGGACCTTTAGGGGTTCTTTCGCCTTTTACATAGCGGCACATGGAAACTTCAGTTGTTCCAACGATGTCAGCTAGTTCTCGTTGAGTCATATCATTTTTTTTCAACAACTCAAGAATCCTTCCTCCTAAAGTATTCTCGTTCATAGTGATTTACCTCTTTCTAATATAGATTTGCATATGCTCCTGCATGGCACTTTGGCTCTGCGTCGTTGGCATCATTGCAGTGTTTGGCTTACTTCCATTTTTTTTATAAGGGTACTTTTGTCTTTAGTAATCAATGCGATCCGCCGAGCTTCTATTAATATTAATGCGGATGGATTACAGGTGGTTAACCGGCCCTTCAGGTTAATTGTTCAGCTCTAACTGATTTGCTCTTTTGACTTGGCTCAACTAGTCCAGCACTACAGCTATAATACAAATTCATGTACTCATTATTGTAGTTTGTAATAGTTAATTAAATAAAATTCAAATCGGATACATTAAGTTGTTGATTTACCAAAAGTATAATTCAACTTACCATTTGTGTCAATAGCAAAAAATAATTTTTTATGTGAAAGTGGCGAAAAGTGCCTGAAAATAAAGGGTTTCTGGAAAAATAAGAAAATTCGGTGGTAATTTTTGGATTGACAACTTACCATTTGTTTAATATCATAAAATCACAATCAAACGAAAGGCAGGTGAAAAGACATGAACGTAAGACTTCTTAAGGCAAAGCGTGTAGAACGTGATATTCAACAGAAGGACCTTGCAAAAGCCCTTAATATCACAGAAAAGACGATGTGCCACAAAGAGTGTAGTCCTGAGAATAAGTTCAAAGCAGAGGAAATGTTAATCCTTGTTAAGCAGCTAAACTTATCTTTTGCGGAGTTCGATGCTATTTTTTTTGACCACGAACTTACCAAATGTTTAAGACGAACTCAAAAACTTACCGAAGGAAAGCCGGGGTAATAAGCAATGGATCTTATTAAAGATAAGAAAAGAGCCTCTCATATCACTCGACCTGGCAGAAGAGTATTTGATATGAAATGCTCATCACTTACAGCCATTGTAACACATGGCCGGCAGAAAGGAAACTAGAAAATTATGGATAAGATTTATGTTTGCTCTCCATATAGAGGAGACGTTAAAGGAAATCTTGAAAAGGTAAAGCGCTATTGCAGCTATGTAGCATATGAAGGAATACCAATAGCACCACACCTTTATTTCACTCAGTTCTTGGATGATAACTATCCAAGCGACAGACACAGAGGTATGCGAATGGGCCTGGCATTATTAAAGGAATGCAAGGAAATCAGAGTATACGCAGATGAAGTATCAGAGGGAATGATTGAGGAGATCAAGTTAGCACAGAAGCTCAATATTCCTATTAAATTCTACAATTCGGAAATGGAGGAAATTAACCATGACACACTTATCATCAATAAACGTATTGGCATCGGATATCGCCAAATTATCGCAGACACTTACGGCGTTAGCAGCGGAAATGGAATCTGCCCTTACGCAGGAGAATGCAGCAGAAGTTGCACCGGCACCAAAGCAGTCAGCAAAGAAAGCAGTACAGACAAAGGAAACAAAGCAGGCAGAGGCGACTGGAGAGACAAGCTCCTCAGAAACTTCAACAGAGGCCACTAAGAATCCGGTAACCATTGAGCAGGTCAGAGCAGTTATGGCTGAGAAGTCACAGGCAGGACTTACCGCACAGGTGAAGGCACTTCTTGAAACCTTCGGTGCAAATAAGCTCTCTGCAGTTAATCCAGAGGATTATGAAGCGCTTCTTGAAGCGGCCAAGGAAATCAAATAGGAGGTCGCCCATGAAAGAGATAGAGATTAAGCGCGGCGACATCGTATTTGTCGAGAACCCTAATAAGAAGCCTCGTGGACATGTTGTTTGTGGTAATCACCCTGCGGTGGTTATCCAGAACAACAAGGGCAACGAGCATAGCACCAATATTATCGTAGCTTTTATTACTTCTTCTATGAAGCGCCTGGAAATGCCAACACACATTGTTATCCAGCATTACGATGGCCTTCGCAAGGTATCAGTGGTTCAGGCTGAGCAGCTTGCCACTATTGATAAGGGAGATGTGATTTCAGTTATCGATCATTTATCAGAAGCAGATATGGCAAGAGTGGACCAGGCACTTAAGGTATCACTCGAATTAGTAACAGCGTAGAGGAGGAATAAGATATGCCACCAGAGGTACATTCAGTCCTTGGTGCATCGGCTGCTGACAGATGGATGAACTGTACACCATCTGCTCAGCTCACAGCCGGCATGGAGGATGAGACAACAACCTTCGCTGCAGAAGGTACTGCAGCACATGCGCTTTGTGAATGGAAGGTTCGTAAGGCATTAAAAATGAGAGCTGGCAGAAGGCCAACCAGTGATTACTGGACTGATGAAATGGAGGAGTTCACTGATGATTATCGTGACTACATCATGGATTTGGTAGGACAGGCCAAGCAGCATTGTAAAGATCCAGTAACACTTATTGAACAGCACTTAGATTTTTCTTGTTATGTTCCAGATGGTTTTGGAACCGGTGACTTCTTGTTAGTAGCTGATAAGGAATTAAATGTAGTGGATTTCAAGTATGGAAGGGGCGTGGCTGTGTATGCAGACCATAACCCGCAGATGATGTTATATGCGCTTGGTGCATTAAATCTGTTTGATTGTTTGTATGACATTGAGCAGGTAACGATGACAATTTTCCAGCCAAGATTATCAAGCATTAGTACTTGGACCATTTCAACTGCAGAGCTTTATCAGTGGGCAGAGGAAGTATTAAAGCCAAAGGCAGAGCTTGCAGCTAAGGGTGAGGGCGATTTCGTTTCAGGCTCTTGGTGCAGATTTTGTAAAGCAAGAAATACTTGTCGTGCTAGAGCAGAGAGCTTTTTGGAGCTTGCCAGAATGGAGTTCCAGCCACCAGCACTTTTATCTGATGAGGAAGTTGCAGAGGTTATGGAAAAAGCTGATGAGCTTAGCAAGTGGGCCAGTGATGTTATGGCTTACGCACAGGCTGAGGCTATTGAAAATGGTAAGCACTGGAAGGGCTACAAGTTAGTCGAGGGTAGGTCAGTAAGAAAGTTTTCTGATGAAGCTAAGGTAGAAGCTGCAGCAAAGGAAGCAGGATATACAGACATTTATAACAAGTCACTTATTACCCTTACCGCTTTTGAAAAGCTCATGGGTAAGGAAGCCTTCGCTGAGATTTTGGGACAGTTCGTTACCAAGCCAGCAGGCAAATTAACACTCGTTCCGGTGAGTGATAAGAGACCGGAAGTATCAGTAAACACAGTAAACGATGAATTCATGGAGGATTAGTAAAATGGCTAAGATTATGAACGGTAACAGAGTAGTTACAAATGAAGTAAGACTTTCATACGCAAATGTATGGGCACCTAAGAGTATCAATGGATCTGATGAGAAGTACAGCGTTTCTCTCATTATTCCTAAGAGCGACACAGAGACAATCGGACTTATCAATAAGGCAATCGACCAGGCTATCAATGATGGTATTGCAAAGTTCGGTGGAAAGAAGCCTAACAAGGCTGCACTTAAGTTACCTCTTAGAGACGGTGATGTTGAGAAGGAGGATGAAGCATACGAGGATGCATACTTCATCAATTGCAATTCCAAGACAGCACCTCAGATTGTAGATACAAACGGTGTGCCTATCACAGATGAGACTGAGGTTTATAGCGGCTGCTATGCAAGAGTATCAATCAACTTCTATGCGTTTAACACAAATGGAAATAAGGGTATTGCTTGTGGCCTTGGTAACATCCAGAAGACCGGTGACGGTGAGAGCTTAGGAGGCGGTAGAGTTTCAGCAGCAGATGACTTTGGTAGTCCTGCAGGTGATGATTTCTTAAACTAAGCAGCAGTTATTAACAATTGAATTAGGAAGCCCGGAGGCATAGTCCTCTGGGTGATTCCTATCAACCACTTAATTTATAAGAAAGGTGATAGAAAGATGAAAAGATTAAATATTGATATAGAAACTTATAGTGAAGCAGATCTTACAAAGTCGGGAGTTTACAAGTATGTAGATAAAACCTCCGGCTTTGAAGTTCTGCTTTTTGGTTATTCAGTAGATTGTGGTCCAGTTACAGTTATTGATCTGGCTCGCGGTGAGGAAATTCCAGAAGATATCTTGGCAGCACTTACAGATGATACGGTCCTTAAATACGCCTTCAATGCTCAGTTTGAGCGTGTATGCCTTGGTGCTTATTTAGGCACCTATCTGGAACCAGAGAGCTGGCGCTGTACTATGGTAGCTTCGTTGTATTTAGGACTTCCGGGTTCATTGGCACAGGTTGGTGCGGTGCTTGGAGTTGAAAAGCAGAAGTTAGAGTCTGGTAAGGATTTGATTAAATACTTCTCAATTCCATGCAAGGCCACAAAGACGAATGGTGGTCGCACCAGAAACCTTCCAGAGCATGATATTGAAAAGTGGGAGCAGTTCGTGGCTTACAACAAGCGTGATGTTGAAACTGAAATGGAGATTTTTACAAGAGTGAATTTATTCCCGGTTCCAGATTTCCTTTGGAAGCAGTACGCAGAGGACCAGCGCATTAACGATTTAGGTATTGAGCTTGATATGGATTTAGTTGAAAAGGCTATCGAATGTGATGAGGAGTCCAGGGAGAGATACTTAAAGAGAGCGCAGCAGCTTACCGGACTTGAAAATCCAAACTCACCTATCCAGTTAAAAGAATGGATCCAGTCAAAGGGTGTGGAAATGGATAGCCTTGCAAAAGCAGAGGTGGCAGCAGTTCTTGATAATGCTTCTGGTGAAGTAAAAGAAGTATTAGAGCTTCGTCAGCTTCTTGCCAAGTCCTCAGTTAAGAAATATGCAGCTATGGAGAATTGCCGCTGCACAGATGGTAGAGCGCATGGACTTTTACAGTTCTATGGCGCTAACAGAACTGGCCGCTGGGCTGGCCGACTTATTCAGGTGCAGAACCTTCCACAGAATCATATTCCTGATTTGAAGGTAGCCAGGGACTTAGTAAAGAGTGGTTGCTTTGAGGCAGTAGAGCTTTTATATGACTCCATTCCTGATACCTTATCACAGCTTATTCGTACAGCCTTTGTACCACGTAGCGGCTGCAAGTTTATCGTAGCTGACTTTAGTGCAATTGAGGCCAGAGTAATTGCATGGCTTGCAGGGGAAAGCTGGCGCCAGGAGGTATTTAAGGAAAATGGTGATATCTATTGTGCTTCAGCTTCACAGATGTTTGGTGTTCCAGTTGAAAAGCATGGTGTCAATTCAGAACTTCGACAGAAGGGTAAGATTGCTGAACTTGCGCTTGGTTATGGCGGCGGTGAAGGCGCTATGAAATCTATGGGTGCCTTGGATATGGGACTTACTGAGGAAGAATTAAAACCTATCGTGGATAGCTGGAGACAGAGTAATCCTAATATTGTAACGCTGTGGTGGGATATTCATAAATGCGTTATCAAGGCAGTTCGTGATAAACAGATGCAGGAATATAAGTGTTTGAAGTTCTCTTATGAGAAGGGGATCCTTTTTATTCACTTACCAAGTGGTAGACGCTTAGCCTATGTGAAGCCTTCCATTTATAGAAACGAATATGACAGAGACGAGATTTCTTATATGGGTGTAGATGCTTCAAAGAAGTGGGGCTCTATTAGCTCATATGGTCCGAAGTTTGTCGAGAACATTATCCAGGCGCTGAGCAGAGATATTTTGGCTGAGGCTATGAGTAGACTCTTGGCAGCGGGATACAAGATTGTAATGCATGTACATGATGAAGCTGTAATCGAGGCACCTATTGATGCCAGTCTTGATGAGGCTTGTCAGATTATGTCGATAGCACCTGATTGGACACCGGGCCTGATTCTTAATGCAGCAGGTTACGAGTGTGAATTTTATCAGAAGGATTAAGGAGGAGATTTCCAATGAATGAAGCAATAAAGGAATTAAATACAATTAAGGCGCGCATTCCACAGCAGACCTATCGCACCATTATCGGTCAGATGCGTGCTGGCGATTTAGGTGGTGCAACTGTTGGTATTGAGCGTTTGAAGAAGAAGTTAGCAAAGGAGGATGCAGCCAATGAGAATCGCAGTAGGAAATAGTCGAATGGACAAGAAGTGGAAGAATAAAGATATGAGCTGGGAGGACTTTAAGGCTAAGTGTTCTCAGACAATTCGTACCACTGAAACTGTATCTGAATACAGAAAAATGAGTAAGCCTGCGCAGGACAATGCCAAAGACGTCGGTGGTTTTGTAGGTGGCGCTCTGAAAGGCGGTAAGCGTAAGAATGGTTATGTAGAAGGCAGATCGCTGCTTACTTTGGATTTGGACCATGCAGTAGTTGGTGTGTGGGATGCGGTTACTATGCTTTTTGATTTCAAGTGTTTAATGTATAGCACTCATAAGCATACACCTGATGCGCCTCGTGTCAGACTTATCATTCCTCTTTCCAGAGAAGTATCTGCAGAGGAATACGCTCCAATTTCCAGAATGGTTGCAAAGGATATCGGTATGGAAATGGTGGATGATACTTGCCATGAAGCAGCCAGACTTATGTATTGGCCTTCCACCTCATCAGATGGTGAGTTCTTATTTGAGTCGCAGGATGGTCCAATGCTTAATCCGGATGTTATCCTTGCTCGTTATAAGGATTGGCATGATACCAGCGAGTGGCCTATGAGCTCACGCCAGTCAGAAATTGTAAAGCGTACTATTGCAAAGCAGGCAGATCCACTTGAAAAGGAAGGAATGGTTGGTGCTTTTTGTAGAGCATATTCTATCCAGGAAGCAATCGATACTTTTATTCCTGATATTTATAAGCCTTCTGCTATGGAGGGTAGATACGATTATATTCCTGCAGATAGTAGCGCTGGTGTAGTTATTTATGATGATAAGTTCGCCTACTCACACCATGCAACGGATCCAGCGTGTGGTCAGCTCATGAATGCTTTTGATGTAGTAAGAGTTCATAAGTTTGGAAGCCAGGATGATAAGGCAAAGGTGGACACAGCGCCGACCAAGTTACCTTCATATAAGGCTATGGTAGAGCTTGCCATTAAGGATGAAAAGGTAAAGCTGCAGCTTGCAAAAGAGCGTGAGCTTCAGGCAGCAGATGAGTTTAACGATACCAATGATACTAACTGGCAGGCTAAATTAGAGCTTGATAATAATGGTGGTATCAGTGAGTCGCTTACAAACTTTGTTACCATATTACGCTATGACCAGCGTTTGCAGGAGATTTGTTACAATGAGCATTCCTGCGGTATTTCAGTAAGAGATAGTGAGCTGTTACCTTGGGAGCCACTTAAGGCTGGCTGGTCTGACGCGGACCTTGCTTCGCTTACTGCTTATTTAGATCGTGTGTATCACATCTTTAGTCCTTCCAAGTTAAAGAATGCTCTGCTTACAGTTACAGCCGAGCGTTCCTTCCATCCAATTAAGGAATATCTGGAGGGATTGCCTGCGTGGGATGGCAAGAAGCGCCTGGAGTCGCTGCTTATCGATTACTTAGGTGCAGAGGATTGTTCCTATGTTAGAGCTGTTACCAGAAAGACTTTAGTGGCAGCAGTTGCAAGAGTATATGAACCGGGCATTAAGTTTGATACTGTGTTAGTTCTTTCAGGCCCGCAGGGTATTGGAAAGAGTATGTTCTTTGCAAAGCTCGGTGGTGTTTGGTTTTCTGATTCACTCACCATTTCAGATATGAGAGATAAGACCGGCGCTGAGAAGCTGCAGGCGTTCTGGATTATGGAAATTGGTGAAATGAATGGTATTAAGAAGGTTGAAGTTGAGACGGTTAAGAGCTTCTCTTCCCGCCAGGATGATAAGTTTCGTGTGGCTTATGGAACTGTGGTTGAGAGCCACCCACGCCAGTGTATTATCTGCGGCACCTCAAACAGTCAGCACTTCCTTCGTGATGTAACAGGTAATCGTCGTTTCTGGCCAGTGCAGGTAACTGGGGAATGTGAGAAGCATCCTTGGCATATGGACAAGGCGCTTATTGAGCAGTTATGGGCTGAGGCTTTAGTTTTATACAACGCTGGTGAGGAGCTGATTCTTAAAGGTGATGATGCAGAGGCGGCAGCAGAGAAGCAGCAGGAGGCTCTGGAAAATGATGATAGAGAAGGCTTGGTGCGTGCTTACCTTGATAAGCTCTTACCGGAGGACTGGCCAAAGATGACCTTATCAGAGAAGCGTATGTACTTATCAGGTGATGAGTTTACAAGCCAGGGTAGAGCCGGCGTTATTAAGCGTGAGAAGGTTTGCAATTTGGAAATCTGGGCTGAGTGCTTTGGTAGAGAGCCTGCCAACATTAAGAAACAGGACAGCTATGAGATTAATGCGATCATGGCAAAGCTCGAAGGCTGGAAGCGCTATGACGGAAACAAATCAGGCAAATTATCGTTTAAGGACTATGGCTCACAGGTTGCTTATGTGAGATTGGAAATAGCTGATGACGAGGAGGCGCTTCCATTCTGCTAAGAAAGGTGGTATTGCCGATAGGCATTTTCGTTGCCAAGAAATGAGCAATAGAAATAGCAATAGCAATAATGAAAAATCAGTGTTTATATGGCTTTGACCTATGCTATTGCTTATATTGCTTATTACTTTATTAAATGAAAATGAATAAATAAAGGATATGCAATAGTACGTATATATAGCCTATATAGCACATAAAGAGTTTTGAACTCATTGGAAATAGCCATGAGCAATGGAGGTTTTATGAGAGAGAAAGAAATAGAGGCAGCACTTGTAAAAGCTGCAAAGAAAAGAAATGGTCTGGCGCTCAAGTTTGTAAGTCCGGGTATGAGTGGTGTACCAGATCGCTTGGTGCTTCTTCCAGATGGAAAGCTCGGTTTTATTGAGCTGAAGGCGCCGGGTAAAAGAATGAGATTATTGCAGGAAAAGCGAAAAAGACAATTAGAAGCATTAGGCTTTTTGGTTTTCTGCTTAGATAGCAAAGAGGAAATTGAGGTGATGTTAGATGCAATCGTACAAGCCGCATGATTATCAGGAATATGCAACGAACTTTATTTTGTCGCATCCGGCCTGTGGGCTCTTACTTGATATGGGCCTTGGAAAAACAGTTATTACACTGACTGCACTTTGGGCTTTGCTTTTAGATTACTTTGATGTTGGCAGGGTGTTAATCATAGCGCCGCTCCGAGTAGCAAGAGATACCTGGCCCAGGGAGATAGCAAAGTGGGAGCACTTAAATGGATTGACCTATTCAGTGGTGGTGGGTTCTGAGAAGGAACGAAGGGAAGCCTTAGCAAAGCGGGCCATGATTTATATTGTGAATCGTGAGAATGTGAGCTGGCTTATCGATAATGGATATTTCAATTTTGACTGTGTGGTGATTGATGAGCTTAGTAGTTTTAAGAGCCACCAGAGTAAACGCTTCAAGTCACTCAGGAAAGCAAGACCTACGGTAAAGAGAGTAATTGGTTTGACCGGAAGTCCTACTCCGAATGGCCTGATTGATTTGTGGGCCCAGGTTAATCTACTTGATATGGGTGAGCGCTTTGGAAGGTTCATTGGAGGCTTTAGGGAAAGATACTTTGTACCAGATAAAAGAAATCGTGATGTGATATTTTCCTACAAACCAAGAGAAGGTGCTGAGGAGGCAATCTACGAAAAGATATCTGATATCTGTGTAAGCATGAAGGCAGCAGACCATTTGAATATGCCGGAGCTTATTCTTTCAAATGTTGAAGTGGAAATGGATGAGAAGGAAAAACAAATGTATGATGACCTGAAAGCAGATTTGATATTACCACTTGAGGGCGGTGATATTGATGCGCAGTCAGCAGTTGGACTTTCTAACAAGTTACATCAAATGGCAAACGGTGCTGTTTATGATGAGAATGGTAACGTCAGAAGGATCCACGATAGGAAGTTAGATGCAGTTGAAGATTTAATTGAAGCTGCAAATGGAAATCCAGTAATGATTGCTTACTGGTTTAAGCATGATAGAGAAAGACTTATCGAGCGCTTTGGTGCGGTACCTATTGATAAGTCAGAGGATATCACCAAGTGGAATAAAGGTGAGATTCCGGTAGCAATTATTCATCCTGCAAGTGCTGGTCATGGACTTAACCTGCAGGAGGGTGGCTGTCATTTGATATGGTTTGGACTTACTTGGAGTTTGGAATTATATCAGCAGTGTAATGCGAGGCTGTGGCGCCAAGGCCAGAAGCATACAGTCACCATACAACATGTAATCACCAAAGGAACAATTGATGAAGATGTACTACTTGCTTTGGAGTGCAAGGATGTAACGCAGGAAGCATTACTCCAGGCGGTGAAGGCAAGAATCTTAGACGGAAAGGAGTAAGATTTTTCATGAAAGGATACGTGGAAAAAATGATAAGTGAATATCCCCACATGGTGAGAGAACGAGAGCACTTAAAGAAGCAAATAGAAAGCTGCGAGTTCCTTTCAGCAGATGAGCTTATAAGTGCTATGAGTTTCTCTCATCCAGATGGGGAAAGAGTACAGAGTAGTGACTTGTCTGATAAAACAGCTCGCATTGCTTTGGGATATCGTGAGAAGTTAGAGCGAATCAATAATGAACTGGTGGTACCAATGCAGAAAAGATATGATGCACTGGATACGGAGATTTCATTTCTTGAAACTTCAATTGATGAGCTTCCAGAGGATATGACCACTGCAATGCATGAGCTGGTTATTGATGGTTTTACTTGGGAGGAGGTTGCAGCGAATTTGTATATCAGCATTACAAAACTTCAAAAGTTGAGAAGGGCTGCAATTGAAAACTTGGTAAGAGCATATCAGAAAAGAGAAGCGATAATAGCTGGAGATTTACTTAGTTAATTTTCGGAGCTTGCTGCAGATTGTTTGCGGCGGGCTCTTTTTTCTTTGTCTCTAACATTGATTTGAAAATTATCGTGGGATTTTATTTCCTGAATTGCTTTTTGCAGAGTAGGTTGGTTTCTGTGTGGATGATATTCATCAGAACGATTATGCTTGTGAGTAATTTTGCAAGTTTTGAAGGTGGGATATTCTTCGTGCTGAATACACCAGTAATGTTTGGTATTTTTCGATTGGAGCGTTATTGAGTAGCAGCCGGCAAAAATCACATTGAAATAGCTGCGGTCAATGCTTTGTATTTCTTTTTGCGTAAACAATAGGTTCCTCCTTTGGATATAAAAACTGCGAGTTATAAAAACGTAGCACGATAGCCTAATACAAAATTTCAATAGTTCAATTAATAGGATAATTTGGAATGAAGTATTCCTAAGAGTGAGCTTCTGCCTGAATTACGGGTTCTAATTCGACAATGAGCTTACCTTGATCGTAAGATACGATTACGTGGTCACCGACTTGGTAACCGAGATTAGATAACCATTCACCTTGGAGGTTTATTCTTGGAATATTCCTCTTTTGGCCTGGTGCTTCATAAATCTTCAAATGTCTTTCTTTCATTGGCGCCTCCTTTCCGGCTACCAATGCTACGAAAAATATTATACTAGATTGTGTCGAAAAATAAAACACATTTATTAAAAAAGGGTGTTATAATATCAAAAAACAAAAGGTATTAGTTGGAGGCTGAAATGGATGAAAAGGGAAAAGCTGAAAAATCATATAATGATATAGTTGATGAGAATCTAAAGAAAATATTAGAAGGTGAGATTGATGATATAGAAGATCCTGATGAAAAATCGAAATACAGTATTGAAATAGATGGTGTAAGTATTCTTTTATCGCAAGATGGTTTGTGCAGTAAAAAGAGAATTGTGGAATTTTGCGGAGAAGATGTAAAAAAGCAAAAGGATGATTACGAATTGATTAGATCAAAAATGTTTGGAGTTCTTTTTTGGCCAGCATATGCTATGAGCATAAACACGATGAGAAATTCAAAATTTAAAGATAGAATTGATTTGCTACTTAATGATATCCATTCATTTTATGAAATAGTAGATGAAAAAACAGAGCTAACATCTGATGTTGTGAAAAGAATATGGGAGAACTGTGAATTAGCAAGAGCCTATTTATTTCCAAATACGTTTTACTGGTTAAGGTCTTTTAAGAATTTTTCCGGCTTTATAAAAAAAGACAAGAAGGATATTAGTTGTTTTGTGCCAAATCCAATTGATGAGCCTTGGCCGGGTACAGGAAAAGGATTTACAAAAGAATACTATGAAGCATTATTATCACGAATAAGAGAATATAAAAAAATTTAAGAAAAGTAAAATATGCTATTGCCGATATTGCTATTGCCGAAGGCAACTCTTGTGAGCACTTTTTCAAAAAATCGGAAATGTTTTTCTAAAATAGGTGTGATATTATTAAACTGCGAAGAATTGTAGGAAGCCTACTGGACCAAATCCAGCGGGCTTTTTTCTTTGCTTTCTTTGGTGCGGGGAGATGTGGAGTTTCCTATCCTTTCGCCGCACCTCCCTTTAGGAAGGAGTGATGGTATGCCATACAGACCAAGCGTACCTTGTAAGCACCCAAGGTGTCCTGCACTGGTGCCTTATGGAAGTGGCCCGTATTGTGACGAGCACAAGGCCGCCCACCAAGGAGACAGAGAAAGCGCCAGCAGGCGTGGGTACAACAGTCGTTGGCAGAAGGCCCGCGTTAGGTACCTGCACAGCCACCCATTGTGTGTGGAGTGCAAGAAGGCAGGCAAGCTAACACAAGCCACCGTCGTTGACCATATTGTACCGCATCGTGGTGATCAGAAGCTGTTCTGGGATGAGAGTAACTGGCAGCCGCTTTGCAAGCCTTGTCATGATAAGAAGACTTGGAACGAGGATAACAATCCAACTTATAAATTTTAGTAGGTTGAGGCGGTTATCCTTCTGCATGGGTGTAAGAGTGACAGGGGAGGGGCGGTCTTAATCTCTACAGGGCAAAAGCCTGAAGACCGATGCCCCCTCAAACGCGCATTTTCGCGAAATTGAAAAGGGGCAAGTGTAGGTGTACGCGAATGATAACAGTTGAGACCGCAGTAAAATAAAGGAATAGTAAAAAATAAGGGTGTGAACTGTGCGTTGGGATTGTTTATTCCAGCGCTATTTTATTGCCCGGAAAGGAGTGCTCATGTTAACAGACGAACAGAAGAAACGAATCACAGAAATGAGACTTGAAGGTATGGGTTATCAAGCCATAGCGAATGCATTAGGTGATGGAGTGTCAAAAGGAAACGTCAGATATTTTTGTAAGACCAGAGGTCTGGTGGGTACTCCTGATTTGATTGCACTTAATTATGATACTCACAGGGAAAACCCAAAATACTGTAAGCAGTGTGGTACCCGCCTTATTCGAAATAAGCATTCTGGAGTAAAGCTCTTTTGCAATGATAAGTGCAGGCGTGAATGGTGGAAGGCAAATCCAAATGACAATGAAGCAACCAGGAAGACACCGATAGAGATTACCTGTGAATATTGTTACGAGAAGTTCATCTCGTATGGGAACCCGAATCGTAAATACTGCAGCCATGATTGTTATATTAAGCATCGCTTCTGGACTGATCCAGACGCAAAAGTCACTGCTTCTGAGATAAAAATGAGACAAGCTGCAAAGGGTAAAACCAATGAAGTAAAGGAAATTGTAATGAAAAGAATATCGTAGGAGGCAGGAATGCGGATAGCAATTATTGATGCAGACCTGATAGGAAGGAAACGACATAGATTTCCGAATCTGGTTTGTATGAAGCTATCAGGTTTCTACAAAGAGCAGGGTGCGATGGTTCATTTGAAGCTGGACTATGAAAGCCTGCGGGCATATGACAAAGTTTATATATCGAAGGTGTTTATGGATACGCCGGTGCCAAGTGAAGTGCTCGAACTACCAAATGTAACCTATGGTGGTACGGGCTTTTTTTATGACAAGGCACCAAGACTTCCGGAGGAAATCGAACACCATATGCCGGATTATCATTTGTATGATGATTGGGTAGCAAAGCAGTTATCTTCTGGTGGCAAGAAATGTGAATACATATATTACACAGAGTATTCCATCGGCTTTTTGACAAGAGGCTGCTTTCGTAAATGCTCCTTTTGTGTGAATCAGAATTATGACAGAGTGCATGTACATTCTGCGCTTTCAGAATTTTTAGATGTAAGTCGCAAAAAGATATGCCTGCTGGATGATAACTTCCTCGGATGTCCTTCCTGGAAGGAAATGCTTAGTGAGCTTAAGGAAACTGGTAAGCCATTTCAATTTAAACAGGGCCTTGATGAAAGGTTACTGACAGAGGAGAAATGTGAAGCATTGTTTTCCGGGAAATATGATGGTGATTATATTTTTGCATTTGATAATGTTGCGGATGCTGAGCTTATTGAAAAGAAGATGGCGCTTGCAAGAAGGTATACAAATCGGGTGCTTAAGTTTTATTGTTTTACCGGATTTGATAGGGCTGATAAATGGGATGCTACTTTCTGGAAACAGGACATATTTGATTTGTTTACCAGAATAGAAATACTCATGAAGCATAAATGCCTGCCTTATGTGATGCGCTTTAATCGTTATGAGGAAAGTCCGTACCGAGGTGTTTATATCAGTATTGCAAGATGGTGCAACCAGCCATCGTTTTTTAAGAAAAAGAGTCTGCGGGAATTTGCAGACTTAAATGGCAAGACGAGTGCTTGTTATAGATATCTAAGCGATTTCGAGGAGAAGTTTCCTGAAGTCGCTTATTTTTATGATTTGAAATTTGAAAGGAGTAGCAAAGATGGAGTTTAAGAAATTAAAGATTGCTGATTTGGTGCCAGCTTCCTACAATCCTAGGAAAGCACTAAAGCCCGGTGATGCGGAATATGAGAAAATCAAAAAAAGTATTACGGAGTTTGGGTATGTGGATCCGGTAATTGTAAATGATGATATGACAGTTATTGGCGGGCACCAGAGATTAACGGTGCTAAAGGATTTAGGATTTGAGGAGATTGATTGTGTTGTAATATCAATCGATAAAACAAAGGAAAAGGCACTGAATATTGCACTTAACAAAATCACTGGTGAGTGGAATAAAGAGCTTTTAGCGGATTTGATTAAGGACCTGCAGGAGGCAGACTTTGAGGTGGCCTTTACTGGTTTTGAACCACCGGAAGTTGAGCAGCTTTTCAATAGTGTGCATGATAAGAAAATCACAGAGGATGCTTTTGATGTGGATGAGGAGTTGAACAGTCCGGCATTTTCAAAAGTTGGTGATGTGTGGCTTCTTGGTAGACACAGAGTATGTTGCGGAGATAGCACACTGCCAGAAACTTATGACACCTTAATGGCTGGTGCGAAGGCAAATATGGTTCTTACAGATCCTCCTTACAACGTAAATGTTGAGGAGACAGCCGGAAAGATTAAAAACGATAACATGGCAGATGAAGATTTTTATAATTTCCTCTTTGCTGCGTTTGTAAATATGGAGCATGCAATGGAACAGGATGCTTCGATTTATGTTTTTCATGCGGATACGGAAGGGTTGAATTTCAGAAAGGCTTTTGCTGCAGCAGGTTTTTATTTATCAGGCTGTTGCATTTGGAAAAAGAATGCATTGGTACTTGGTAGAAGTCCTTACCAGTGGCAGCATGAGCCTTGCCTCTATGGCTGGAAGAAGGGCGGAAAGCATAACTGGTATTCGGATAGAAAGCAGACTACCATTTGGGAATATGATCGCCCGAAGGCAAGTAAGGACCATCCTACCATGAAGCCGGTAGCACTGATGGCTTATCCAATCCAGAATTCTTGTATGAGTAACTGCATTGTACTGGATCCATTTCTTGGTTCCGGTTCGACTTTAATTGCCTGTGAGCAGACGGGCCGCATTTGTTACGGTATAGAATTGGATGAGAAGTTCATGGATGTAATTGTAAAGCGTTTCATTGAGCAGACCGGTTCAGAGGATAATATTTTCGTTATTCGAGATGGTGTGAAGATACCATATGCCGAGGTAAAACCTGCCGATGAAAATATCTTAGAAAATACACAGAATTAACTTGCTATTTCTGCCGGGTAGAGTGATATATGTACTACCAAAGGAAAAGGAGGAACACAGCATGGAAATTATGTGTTTAGTAGCAGACAGAAAAGAGTTAGTAGCCGCCATTGAAAACTTAAGCGGCAAGATGAAGTACCAGGGACCACCTACATTTGCTTACAAGAATGAGGTGGCAACGGTGCTTAGAGATGGAACCTTGGTAATCGAGGATATGGAAGCAAACAGGGAGTTACTTCTTAGCCTTGCAGACCAGAAGCTCATTGATGATTCTTGGAATGAGGACAGAGAGGTGCTTAGCATTTCACTTCCTTTGGAGAAGCATACAGCCCAGAGCCTTGTCAACCTGGTATCCATTTTCTACACCAAGGCTGCAATCATCAACAAAGCAATCGGTGCACCAAGAGCCTTTGAAATAAACGAGCGCTTCATTGAAGCCATTATGGAGGAACCGCCAACGGAAGTTAGTGAGTTCCTTTCTTTGTGGGAAGAATGCGGAAGTGACAACATGACAAAGGGCCTTGATTTTTACGAGGGCAAGATAAACTTCACTGGCTTCCCGGTAACAGAAAACAGCGACTGGGTAAAAACCTACACAGAGCTTGCTGCAGCAATTAACAAGCTGGCCTTGGAATCCAAGTATATCAAAATCAATCCGGAGCCAATCGAGAATGAGAAGTATTCCTTCCGAGTGTGGTTGATGCGCATTGGCTTTGGTGGAACAGAGCATAAGACTTCCAGAAAGCTCTTGCTGGGCAACCTAAGCGGCCACACAGCCTTCAGAACCGAAGACCAGAAGGAAGCGCACAAGCAGAAGTATCTGGCAAAGAAAGCGGAAGCTGCAAATGAAGAATCTTAAGTATGGAGTTGAGATAGAGTTCCTGGGAATAACCAGAGAAGCTGCTGCAGAGGTTATGGCAGACTTCTTTGGTACCGGGTTCTTTTATGAAGGCGGAGAACTTAAGGAAAGAGATATCGCAGATAGTAATCAGCGACTTTGGAGAGTGGTACGAGATGCCAGTATCGATGCCTACTCGGATGAGGAGCAATGTGAGCTGGTTACACCGATTCTTACGTATTCTGATTTGGAGATTTTACAGCAGCTTGTTGCAAAGTTAAAGGCAGCAGGGGCTAGCGTGAATAGAAGTTGTGGTTTGCATATCCATGTTGATGCAAAGAACTTTACTCCGCAGGCGATTGTGAATCTTGTTACCTTGGTAGGAAGTAAAGAACAGCTTATCTATCGGGCCCTTGGAATACCGAAGGGCCGAATGCGATATTGCAAACGAATCAATGATGAACTTGTGGAGAGCATTCTTAAGAAGAAACCAGAAAGCCTGGAGGAGCTTAGGAAAGAGTGGTATTTGGAATCGCCCTATGAAACGGTAGTAGGAAAATATCACAGCACCAGATATCATGGCTTGAATTTGCATGCAATGTTTACCAAGGGAACGGTAGAATTTCGATTGTTCAATTCGACGCTTGAGGAGAAGGAAGTAAAAGCCTATATTCAATTCGCCTTAGCTCTTTGCAAGCAGGCGCAGGTTCATAAAAAGGCAGTTATGAAGAAAACCAACAGTTACAATGACAAGTATTTATTCCGGTGCTTTTTACTAAGGCTTGGACTAAGTGGTGATGAATTTAAGGATTGCCGCCAGGTTCTTCTTAGCAAGCTAACCGGTGATAGTGCATGGAAAGGATGAGATTATGTTTGGAGCACCAAAGAATGTAGTTGATAGATTAAAAGCAGAATATCCTGCAGGTACCAGAGTAGAGCTTATTCGAATGGAGGATGAGTATAGTAGATTAAGGCCGGGTGACAAGGGAACTGTTACTGGCGTAGATGATATTGGAACGATTCATGTTTCATGGGATTGTGGTTCCTCACTTGGAGTTGCTTATGGAGAGGATTTGTGTAAGAAGATTTCAGAATAAACTGCACAAAAGCAGGTACCTATATTTGTTTAATATATGATCCGAATTAACTGGATATATATGTACTTTAGAGCGAATATGTACCTACCAAAAGAAAAGGAGGCACATAGCCATGATGAAAAGAATTGAAGTTTTAGACAAAGCCGCAGAGGTAGGAACAAAATATTGCGACATTAAGGTTAATCCTACCTTCGGAGCAGCATACTTTTATAGCCAGGATGCAGGAAACGACCTTATTAATTTTAGCGAGGTCATTTGGGACCACGATATTGATGAGATTTTGGAAGACTGCAGAAGGTTTGGAATTACCGAATTTACCATTTCGAGCACCTTTTCAAGCCTGATTGTTACAATTGCAGAGCTTGAAAAGAGGGGCTGCAAGCTGGAAGGCTTGGTTGAGATCAATAGCCGCTACGATGATTGGAAGTCTTGCTTTGAAGGAGAAACAAGGAAAGAAAGAATTCCAGCATTTAAGATTAGCCTTTCATAAAAGGCAAAAGCCAGAGAGCCCAGAGGGGCTTTTTGGTTGTTGTAATGTACACAATAAATTGCACACATATTTGTCAGTATAATAGTGCAGATATGAGTTGATAATAGTGCCGAGTAGAGCGAATATGTACCTACCGAAAGGGAAAACAAAGAAAACGGAGGATACAAAAATGAGTAGATTATGGCACGAAGGAACAATTGGAATTCCACAGAAGGATGGCAGCAGCAAGATAGCACATTATTGGGTTAAGGCCTACGATGAAGGAAGCGCCTACGGAATCAACGAAGGTAAGATTTCAAAGCTGCAAATCACAATCGACGGAGAGATGGTTGCAAGCTACGACAGAGGCTGGAATATTGAGCCAGCAGAAGACGATGAAGCAACACAAATTGCTTACTGCATTTTATTAAACGAATACAACTAAACTTGGAAAAGAAAATTCCAGGGAGGCGGGCCATGAGGCCTGTTTCTCGTTACAGATACATAAGGACCGAGAGGTTCTTTTTTTAATGCTTTGAAAGGAGAGATTGATATGGCTACAAGAGGAAGAAAACCGAAACCAACTGCGGTGAAGGTTCTGGAGGGAAATCCAGGAAAGAGACCACTTAATATGTTTGAGCCTACGCCAGAAAAAGTCGCACCAGAGTGCCCTGACTGGCTAAATGAGGAAGCAAAAGCCGAGTGGGATAGATTAGTAGACAAGATGGTAGAGCTTGGTACCTTGACTGAGATGGATATGGCAGCTTTTGCCGGCTATTGTCAGTCCTATGCCAGATGGAAGGAAGCTGAAGAATTCATCGAGAAGCATGGTACTATCGTGAAAACTCCGAGTGGATATTGGCAGCAGGTTCCACAGGTATCTATTGCACAGACAAACCTTAAGGTCATGCTTAAGTTTTGTAGTGAGTTTGGTCTGACACCATCATCACGAAGCAGAATGATTGCTGGAAACATTAGTCAGGATGCAGCGGTGGATGAGATGGAGTTTTTGCTTTTAGAGGGTAATGATTAATGGCTGAAACAAGGCCAAAGAGTTATCCGAAGTTAAAGAACTATCAGCCGACAAGATTTATGCTGCCGACATCTCATTATGATGAGAAGAAGGCTGATAGGGCTGTTAAGTTTATAGAGAATTTGAAACACACAAAAGGCAAGTGGGCCGGAAAACGCTTCTGGTTATTACCTTGGCAGGAACAGATTATACGAGATGTTTTTGGTATTGTGGATGACAATGGAAACAGGCAGTTTCGTACCGCCTTTGTTGAGATTGGAAAGAAGAATGGAAAGTCTGAGCTTGCAGCAGCAGTTGCCTTGTATCTTTTGTATGCAGACAACGAACCTAGTGCTGAAGTGTATGGCGCTGCAGCCGATAGAGGCCAGGCCAGTATTGTTTTTGATGTTGCAAATCAAATGGTAAAAATGACACCGGCACTTATGAAGCGTAGCAAAATCATGGGTGCAACAAAACGTATCGTCAACTATGATAACGCAGGATTTTACCAAGTCCTCTCTGCCGAGGTTGGAACCAAGCATGGTCTTAATGTATCGGGCTTGGTGTTGGATGAAGTGCATGCCCAGCCGAATAGACGTTTATATGATGTTCTTACCAAAGGCTCCGGTGATGCCAGAGAGCAGCCACTGTTCTTCCTTATTACAACAGCGGGAACCGAAAAGGAAAGCATCTGCTATGAGCTTCATATGAAGGCCACAGATATTCTTGCTGGAAGGAAAGTGGATCCTACGTTTTATCCAGTGGTGTTTGGTCTTACTGATGATGACGATTGGCATGACGAGAAGAATTGGTACAAAGCAAATCCTTCTCTGGGGCAGACGATTCAGATTGAAAGAGTAAGGGATGCTTACAAGGAGGCGCTTCAAAATCCCGCAGAGGAGAACGTGTTCAAGCAGCTACGACTTAACATGTGGGTTTCAAGTTTGACAAGATTTATTCCTGAGCAGATATATGATTTAGGAAATGAACCGGTTGATATGGACTCTTTACTTGGTAGAGAGTGCTATGGTGGTCTGGACCTTTCCAGCACTGGTGATATTACTGCATTAGTCCTTGTGTTTCCTCCGAGGAATGAGAATGAAAAATATATTTTATTACCGTTCTTTTGGGTACCGGAAGATACCATTCCAATAAGGGTGAAACGTGCCAGTGTTCCGTATGATGTTTGGCATCAACAGGGATATCTTATGGCGACAGAAGGAAATGTAGTAAATTATGACTTTATTGAAAAGTTCATAGAGAACCTTGGAACCAAGTATCACATTCTGGAAATCGCAGTGGATAGATGGAATGCGACAATGCTTACCCAGCATCTTATGGATGATGGCTTTACAATGGTTCCTTTTGGACAGGGATATAAAGATATGTCACCAGCTACTAAGGAATTTAGTAAGCTACTTTTTGAAGGGAAGATTATTCATGGTGGTAATCCAGTCCTTAGATGGATGAGTGGAAACGTTGTAGTAGAAACTGATGCTGCCGAGAACATCAAAGTAACAAAAGCAAAGTCACCGGAGAAGATTGATGGTATTGTTGCGGCTATTATGGCTCTCGATAGAGCTGTTAGAAATCAAGGTAATCAAGGAAGCGTTTATGATGAACGCGGAATAATATTAATATAGACGGTGAAGGGGGGGTAAATTGACGAATAAAGTTGAAAAAGGGCATAATTTTTGGTACGATAAAATCAAATTGATTATAGGAGGAGATATTGTGGATCCAATAACAAAGAAGTTTTTGGGAGAGTTTTGTAAATCCTTTGAAATAGATGATAGTAAGCCAGATATTGCCTTTGAACACTTTAGTAATTATTGTTGCCTTAATAAGGAAAATGGTGTTGTTGATATTAGACTTGATGAAATATCAACTGGTAAAAACGCACAGGGAATAGACGGAATAGGCATAATAGTAAATCACAAATTGGTAACATCAATTTCTGAAATAGAGTTTCAAATTGAAAACACGAGGACTTTAGATGTAAGTTTTGTTTTTGTGCAATCAAAAACGTCTTCTTCATTTGATAATACATTGATGTTAAATTTTTTTGAATTTACGAAGGCTTTTTTTGGAGACGATGCTTCAGAATTCACTACACCAGAGATTCAAAATTTCTATGAAATGAAGGAGTTTATATATGATAACGCTGAATACATGACAGAAAGTAATCCTAAGCTGTCAATGTACTATGTAACTACAGGCAAATGGGTAGATGATAGAACACTTGTAAAGGTCAAAGATAGGAATATTAAGGAATTGCAGAACTTAAATATATTTTCTGATATAAAATTCGTACCTTGTGGGGCTTCAGAAATACAAGCAATGTATAGAGGAACCAAAAATATTCTGACAGCTAAGTTCAAATTCGAAAAAAACATAGTAATGTTTGGGGATGAAGATAGCGATAGTATCGGATATAGCGGGGTAATTCCGTTTAGAGAGTATCGAAAAATAATAATAGGTGACGGTGATTCGTTAAAGCCAGTTTTTGATGATAATATAAGAGATTTTTTAGGTAACAGAAATCCAGTAAACAAGGCAATTATGACTACGCTTCAGGAAATGGATATTAATTCATTTTGCATGTTAAATAATGGAATCACGATTATAGCAGATAAAGTTCAAATAACAGGAACTACGGCTGTTCTTACTGATTATCAAATCGTTAACGGGTGCCAAACTAGTCATGTTTTATATGAAAACAGAGGGCTCGATGGAATTGATGATTTACTAATTCCTATTAAAGTGATTGGAACTAATGATGATGCAACGCGAAATAGTATAACAAAAGCAACAAACAGTCAAACATCAATTAAACCTGAACAATTAGAAGCTCTGTCTGATTTTCAGAAAGATCTTGAAACCTATTACAGTACTTTTGAAGGAGAAAAACGACTATATTATGAAAGAAGAACAGGACAATATAGATTGGAATCAATTCCCAAAACCAGGATTGTTAATATACCACAGCAGATAAAGTCAGTTACTGCGATGTTTTTAAATAATCCTCATGGTGTTTCTGGCAATTATGGAACTATTGTTAAGGCAGTTGGAAATAAGATTTTTAATGCCAATGATCAGAAAATCTTATATTACACGAGCTCATTAGCTCAATATAAGATAGAAAGGCTTATCTCAGATGGTATCATTGATAAAAAGTACAATAAATCAAGATATCATGCAATGATGTTATTTAGAATATATGTTTCCGGGAAAAAAGTTCCTAGATTTAATGAAAATAAGATGGAGACATATTGTCAGAAGATGATTGATATTCTCATGGATGAAGAAAAGTGTAAAACTATATTTTCAAAAATAATTGAGTATATTGTTTTGCAATCAGAAATTGATTTTGATGATAGAAAGACATTTGAAAGAAAAGAAACGACAGAATTTTTATTAGGAAAGACAACAGAGTTAAAAAGGTATATAAATCAATAAATTGAAAGCACCTTAGAGTCAATCTATAGGTGCTTTTTTCATGCTTATATTTAGGAGGTGTCATATGGGAATAAAGAGTTTATTTGGTTTTGGACAGGCAAGAGATAAGCCTACAAATAAGGCGGCAGATGCTGGTTACTCTTTTCTTTTTGGAAGGACTACAAGCGGCAAGCCTGTCAATGAAACAACAGCAATGCAGACAACTGCTGTGTATGCCTGCGTCAGAATATTATCAGAGGCTGTTGCTTCCCTGCCGGTCCATGTTTATCAGTATAGAGAAGATGGTGGAAAAGAGAAAGTAATCGACCATCCATTATATTACGTGCTCCATGATGAGCCTAATCCGGAGATGACTTCATTTGTGTTTCGAGAAACACTTATGAGTCATCTTTTAATTTGGGGAAATGCTTATGCGCAGATTATTCGTGATGGAGCCGGGAGAGTGCTTGCTTTGTATCCGCTTTTGCCAAACAAGATGGATGTGCAGCGTGATGATAAGGGTGATATTTATTACGTGTATTCCAGGAGCTCGGATGAGAATCCAAACTTCAAAGAATATGGCGATATCAAGTTAAAGAAAGAGGATGTGCTTCATATTCCTGGACTTGGCTTTGACGGATTGATTGGATATTCACCCATTGCTATGGCAAAAAATGCAGTTGGTATGACACTTGCTTGCGAGGAATATGGCGCCAGCTTCTTTGCAAATGGCGCGAATCCAGGCGGTGTTTTGGAACATCCTGGAGTCCTTAAGGATCCGAGTAAGGTTCGAGAGTCTTGGAATGCGGTTTATAGAGGAAGCAATAATGCTCATAAGATTGCGGTTCTTGAGGAAGGGATGAAGTATCAGCAGATTGGTATCCCACCAGAGGAAGCGCAGTTCTTGGAAACTAGAAAGTTTCAAATAAATGAAATTGCAAGACTATATCGTATACCACCGCATATGATTGGAGATTTGGATAAGTCGAGCTTTTCAAATATTGAGCAACAATCGCTTGAGTTTGTGAAATACACTTTGGATCCTTGGGTTATCAGATGGGAGCAGAGCTTACAAAAAGCACTCTTACTTCCGGGAGAAAAGGGAAAGTATTTTATAAAGTTAAATGTCGATGGACTGCTTCGTGGTGATTATCAATCACGTATGCAGGGGTATAGCATTGGCAGACAGAATGGGTGGTATTCCACGAACGATATCAGAGAGATGGAGGACTTAAATCCATTGTCTGATGAAGAAGGTGGGAATTTATATTTGATAAACGGTAACATGTGTAAATTGTCGGATGCTGGTATATTTGCTGGACAACGAAGTAAACAGGAAACACAGGAGCCGGTGCCAGAGGAGACACCACCACAAGAAAATAGAAAGAGAGGTAAGCGATGAAACGTAAGTTTTGGAACTGGGTAAAGAATGAGGGCGAACTTTCAGTAGAGAGGACGCTCTTTTTAAATGGGGAAATTTCAGATGAAACCTGGTATGGCGATGAAGTTACCCCGCAGCTTTTTAAGGATGAGCTGAATGCAGATAGTGGAGATATTACTGTCTGGATTAATAGTCCGGGCGGCGATGTTTTTGCTGCAGCTCAGATTTACAACATGCTTCGTGATTATAATGGGCATGTCACAGTGAAGATAGATGGTCTTGCTGCAAGTGCTGCTTCAGTGATTGCAGTTGCAGGGGATACCGTTCTGGTAAGTCCTGTGGCCATGATGATGATTCACAATCCGGCAACCGTTGCTATGGGTAATACCAAGGATATGGAGGCTGCAATTGCAATGCTGAATGAGGTGAAGGAATCCATTCTTAACGCTTATGTTGATAAGACCGGACTTTCCAGAAATAAGTTATCCAAGATGATGGATGATGAAACCTGGTTTAATGCAAAAAAGGCTGTAGAGCTTGGCTTTGCGGATAAGGTTTTATTTGACAAAGAGGAAGAAAAGAAGCCTGACAAAGAACTTAAGCAGGAGGAACCTGATGAGGGCGAGGAAGGCGACGAGGGAGAAAGCACTAAAGAAGGCAGCGAAGAGGATGACGATAAAAAGAAGAAGTTTCCATTCCAGCAGAACGCTTATGCTTATTCTGCAAAGAAGGTTACGGATTCTTTTTTTAGCAAGGTTACCAATACAGCACCTTGCGAACCACAGATACCAATTGACCAGTTAAGAAAGAGACTTGATCTCTTAAAACGATAGGAGGATTTTAGCATGAGTAAGGTATTAGAATTAAAGGAAAAAAGAGCAAAGGCATGGGAAGCAGCAAAGGCTTTCTTAGATTCCAAGCAGGGATCCAATGGACTTATGTCGGCGGAGGATGCAGCCACCTACGACAGAATGGAAGCAGAGGTTGTAGAGTTAGGTAAGGAAATCGACCGATTGGAGCGTCAGGCAGTAATCGATGCGGAACTTGCAAAAGCAACCAGTACACCGATTACCAATAAGCCAAATGCACAGGTGGCCGGCGAGACAAAGACCGGTAGAGCAACAGACGAGTATAAAAGAGCGTTTTGGAATAACATGAGAAACAGAAATTCTTATGAAATCCAGAACGCTCTTTCCATTGGTACGGATTCGGAAGGTGGATATCTTGTTCCGGATGAGTATGAGAAGAAGTTAGTGGAGGCCCTGGAGGATGAAGTATTTTTTAGAAGTCTTGCAACAGTCATCAAGACATCATCTGGGGATAGAAAGATTCCAATTGTTACTTCTAAGGGTGAGGCAGCATGGATTGATGAGGGCGGTCAGTTCCCTGAAAGCGATGATAGCTTTGGACAGACTTCTATTGGTGCGCATAAGTTAGCAACCATGATTAAGGTATCCGATGAGCTTTTGAATGACTCTGTATTCAATATCGAGCAGTATATCTCTAAGGAGTTTGGACGTCGTATTGGTACAAAGGAAGAGGAGGCTTTCTTTATTGGAGATGGCACTGGAAAGCCTATCGGTATCTTTAATAAGACAGGTGGAGCTGAGACTGGTGTTACTGCAGCAAGTACAGGTATTACATTTGATGATGTGATGGACCTTTACTATAGCCTGCGTGCTCCATATCGTAACAAAGCAACATGGATTCTTAATGATTCTACTGTTAAGGCAATTCGTAAGCTCAAGGATGGAAACGGCAATTATATCTGGCAGCCTTCTGTAAGAGAGGGAGAACCGGATAGAATTTTAAATCGTCCATATAGAACCTCTATTTATGTTCCAGAGCTTGCAGCCGGCAACAGAGTCATGGCATTTGGTGATTACTCTTATTACTGGATTGCGGATCGCCAGGGACGTAGCTTTAAGAGATTAAATGAGCTCTTTGCTACAACTGGTCAGGTTGGTTTCCTCACATCGGAGAGAGTGGATGGTAAACTAATTCTTTCTGAGGCAGTGAAGACACTTGACATCAAGGCAAAAACCACATCGTAGGAGGGATAAGCAATGCAGGTAACGCTTGAAAGCGCAAAGAATTATTTGAGGGTGGATACTTCGGATGATGATGCATTGATTAAGGGCCTCATCACAACTGCCGAAACACTGGTACGTGATACCAGCCGCATGAGTGATGAGGAGCTTGCTCCTTTTGAGAAAATTGTAGAAATTGCTGAGCTCTTTACAATTGCGTACCTGTATGAACACAGAGAGGAAGCAGATCACAAGAACTTGACAGAAACGGTGAAGTATCTGCTTTTTCCAATTCGTAAGGAGGTCTTTTAGTGATAGAAACAATGCGGGAGAGAATCACCATCCAGAAAAGTAAGACAGGGAATGATAAGAATGGAAATCACACATTAATTTGGGAGAATTATTATTCCTGCTATGCCTATGTGAACAACCTATCTGGGAATGAATACTGGGCAGCGGCGCAGGTGAATGCACAGTCGGACTTATATTTTATAGTCCGTTACTGTAGTGAAATCAAAAATATGGATAGTGAGCATTACCGTATTATCTTCCGGGATCAGATTTACAATATTTCCTTTGTGGATAACGTCCAGTATCAGAATAAGACTGTGAAATTACGTGCAAGTTTGGTAAAGAGGTGAGGAGATGGCACAAACAGTATCGATAGACCGCTTAGCAGAAACCATTATGACAGGGCTAACGGAATATGCAGACGCTACTACTGACTTGGTAAAGCAAAGTGTGCAGGAGGTTAGTAAGGAGGTTAAAAAGGAAATTTCTGCAAATGCTCCTAAGCGTACTGGCGCTTATAAAAAGAGCTGGGCAACGAAGAAAACAAAAGAGACCAGTAATTCTCTTGTAATGACAGTTCACTCCAAGAACCGTTATCAGATAGCACACCTTTTGGAGCATGGTCATGCGAAACGTGGTGGAGGTAGGGTTGCTGCCATACCGCATATTGAACCAGCAGAGGCAGCCGGTGCTATTTTGTTACAACAAAAAATAGAAAGGGGGCTTCATTCATGACACATCAGGAAGTGTTAAAAATGATGGATGAAATGAAATTGCCATATGCCTATCATCATTTTGTGGAAGGTGAGTCACCAGAGCCTCCTTTTTTAGTATTTTTGTATCCAAATAGCGATAACTTTGCTGCGGACGGCATGGTTTACTTCAAAGTAAATCGATTGAATATAGAGCTTTACACAGACCTTAAGGATGTGGAGCTGGAAGAAACTGTAGAAGCTGTGCTGGATAAGCATGGCATTTTTTATAAAAAAAGCGAAGTATGGATTGAATCAGAAAATCTGTATGAGGTGCTTTATCAAATGGAGGTATAGAAATGGCAGGAAAGAATAAAGTCAAATTTAATATTTGTAACGTTCATTATGCACCGATTACAAAGGCCGAGGATGGAAGCGTTACATTTGAAACACCAGTAGCGATGCCTGGTGCAGTATCCATTAGTTTAGATCCGACTGGCGAACCAGAGAGCTTCTATGCGGATGGTGTTGAGTATTACGTTATCAATAACAATCAGGGATACGATGGAGACTTAGAGCTTGCGATGATTCCTGAGTCGTTCCGTACAGATATTTTGAAAGAGGAACAGGATGCCAATAAGGTACTTGTGGAGAATTCTAATAGTGAAACCGGCAGCTTTGCACTCCTTTTTGAATTCGACGGTGATGTTAGAAAGATTCGTCACGTTCTGTATAACTGTTCTGCTTCCAGACCTTCCATTGAGTCTAAGACCAATGAAGATGAGAAAGAAGTACAGACAGAAACGCTTACCGTAAAGGCGAGACCACTTGCCAGCGGTTATGTAAAGGCAAAGACCGGAGATAGCACAACGGAAGCTGTTTATAACGATTGGTACAAGAGTGTGTATCAGCCTACCGCAGAAATTGCAGTTGCTAAGACAACAACTTCAAGTACAACATCTACGAGCAGCACATCAAGTAAGTAGTCAGGAGGTAGGAAAGGATGAGTATTGTAAAGAAAATCACTATTGATGACAAGGAGGTGGCGTTCAAAGCGAGCGCTGCCATTCCTCGTATTTATAGACTTAAGTTTCAGAGAGATATCTATAAGGATTTGCATTCTTTGGAGAAAGCCCTGGGTGATAGCAAAGAAGATAACACAAATCTTGATTTGTTTAGTCTTGAGATGTTCGAGAATATCGCATATATCATGGCGAAGCATGCGGATGGTACAATCCCGGATACTCCGGAAGAGTGGCTCGATGATTTTAACACATTTTCTATTTATCAGGTTCTTCCTCAGCTTATTGAGTTGTGGGGCTTGAATGTGAAAACGGATGTAGAGGCTAAAAAAAACTTCGCCCAACAGAGCGCGAAATGACAACGCCGCTGTTCATGCTTAGGTGTGTGCAGTTAGGAATTAGTATCCGGGATTTAGATTTGCTTTCTATTGGCATGATAAATGACATGTTTGCAGAAAGTAGAAATGATGAATGTAAATATGCAACCTTAGCGACACAAGAAGATTTTGATAAATTTTAATGGAGAAAAAATACCACTAATGGTACAATAAAAGAAACTATTAGGAGTTGATTTTATTGAAGATTTCGAACACAAGACGTATTGCAGAAAAGATTATGCAGTCGATGCAAATTAAAGAGGCTTCATCTACTGTAAATATGATAATTACGAATAGTATAGCAGCTAATTCGATTATCCCACCAGAACCAGACAAATTGCGTGAGGAAGCAGAGCTTATTCAAAAAGAAATGCCAGAGTATTCTGTTGATAGAGTAATGATGTTACTTATGGTTGAGTCAATGATTGGGCCATATTTGGGACAACAGCCAGATGTAATGGGGTTCTTTATGAATTGGATAGCGGCTGAAAGTAAGGTGTTTGATGTAGAGGAATTTAATAAAAATCCATATATTCAAAATATTGATTTTACTAACCAAGAAAATGGTGATTACGAATTGCGCTATCATGTTATGATGCCATATGAGCTGGATATCTATAATATTCCAAAGAGAATAAAGGAATTATATGTGGATATTCCAAGAGTAAGCTGTTTTCCAGAAGAGTTTAAGTATCCAGTAATCTTCCAGAAAAGTATAAAAGGAACCTGGATGTCAGTTTCACCTAACGAGGTATTTACTATGGTTAGTCCCATAAAAAATGCAAAAGGAAAAGTTCTTACGCTTGGGTGTGGAATGGGTTATTTTGCATACATGGCTTCTTTGAAAGAAGATGTTGAATCTGTAACAATAATTGAATTGGAACAGAATGTTATTGATTTATTTGAGAATTGTTTGTTACCGCAGTTTGAAAATAAAGAAAAGATAACAATAATTAAGGCTGATGCTATTGAGTATTTGCGTAATATGGAAGATGGAGAATTTGATTATTGTTTTGCGGATATTTGGATTGGAGTAGACGATATCGAACCGTATTTCACGGTTAAAGAAATAGGGCGACGTTTACGAAAAACCAAGATGGAATATTGGATAGAGGAATCATTTGCAATATTATTATCAAATTATGTATGGATTGAGATTCTTTCTGCTTTTTCAAAAGCTAATAATTTAGAAGTGCCTCTGCTTGATGAGGGTATTCTTACAGAGGTTGATAAAAGGAAGACGAAATATGTTCAAGAATTATTGGAGGATGTAGAAATAACAAAACCGGAGCATATAGACTATTATATGGATCCAAAGAATATCATTGATCTTGTGAATAGAACAGAACTTATATTTTAGAAACTAGGTATTAGCATCTATCAGAAATGGTAGGTGCTTTTATTGTGCTTATTTTTAGGAGGTGAGAAGCGTGGCAAGTAGAATACAGGGAATCACAGTAGAAATTGGTGGTGATACTACCAAATTGCAGACAGCATTAAAAGGTGTCAACAGTTCTATAAAATCCACGCAGCAACAGCTCAAGGATGTAAATTCACTTCTTAAACTGGATCCAGGAAACACAGAACTTCTTGCACAAAAGCAGAAATTATTATCAGAGGCGGTAGGTGAAACAAAGGAGAAACTTGCCGCCTTAAAAACTGCCGCTGAGCAGGCAAATACTGCTCTTGAAAATGGAGAGATTAGTCAGTCTCAATATGATGCCCTTCAAAGAGAGATTATTGAAACTGAGCAGAATTTGAGAAGTCTTGAAGCACAGGCGAATCAATCTGCTACTGCATTACAGAAGATTGGTGCAACGGGTGAGAAACTCAAAACCGTAGGAGATAATATTTCCTCTGCTGGAGAGAAGATGCTTCCGGCAACTGCGGCGGTTACAGGACTTGGAACAGCTGCGGTAACGACAGCAGCAAACTTTGAATCTTCTATGTCGCAGGTTCAGGCGACTATGGGAATTACAAAGGACTCTATGTCGACTGTGAATGGAGAAAGTGTAAATACAATGAATGCACTTTCTAATTTGGCAAAGGAAATGGGATCAAAGACAGCGTTCTCAGCTAGTGAGTGTGCGGAGGCTCTTAATTACCTGGCCCTTGCTGGTTATAATACACAGGAAATGACAGATACACTTCCTACAGTTCTTAACCTTGCTGCGGCTGGTGGACTTGATTTGGCATCTGCTTCTGATATGGTTACAGATGCAATGTCGGCGCTTGGCCTGGGAGTAAGTGATGCAGAAACAATGGTAGACCAGATGTCAAAAACAGCATCCACTACCAATACTTCAGTAGCTCAGTTGGGAGAAGGTATTCTTACCATTGGTGCTACAGCTAAGTCAGTAAAAGGGGGAACTGCAGAACTAAACACAGCTCTGGGTATTTTAGCAAACAATGGTATCAAGGGTGCAGAAGGTGGTACACATCTTAGAAATATTATTTTGTCTTTGCAAAATCCTACAGATAAAGCTGCTGATGCAATGAAAACTTTGGGAGTGGATGTATATGACTCGCAAGGAAATATGCGTAGCATGAATGATATCTTGGGGGATTTAAATAAAAGTATGGATGGTATGACTTCAGAGGAGAAGGCGAATATCATCAGTACCATTTTCAATAAAACAGATTTATCTTCTGTGAATGCCTTACTTGCAAATACCGGTGATACCTGGGATAGCTTGCAGCAATCGATTACAGATAGCGGTGGTGCAGCTCAACAAATGGCAGATACACAGCTTGATAATTTACAAGGCCAGCTCACCATATTGAAGTCAGCACTGGAAGGTTTAGCTATTTCCTTTGGTGAACTATTAATGCCTGCAATCAAGTCGATTGTTACTGCAGTGCAGGGATTTGTTGATAAGCTGAACAGTATGGACGAGGGAACTAAGAAGGTAATTGTAACAATAGCTCTTATTGTCGCAGCTATTGGGCCGGTACTAATTGTTATTGGTAAGGTAATCAGTGCAGTTGGGACAATAATGACCATCGTTCCTAAGATTGCCGGCGTAATCAATACGGTAAAGACTGCTTTTATGGCACTTAATACGACAATGCTTGCAAATCCAATATTCCTTATTATCGCAGCAATCGCAGCTTTGGTGGCTGCGTTTATTTATTTGTGGAATAACTGTGATGGCTTTAGGCAGTTTTGGATTGACCTTTGGGAGAATGTGAAGCAGGTAGCGATTACAGTATGGAATGCAATCAAAGCGTTTTTTTCACAGGTATGGGAAGCAATAAAGACTATCTTCTCGACAGTGTTTGAGGTCATCAAAACACTGGTAGCGACTTATTTCAATTTGTATAAGACGATTATTGAAACGGTAATCAATGTGATAAAGACGGTCATTACCACAGTGTGGAATGCCATCAAGGGGGTTTTCACTACAGTATTCAATGTAATAAAAACGATTGTCACCACCTATTTCAATATTTATAAGACGATTATTCAGACGGTGCTTACGGTTATCCAGACAGTAATTACCACAGTATGGAATACCATCAAGACGGTTGTTACCACAGTAATGAATGCGATTAAGACAGTATTCACTACAATTTGGAATGCAATCAAAACCATCATTGGAGCAGTAGTCAGCGGCATTAAGGCTCTGATAACCGGTGACTTCCAGGGGGTAAAGAATGCAATCACCACCATTATGAATACCATAAAGAGCACGATATCTACGATTTGGAATACAATCAAATCCACGATATCTACTGTGCTTGGAGCAATCAAGAAGGCGGTTACTTCTGTGTTTAGTGGCATTGTGAATGCAATTAAAAACGCCATGAGTAATGTGCTTAATGCGGTAAAGAATGGTTTTTCCAATGTGAAGAATCATATCACAGGTCTGGCTTCTCAGGCAGTTACCTGGGGAAAGGACCTGGTTATGGGTATTGTAAATGGTATCAAGAGTTGTATTGGTGCTGTCGGCGACGCGGTAAAGAGTGTTGCTGACAAGATTAAGAGCTTCCTTCATTTCTCAGTTCCAGATGAAGGTCCACTTACAGATTATGAATCTTGGATGCCGGACTTTATGGGAGGACTTGCAAAAGGAATTGAAAAGAGTAAAGGTATGGTTGCGGACGCTGTAAAAGGTGTAGCAGAGGATATGGTGGTTAGCCCAACGGTATCTGCCGGTAGTATTCAGAGCTCACAAGCCACACAAGCAGATCTTTTAGGAAATATTCTCTCTGGTATTCAGAATGTTGTGGGTAACATGCAAAATATGCAGACGGAAGGGGGTAACATTTCCATTCCGGTTTATATTGGAGGAACCTTGTTAGATGAAGTAGTAGTAAATGCGCAACAGCGTATAAATTTGAGAAGCGGAGGAAGATAAATGGCATATATTCAATATTTGAATTTTGATGGTGAGGATCTGCCGCTTCCTATTAGCTATGACATTGGCTTATCGGATGTTGAGGCAGATTCTTCCGGGGAAACAGAAGCCGGAACAACACAAAGAGACCTGGTGAGAAGCGGAGTCGTTGAGATTTCCGTTTCTTTTCAGGTTAGCCCTGTGTGGCTTAAGAAGTTGACTGTTTTTCGTAACAGGCCAAAGATAACGGTGAAGTATTTTGATACCGGAACGCTTGATGTAAAACAGACAAAGATGTATATTGATGGCTTCAAATCCAAATTAGAGAAGGATACTTCGTACAAAGGGTTATGGTCGGTGTCGTTTACACTTAAGGAATTTTAGAAAGGGGTGATTTGATGTATCCAGTCAGTGAAGAATATTTAGCAGCCATTCAGGATAATGCCAGATCATATTATTTTGAAGGTTGTATTACCACGAAGCTGGGTGTCAAATACCCATTTGCAAATAAAGATATCGTAAAAGGAAGCGGATATATTACAAACCAGTGTTGTGGTAGTAATGAGATTGAAATTGGTTCTGTATATGCTGCCGAGCTTGGGATAACACTTTATACAAGCATTGATCGGTATACTTTGGAAGGTGCTACGATTACACTTAGCTTTTTTCTGGAAATTTCGGAAGGAAAGTATGAGGAGGTTCCGCTGGGGATTTTTGAAATCAGTGAGGCAAACAGAACCATTAATTGCCTGGCAATCAAAGCATACGATTATATGCTTCGGTTTGATAAAGGCTTCGGAAACAAGGTAACTAGTGGAACTGCATATGATTTGCTTGCACTTGCCTGTGAAGAATGTAAGGTTGAGCTTGCGCACACGCAGGAGGAAATTGAAAGCTGGAATAATGCCAAAATTTTGCTGGGTATTTATAGCGAGAATGATATCGAAAGTTGGCGTGATGTTATTTTTTATGTTGCGCAGGTGCTCGGCTGCTTTGCAACAATTAATCGATTTGGAAAGCTGGAACTTAGAAAATATGGAAACGTTTCTGTTATGGATATTCCTAATACGCAGAGATTTAGCAGCAGCTTTTCAGATTTTGTTACAAGATATACGGCAATTAATTCTACGAACAATAGAACACAGACCGCGGAATACTATGCGCTGGATCCAGACAATGGACTTACCATGAATTTGGGAGTTAATCCACTTCTCCAGTTTGGATTGGTAGAAACCAGAAAGAACATACTTTTGAATGTATTAAATGATATTTCAAAGATAAAATACGTTCCATTTGATTCTGCCACGATTGGAAATCCTGCATTTGATTTAGGGGATGTCATTACTTTTTCTGGTGGCCATGCAGATGGAAAGCAGATTACTTGTATTACAAAGTATGAGTTTAAGGTGAATGGAAAACATACTTTGCAGTGTGTTGGAAAGAACCCAAGACTAGCCGAAGCAAAGAGCAAGAATGATAAAAATATCAGCGGGCTTCTTAATCAGGTGGAAGCAGGAAAGATAGTAGTCCATACTTTTATGAATGCTTCTCCTTATACGGTAGGAAGTGTGGATACAGAAGTTGCCAGTATTGAGTTTGCATCTAACGAAGATACAGATGCGCAGTTTCATGCCAGTATCCTATTAAATGTAGAGGCGGAGAGCGTTACCAAAACAGGAAAGGCAAAAGGAACGATTACGATACCAGCTTCCTCAACAACAGAAAATGATAAAACAGTGGAGGCAGAGCTGGATGTCAGTTTACCGGATGATGGACAAGCGATTATTACAGTGACCTATGTTATAAACGACAATGTGCTTACCACGTATGTACCGATTGAAACGATGCATTCTGGTAGGCATATTTTGAATTTGTATTATCCACTAAGTGGGTTGGAAGCAAATTCTTATAATACTTTTCGTGTACGAATGAGAATTTCAGGGGGTTCTGCATTAATTGATAGAGGTCAAGGTATTTATACCATAAGCGGTCAGGGATTATCTTCGAATAATGTGTGGGATGGACGTTTGGAATTTACTGAGACAGCAGAAAACTTGATTGATGTATCAGGAACAATGCCAATAAGGGATGTTGTTGCTTCCGTAAAGATGCATACAGAGGTTCCAAAGCCAGTAGGCATCCAGGATGGTTTTACATTGATTTCATTATCTTCTTATGGAATTGCAGGTATGCAGGAAGCTATCAGTGTTAATCCGGTTATTGTTACAGAGACAATTGAAACTGCCGACGAAGCAGAAATGAGCTTTAATCGGTATTTTGTTAAAACCGCTGAGCAGAGATTTGAGTTCCAGACGGATTATCGTTTTGTAAGTCAGGAATATCCGATTGATGCGGGCAGGATGACAAAGGTTATAACGAATACAGAACAATATGCAAGAGTAGATAAATTGGAGGTGTCGAAGAATGGCAAATTATGAATCTCTTGAGGAAATGCTTAGTACCACAGAGAATATGGAGCACTTAGTTGTAAGTAGCGGCCATGACGACGACACCATGACTTTTGCAGGTGTTGACTGGTTTATGTTTAATGGCGTGAAGGTCTCTACTTTATATGTCAGTGGCAATAGCTGGATAGGACTTGGTGTGAATGCTGAGCAACTACTGGTTTGTAGACGCGATGCAAAGATGTGGGACTTTTATAGAGAGGAAGCTACGTTATTTGGTACCTATCGTGTCTTGAAAATACGCTGGGAAGGATATGCACAGTATAACAGTACTTCATCAGATGTTCGATTGATTTATGAATGGTTCTTCTTTGAGACCGGAGATATCATGCTAAACCTTATACAGCCGCCAACGAATAGTGGATATCTTGGATCCAATCGTATTAATGGCAGCGTGAATCAAAATTACAATGTCACAGCGGGTGTTTCAGAATATGTTTCTTTATATCACCAGGATGATACCGGAACAGCTTATACAATCCAGTATGAGCTGTTAGATATCAATCCACCATATGAACGGAGATACCTACTTTCTGATAAAGATGGGAAGTATTACAGGACTGAGCATGATAAGGCTTTTGTTGATGCAATTACCTTTAATGGTTACCAGTGTATCAGGACCGGTATTATTCCAGACCAGGATACCAAAGTAAAAGTAACAATGAATACCTCCAGCTTTGGAGAATACGCTCTGTTTGGTGCAAGAACCAGTACGGAAGCAGATATGTTTGGATTGTTTTTAACAAGCGCTACACAGGTAAATGGTCAATATGGTACGGAATCACTGATTGAAACAGTGGATGATTATACAGGGATTGATGTTACATTTGAAATTTCAAAAGAAGGGCTGAAACGTGATGATGTGGTAATTGCTGAGTTTGCAGAAGTTACATTTGAAGCGCCGGTTGAGCTTTTGATTGGAACTTGTAATACGAATGGAACATTGGATTCCAGGTATTTTAAAGGGAATATTATCAAGATAGAAGTATGGCAGAAGGAAGAACAGAAACTGGACCTAATTCCCTGTGTGGATGAGCAGTTACAAGTATGCCTTTACGATACACTTTCAGAAACCTGCTTCTATAACAGCGGTTATGGAAAGCTGGGGTTTGTTGATAGTACAGGAAAGTATGATGAAGCGACAAGATTGGTGGAGGTTGCATTTGAAGAATTAACTGCAGAAGTTTTTAAGACGGAGGGCTTTGAAGATTTTCCAAGAAGTGAGGTACTAACCAGGTTAGTAAATCCAGCGCTTCTTTATTGGCATGATTCTGATGATGAACTTCCGGAGCTTAAGGTTTCAATAGAGGCAGCGCCGCCGGTACAAACGGTGTATTCAAAAAATACTGAAATGATTGATAGCACCATCCTTGGAATAGAGAAAGTAGAGATTGAAGCAGATGACACTACGTTGTTTGCTTTTTCTTTTGATGGGGGAAATACCTGGAAAGCATACATTGAGAATGCGTGGGTGAATCTATCGGAACAAACCAGTGGCATGAACCGGGAAACAGTAGAGGCGATTGGAACCGATGCCTGGGCTATTGCCAATGAGCAGATGCAATATATGGTTCGATTCACACTTATTGAGGGTGGTTATGTAAAGCGTATCATCATTCATTATATCAATTAGGAGGCGATGAGATGATAAAAGGAAAGACGGTTATAGAACTGAAAAATATTGTGACCGGAAAGGTTGAAAAATATCAGGATGAGAACATGATAACGAAGGCTTTGTCAGACTTCTTTTCTCATAACATTGAGGGTAGCCTTTTTAGTTTGAGTGGTAACACGAATGACTTAAATGGAAACATGATACCTCTTTGCAAAAATGCGATTGGAGGCATCTTATTATTTGCAGATCCCTTAGTAGAGGATGAGAATTCTTACTTTGCACCGTCAGCAAATCCATGTACTGGGTATGCGTCCAATGATGTGAATTCCACAGCAAATGTTATGAGAGGAAGTCTCAATCTTACAGAAAGTACAAAAATCGATAAAGGTTATAAGTTTGTATGGGACTTTGCAACCAGCCAGGCAAACGGAACAATCTCGGCTGTAGCGCTTACGCATAAGTTTGGCGGGATAGGATATATGGGGGATTTATATGACAACATCAATAAGCGATGGCACATGAAGGACCAGAGCTGGGATGCAAATGCTACGATTAGAACTGCTTATATGAATGCTGTTGAAGTTAGCTTTGAGGGGAATTATTTTATTACCATTGGAATGAATACAAGTAATGAAGTGGTTATTCAGAAAATTAGAAAAGCATACAGATCGGTTGGTCTTAATGACACGATGATTGATAATCAGGCTGTTGTGTTGGAAGAAAACAAATTAACTCCTACTACTTTTATTATGAGTAATCCAAGTAATAATAGCGGTAATTATGACTTCTTTGATGGCAAAGATGGTTATTGGTATGGATTCTGGCATGATGCAAATAGTAGTGGGAATGCACTTGTGAAGTGGATAAAAATTAAAAAGTCAGATTATTCATTTTCAGAAGGAACCTGGACACTTGATAACTGTCAGCTTCAGAGCGTTGGTTATAGAGGCGGTTACAATACTAGCCCAGGAAGGAATGTAATGAGTGTTTTGTTAAACGGTTATCTTTATATGATGGCTTATAATCGACAGTCAGTATATAAGATAAATATTAACAATGCCGCAGATGTTATTCAGATTAAGCTGGGATTTACATCAAACTACAGTACGCAGGATAGTTACTATAGAAATGGAAGTATGTATATGTTTAGTCTTGGAGATTGGGTATGCGGTTCTGATTTTAGAATTGCTTCTGATGACACAGTTTACAAATGCGCAAATTCGATGCCAGTATCCTATGCGATGACACCGTTCTTTGAATATGGCCCATATTTTATTGCCTATGGAGGATATGATAGCAGGTATGTAAGAAGAGAATTGTTTATGAGGGCATCATATTTGGCAACCATTAATAACTTGTCTACTTCGGTTATTAAGACCGCAGATAAGACTATGAAAATCACGTATACAATTGAAGAACAGTAATTTTGGAATCAGGCAGTTATCCATGCGGGTAGCTGCTTTTTTCATACAAAAAATCAAAGGAGGACAAAGCGATGAAGGAGTTTTGGAATGCAATTCAGTTTGTATTTACAGCAGTTGGAGGTTGGCTTGGGTACTTTTTAGGAGGATGTGACGGTTTGTTATATGCATTACTTGCTTTTGTGGTTATCGACTACATAACCGGAGTTATGTGCGCGATAAACGACAAAGCGCTATCAAGTGAAGTGGGTTTTCGAGGAATTTGCAGGAAAGTACTAATTTTCTTATTGGTGGGTATTGCAAATATCCTGGATGTCAACGTGATTGGTACTGGTAGTGTTTTAAGAACAGCGGTCATTTTCTTTTATATTTCTAACGAAGGTGTAAGCCTTTTAGAAAATGCATCCCATTTGGGTTTGCCGGTTCCACAGAAAATCAAAGAAGTATTAGAGCAGCTTCATAACAGAGCAGAAGACAAGGAGGATTAGAACATGAGTGAAATTAAGAGATTTGGTATTGATGTAAGCCATTGGCAGGGAGATTTTGATTTTGCCAGGGCAAAGAGTAAGGAAGGGGTAGAATTTGCTATCCTAAAAGCAGGTGGTGGTGATGCAGGGCTTTATAAAGATAGCAAGTTTGAAGCCGATTATAAAAAGTGTGAAGCATGTGGACTTCCAAAGGGCGCATACTTCTATGGAAATGCAAAGAGCACAGCAGAAGCAAAGAAAGAGGCAGAGTATTTTATTTCAATCCTTAGTGGAAAGAAATATGAATACCCTGTCTTTTATGATGTTGAGGGAAAAATGATTACAGACAATGACAGGGCAACACTTACAGAGATTGTTAAGGCGTTTTGTTCTACTATGGAAGCTGCCGGTTATTGGGTGGGTATTTATTCATCAGAATCATTTTTCAACAGTGAAATGAATGATGGAGAGCTTACCGGATACAGCCATTGGGTAGCACGCTGGGGAAAGAGTAAACCAGCGCCAACCAGTGGTGCTGAAACACAGATGTGGCAGTTTGGTGGAGAGACAAATCTTATTCGCAGTAATAAGATCAATGGGCAGACCTGCGACCAGGATTATTGCTATGTAGATTATCCTGTGAAGATTAAAGCAGCAGGTTTGAATGGATATGATAAAAGCCAGGAGGTGCCTACTCCAACAAAGAAGTCCAATGCAGAGATTGCCGATGAGGTGATTGCTGGCAAATGGGGAAATGGTGCGGAACGTAAGGAAAAACTTACAAATGCAGGTTACAATTATTCTGAAATCCAGAGTATTGTAAATGCGAAGGTAGGAACACCAGCAAAAAAGTCTGTGGATGAGATAGCCAAAGAGGTTATAAGAGGTGACTGGGGAAATGGTAGTGAGAGAAAAGCACGTCTTACTGCAGAGGAATATGATTATGCGGTAATACAGCATAGGGTAAATGAACTTCTTTCATAAGGAATATTGCTTTATTGCTATTGCCGAAGATAACACTGTTTAAGACCTTTCGCAAAAAGCGGTAATGTTTTTCGGATTTTGGTGTGATATTATTAAAATGCAAATAGTAAAGAGTTTTGAGGCCTTGGTGGTTTATGCTGCCAGGGCCTTAATTTTTTCTTTTGTTGTGTTCGCGCAGACAGAAAATAAATGGCCTTGAAACCGTTAATTTACTTTACTTTCTGGGCGTTCAGAGTGATATATAGACTACCAAAATTTGAAAGGAGGAGCTTTTATGCGACTTAGAAAGATTGAGCCGATAGAAGCAAAGGCTAAAAAACTAAGAGTATGTGCTTATGCTAGAGTATCAACTGATAGCCTAAAGCAAGGCGAGTCTTTTGAGAATCAAGTTACTACGTATGAAGTACTGATTAAATCGAATCCGGAATATGAATTTGCTGGCGTGTATGCAGACCAAGGCAAAAGTGGCACCTGCGAAAATAGGCCTGAGTTTCAAAGAATGTTAGCAGATTGCAGAGCTGGAAAGATAGACCTTATCATTACGAAGTCCATTTCCAGATTTGCGAGAAATACAACCATTGTCTTGGACTATACCAGAGAACTTAAGCAGCTTGGTATTGGAGTGTATTTCGAAGAAAATAACATCAATACCTTATCTGCTGAAGGGGAATTGATGATGACAGTGCTGGCTTCCTTTGCACAAGAAGAAAGCCGCAGCATATCAGAGAATAATAAGTGGTCCATTCAGAAGCGCTTTGAACGCGGCGAGGGTATGATAAACACCACAAGATTTATGGGCTACGATAAAGACGAGACCGGCGACCTGGTAATCAATAAAAAGGAAGCCAAGATTGTGAGAAGAATATTTGAAATGTACCTTGCTGGCGAAGGCTGCCATAGGATAGCAAAAATTCTAAACGATGAAGGAATCAAGACGATTACTGGTTCAACTTGGCATTCCAGTACAATAAAGGGAATGCTTACGAACGAGAAGTACAAAGGGGACTTCCATATTCAAAAATATTACACACCGGAAGGGAAGAAAAATCAGACGGTTAGGAATAAAGGAGAAGTTAAGAGTTTTTATGTATCGGAGAATCACCCGGCCATTGTCAGTGAAGAAGAATGGCAGCAGGTACAAGAGCTCATGCAGTATCATAAAAAGCAAAGAAATATTCAAAGCGGTGATAAGTACCAAAGAAGGTATCCAATGAGTGGAATGCTTGTCTGCCCGCATTGTGGTAAGAGTTTACGTCGCAGATATGTTTATAATAGAAAAGTGGAATGGATATGTTCAACATATATCCAAAAAGGAAAAGAGGCCTGTAAGGGAATTCGTGTTAGAGACGAGTTACTTACGGGCCTTTCTTTTACAGAGCCAATGGTAGTTGAGGAGGTGCTTGAAAATGGCGAGAAGCATTACGGTTATACCAGCAAAAGAGCATACGATTCTGGTGAACGGGCAGCAGATAGAATTAAAGAAGAAGGTCGCAGCGTATTGCCGCGTGTCAACAGATCAAGAAGAACAGTTATCGAGTTATGAGAATCAGGTACGCTATTACACTGAGGTGATAACCAGAAATCCTGATTATGAACTGGTTGATATTTACGCTGATGAAGGTATATCCGGTACCAACACCAAAAAGCGTGACAACTTCAATAGAATGATTGCAGATTGCAGAGCCGGAAAGATAGACTTTATCATTACAAAGTCCATTTCCAGATTTGCCAGAAACACGCTGGACTGCCTTAACTATGTAAGAGAGCTTAAGGATTTAGGAATCGGGATTATTTTTGAAAAGGAAAACATCAATACCTTAGATGCAAAGGGTGAAGTACTTCTCACCATTCTTTCAAGTTTGGCCCAGGATGAGAGCCGCAGTATTTCAGAGAACTGTACCTGGGGCATTCGGAGAAGATTTGAACAGGGCAAGCATAAAATGAGCACCAAGCGCTTTTTAGGGTATGATACGGATGAGGAAGGGCACCTTGTTGTAAACAGGCAGCAGGCCAAGATAGTGGTTAGGCTTTATGAGGAATTCATGTCCGGGAAAACGGTTGATTATATTGCCAGGATATTTAAGGGTGAGAAGATAAAGAACTGGGATGGAAAGTATAACTGGCAGGCAAGTACGCTGGACTCCATGCTTCGAAATGAGAAGTACATGGGAGATGCTATTTTGCAGAAAAGTTATACTGCTGATTTCCTCTCTAAGAGACGAGTTATGAATGATGGTAGTGTTCAGATGTATCATATTGAAGAAGACCACGAACCGATTATTGATATTGAAACATGGGAAGCTGTTCAGGCATAGCTTGAAAGAAGGGCCCAGTACTGTACAGACCATTTCACGAATGCATATTCACAAAAGAGTGAAATAAATCCATTTTACGCAAAGATTATCTGCGGGAATTGCGGCAACATTTATTCCAGGGTAAAGTACACGACTAGAGCCGGTACTAAGATAACCAAGTGGCGCTGTGGTTCATGCAATAAGGCGGATGGCCATAAGGTTTGTAGTAACAGGTACGTTACCGACGAAACCTTCACCAAGCTGTTTGTTATGGGCTGGAATGAGATAGTTGAGCACCAGGAAGAATACCAGCAGTATTGGCAGGTAAATCTTAAGGGCGAGGATGTGCTGCTAAGATATAAAACCAAACTTCTTATTAAGAGGGCGGCAGCGGGGCCTATAAAGGAATTTGAGCCAGAACTTATGATGGCAGTAATGGATTACATTACCGTATTTGAAGATGGAAGGCTTCAGATAAAGTTTTATGACGGAACAGAGTTTGAAGTAGCAACAGAATAGTAAAAGAGCCGGTAGGTAAATTAATTAGATTATGAGCGTAGTTCCTACCGGCTTTTGTATTATTACATATCATATTGGCTGAGGTCCATTTGGCCTCCAGGTTCATCTTCGGCATTTTGGGCGGCTAATTCTTCTTTTGTAATAGCATTTTGAGGCTTTGCACCTTTGTTTGAATATAGCTGCTCGAACTTGAGAGGTTTCTGCGATTTTTTGTTATAGGCGAGGAGCATAGCCTCAGAGTATCCCAAGGAACCAGCGCGTCGATCTCTGGCAGTTCTACTTAGTTCTTTTATAGATATTCTTCCTAATTTTTCAGCAAATAAATCATCTTTAATATCATCACCAAAGCAATGGATTAGGCGGGCGACTCCATTCATCATGTTTGCACTAAATGACTTGGGAGTGCCTTCCCAGGCAGCAATAATAAGTCGAAGCGTTCTATCAAGGACATGGAAACCATATTTATCATGAATGCTTTCAAGTGCAGCAACAGCGCAAATGCCACCTGGTTGTGCTTTGCCTGAAATTACTAAATTGTATGATTCAACCAGGGATTTGATGATGAGTTGTTTGTCATTTCCAGCCTCAATGTTAGCCATGAATACTTCATATGGTAGTAGCGTTTTAGTGTATTTCATTTGATTTGCAAAAATATCAGCTTCCTGTTCATATATTAGATCATCATAAATCATGCACCATACAGGCGTTTCTCTGGAACCGGATACGAGTGCAATAATTTCAATGGTATGCTGTCCATTAAAAACATAGTTTATTCCATCTCGCCGGCTGACTTTCACAGGATTAATCTGATAAAGATCAAAATTGGCAGCAGCACGTTGTACATGTTTAATAGATATATTTCTTTGGTAATCCTGATTGGAAACAAGATTTTTAATTGGTATCAGCTCGTAATGTACTTTTGGGACAAATTGATTTAAGTCTATTTCTTCACTCATGGTATTCCTCCTCAATTATTTTTTTTAATTCTTTTATGGCGTCACTAAGGGCATTTAATTGCTGCTCTAATTTCCAGAGGCCCTGCGTAGTTGCCTCGCTAAACTTGGCTATGGATTTTGTACGATTCATTGAACTGATCCACATGGGGATTGTTAATGTCAGGCTGGATATTTCTGCGTCAGGATCGTACGCAGGCATTTGTTTTATTACAGGTTCTTTGCTACGCTTCTTTTTTGCTTCTTGCTTTGCTCGTTGTTTATCTGATAGCCGACTCCGTTGAATGGTTGAATAGAGTAGCCTTTCGTTGTTATTAACTGTTACGTGTTCATGTATTACCATAATTTCTTCTTTGGTAAGCTTTGACAGTTCTACGGTGTTGTCATGTGAAATATGAAATTTTCCAGAGAGAATTTCTTCTCCAATTGCTGGAGCTTTACTAAAAATTGCATCAACAGCACGTGAGAAGACACCATATTTTGAGACTGTTCCATTACTAAGATTTAGCTTGGTACCGAGTATTTGGGATGTTGTCTGACGATTATTTCCATATCCTGGCCTTCGCTGTTCATCCGGAGTATATTGATTTTGATGAGGATATATATCTTCCAAATATGATTTGTACGCATCATACATTTTGCCAATGCAGTAGCGGTATTGTTCATCAGTGATATTCTTGTGTTTTAAGGTTTCTGTGGTAATCGCAATGATAGCTTCATCCCTGGAATTAAAGACAGTTTCTTCTATCTGAAAAGGAATCTTCCATCTATGGCAAATTTCATATTCACTAAAGCCTTTTATAATCACGCGGTTCCATATAACAATACAGGTTTGACAACCGTTATACACAATTTCCTGTTCTAGCTCTGTATATTCAGGTGCGGAAAGGGGGGCCACTAGCCTGGCGTATTCTTCATCGATTATAAGGTTATGGATTTTCTTTTCTTTCATTTTAATTCCCTTCATTCTTCATCTTGTTCAATAGGTTTTGAATCGCGCATACAAAAAGTGACAAGATTTTCTGTTTTAATGTAACGACCTATAATTGAATAACGTTGTTCATCAACTAAGTCCATGCATACATTTCTGAGAGATTTCACAAGGTATTTACTGTAAAACTCACAACATTGCTTATCACCCAGAGTCTCCCAGCGTATCTTCTCGGAACGGTAATCTTGGGCACGACAGCTTTTAATAGCTATTACAGATTGCTTTGGATTGACCATAAGCTGGACATAGTTTGGATCACCAAGAAGATGTAGTGTTCTTCGATGGATTCTTATCCTATTACGTTTTAGGTCAATAACTAGAGTTGGCGATTGGTTCTGTAGTAGCGGTTGTTGAGCTTGTGTCGATTGAGAGTTGTTCGTATGATTGTTCATTTTGGGTATCCTCACTTTCATTTGCACTAATATCCTGGTTTGAAGGTTGTTTCTTTTTCTCATCCTGCAAACCAAAAACAGCATAGCCATTAAAGACACTAACTTGCATTTGTTGCTTGTGCTCCTTCACAGGAAGACCGAATTGATTCTTCCATCCTTCAGGATAGGCTGGTGTTCTGGAACTTAAACTTCTGCCATCTTCTTTGACATTACGTTTATATATTTCTGGAGACGTTAGATCAAAAACAAACAAGAGGTCATTTCCAGAACGAATTAACTTCCCTAGTAGCTTGTAGCGATAGTCCGGGTTCCAATCCATCAAAGAAATTACTTTTGCAAAAAACATTCTGCAGGTAATCTGTTTTGGAGAACGCTTGCTAGTTGCAGAACACCAACGAAAAGAATCTTTTTCGTCTTCTTTGCATGGCTTTACTGCTAGTTTTTTCTCATCAGGGTTTACCAGGATTTGAACATAATCATATTCTGGGAGCTTTTTAATGCATGCTGTATTTACAGATACCTTATAGTTGTTAAAAGTGAAAGAAGGCTCAAAAATATGTGCGAAGAATTCACCACGAACAACTTGGTATCCTTCGTAACTGAAATCATCGTCGTTAATGATTTCCATTTCATTGTTGTTTAGTTCTTTACTCATTTGTTTCCTCCTGGTTTTGGTTATTGAGTATATTTTCTAGTGTTTCTTCAATTTCTTGTACACTGGTTACTTGCAGAGGAACTTCATCAAGATTAAAAGGTGTTCCCTCTGATTGAGTATTCCATTTACCGGTTTCATTGTATGTTTGTAACTCATTTGCTTGAGCTTGACGGTAGTAGTCTGAGCCGAAAGTATGTATCCATTCTTCAGGATAAGCGAGTATGCTTCCTCTTGTGCCGATTGGCTTAATATCATCATCAAAGGATGGCTTTGGAATGTCAGTATCTTCTTCAGCCGCCACAATTGTTGCATTTGGTATAAGCATTTCCGTATCTTCTAAGTAAAATAGAATAATGGATTCGTCATTATTTTGTCTTTTGACTCCGATAATTCTATAGCGACATTCGGTGTCCCAATTAAACAAATCAAATATGTTTGGCAAAAAAGCAGCACCGCTTATTTGTCTAGGAACTATTAAACCGTTGTGCTTTTTCGACCACTGAACGGAATTCCGGCTATCTTTGGTGGATGGTCTAATTGCGATAAATCGCTCGCTAGGGTGGACAAGTATCTCGATAAATTGTGAATTAAATTTACGAACACATTCTGTGCTAAAATTCATGGTATCAGAGGATAAGGTGACACATACTTTATTTAGTGTATCAAAAAATTGTGCTCTTGCTATTTCATAACCGCGTAAGTCAAGATCTCCGGATTTTACTTGTACTTCCATTGATTTAACTCGAATTAGTTCATCATAAACACTTTCAGAGGCTCGTTTATAGTCATCGGCTTTAAACCCGGCCCATTTTGGGTTAACGGTTACACAACCTCTTAGTACACCATCGTTTATTACATGAAGTTCAGGCAAAATTCCTTTGTTTCCATATTTTGCATTACTTATTAAGCGCTGGACTGCAATAAAATCGTCTCTGGATATAATGGCCTCATGGTGATTTCTTTGCCTATATTGATTCCTATCTTGACGATTCTTTTTTGATTTATGGTCTAAATAGCTTGGAGTCCAGGTTTTTCTTGCGAGTACATCTCCACAATGACGTTCGTTTGTAAGAACGCTTAAAACTGAGGAGGGACTCCAGGTGGTATTTCCCAATTTAGTGCGCCGACCAGTTTTTGTGAGAGTGTTCGCAATTTCTTGACATGTATATCCATATAGGTACATAAAGAAAATCAGTCGTACAGTTTCAGCTTCTTCTTCGTTGATTACCAAATTTCCGTCCTCGTCCTGATCGTAACCGAGTAACGGAGGGGTGAGAAAAATACCTCGTCGAAATCGCATTTCAATAGAGGCATTCATTATTTCACTTTTATTATGACTTTCCTCTTGAGCGAGCGTGGATATGAAGGATAAGCTCATTTCACTGTTTTCGTTGAGAGTATATATGTTTTCTGTTTCAAAGAAGACACCTATTGGAGGTTTCATAGCTTTTAACTGTCGCACGTGGCCAATACAGTCAAGAACATTTCTTGCAAATCTAGACACACTTTTGGTGACAATTAAATCAATTTTTCCAGCTTGACAATCTGCAATCATTCTAATGAAGGCATCTCTATGTTGCAGAGACGTTCCCGAAATACCTTCATCGGCATAGATGTCGATTAACTTCCAACCGGCATGCCTACTTACTACATCCTGATAATGATTTTTTTGTAATTCATAGGATGATGTTTGGCGTGGATCGTCAGTTGATACCCTGGCATAAACAGCAACTCGCTTTTCGTGTTGGTCTTCGTAAAAGTTTTCTTGTGGCAAGGCCGGTATCACATCTAACTCATTTTCGCTAATGCCTTTGTATCGCTGTCTTATTTTTTCTTTTTGAGCAGCAGCACTACTCAGCTTTTCTTCGTTTTCCTTCATCGCATATCAACCTTTCTTTACCATAAGTACTTTAATTATAAGGAATGGATTTATAAATAAAAATGGACCAGAGGGATAGTATTATCCTTCCAGTACATTTCATAATAAGAAAAAGTGTGTATAAAATAGGGTTTGGTATGCCTTTTAAATTTGTGTTGACTATTTTGGAATTGAGAGGATATATAAACGTGATTCTAAAATAGGAGGTGAAATGCATGCCAGTAGACTTCACGATAATTGGTAAGCGTGTGAAAGAGATAAGATTGAGTAAAAATCTTTCTCAGGCTAAACTTGCAGAAATGGCAGATTTGTCAACACAGTATTTAAGTCATATTGAAACTGCAAGAAAGCAAGCTAGTTTAACATCGCTTATCAGCATCGCGAAAGCAATGGATATCACATTGGATGAATTACTAAATGGAAATCAAATTAATAGTCCAGTGGAATATAAAAACGACATAGATATCCTTTTGAGCGATTGCACTAAGTATGAGAAGCGTGTGCTTTTTGAATTAATGAGAGCTACTAAACGCATACTTAGAGAAAATGAATCTTTGCTTGAATATTCAGACGAGGATTAAAACATTTTGATTATGAGCATGACCAGATACTTCAGGTATCTGGTTGTGTTGATATAGAAACTATTGGCGTGCTTGGTGATGGCCCGGTAAGCAGATAAGTTCGTAGGTGTTATGAAGTAATTTGCTTACCGGAATTTTATATTTATGAGAGTGAGATTATGTAGTATAATAATATTGTTCTGGGATTTAAACGGAGCCGGAATGTGTTTTTATATTAGTATGTAGTTGCGTACTTATAAGTGGGTATTCGAAAGAAGTATGGAGGGCTATTAAGTTGGATTATTCAAGTTTCTTTTATTCAATTGCTGGATGTTCAGCAACTATTATAGCAATTATTGGTGGCTTTATTGCTTCAAAATTAATCAGTATCAGCACTGATAGAGATAACATCTTAGATAAAATAAAAGAAATCGACGATGAACTAAATATGAAAACCAAGCAGCATGAGGTCATAATTGAAAAATTAAATGATGATGATGCACTTGATTTTGTTAGAGACAATGTGTCGATGTTGGTGGATAATAGAAGTATAGATATTGTATATAAACCAGAAGAAAAACCCAAGCTTGATTATTTTACAATGGAACAGTATTGGCAGAGAGCCTTAAAAATATGTGAAGAAATATTAGATTTGGATGAAGATCAGATTTGTAATGTGAATTCAGATAAAGTACCAGTGGTTTTGGCTAAAAAATATGCAAATGAATTTGACTATGGGGTTTGCGAAAAAGTGCTACATGAGATTGAAAAGAGAGCAAAAAAGCGAAATGCAAATCCATTTGATTTATATACGTCATTAATTGATGTTGGGGATATTGTTCCACAAACTGCGGGACTCTGGTATAACGAAAAAACAGGAGAAGCTGAAAAACTGGAATTGCGGATTGAAGAATTAAAATTTGAAAAATTACAATATGAAGAAAAAAAGAGGGAAATAAAAAAACCAAAAGGAATGAAGTCGGGATTGATTATTTTTATTATTTTTTCAATTTTTGGAGTATTTTTTCCTTTGGTGTGTGCATTGATAAATAGTACTTATAATAATAATAGTCTGTGTGTCCCGATTATATCACTTAGTCTATTTGTCATATGTGTTTTAATTACTTTTATTTATTTAGCATTATTATTAAGATGGAAAAACGTTGATAAGGAGGTAAATAATCATGAGAGCCGTGGTTCAGAAAGTGAATTATAAAAGAGGGTTTGTTGCGTATGAGACAGATGATTATGATTATGGATGGCTGGAAATATTAGATACAGTTGATTTGGAAATAGAGGATGAATTAGAAGGTCCTTTTACAGATTTGGGTGAAACTACAATTTATAAAAAAAGTACCGGGGAGTCTATTCATGTATTTATTGAGGACTATGGAATGTCTAAGAAAAAAGCCTTTGAAATGATTATGAGATAATATAGATAAAAGTTTGATAATAATTTGAAGTCCGCCGGAATGGTGCAACTTTTTATTATTCGCTTGCAAGGGTGCAAAAAACATAGAAGCACCAAGTCGTGCGCGAATGTTAATGCGAAGTAAAGTTTCAATGCATGTGGAGACGGTTGTTCTTCTTTCCCAACTCCGTCAGAAACCGGATGATTATATTGATGTGGATATTGATGTAGCTGAATTAGAGGGCACTTCTGCTGAGACGAAGGCAACCTATGAAAAGATAAAGAAGTATGTGGCTGAGCATAATGGTGGGATGAAGGTATCGAATCTCTATATTGCGCAGGTAAAGAGAAAGTGCGGTATTGAGTTGGGAAAGAATTTTAATTTGACTAAGTCGGAAGATTCCAGACAGCCTAAGTGTCCAAAGGAGAAAGAAGAGGCTATTGTGGAAGCATTGAAGGCATTTCAGATGATTTGAGAATAATAGTTTAGTACCGGGAGGAAGTATATTATGGCATCAAGTATTATTCATTATGCAATTACATGTGAGCTGATTAAAAGGCGACAATTCAACAATCCAGATAGACTTAAACTGGGCTCCATTCTTGTTGATGCCGGATATAATGGTAACTGCCACATGAAGATATCTGTCGCAGGCGGACATAAGAGAACTTATGACCTGGACAGTTATAGGAGCGAGTATGGGGAATTGATGAAGCAAGATGACTTGTATCTGGGATATTATCTCCATTTGATTCAGGATATTATTTACAGGCATTTTGTATATGATAAATATCATTGGAATCCGTTGATTCCAGGCAACGTTGAGAAGCTTCATAGGGATTATGCGATAGGCAATTTCTATGTTGTTCAGAAATACAATCTAAAAAATGAAGTTACAATACCGGCTGACTTTGATAAAGAACCGATAAATCAAATATGTTCATTTGATCTTGATGGTTTGGTTCAAAATATGAATTCATATTTTGTTCCGATAGAAGAAGATGATATATTTTTCTTCACCAAGGAAATGACAGATGAGTATATAGCTGAAGCTGTAGAATACTGTCTTGAGGAGTTAGATAACCTCGACAAGCAAAAAGATGGTGCGGACAATTATTTGCTGGCTTGGGATAATGCGCCAAGGTCTATACTTGAGGGCACTATGAATACCAGAGAACTCGGAATGTATAGAGTTCAGGGAACTAAGCGTTATACCGTAAGCAATCGTCTATACAGAAGCGATAGGTGTGAGACCTTAAGCAATCGCGATAAATCACTTTTGCTAGATAGAAATATAACGACCATTATTGACTTGAGGAGCGAACAGGAGGCTGATGCTAAGCCGTCAGCTTTTTCAAAGGATAAAAATTTTATGTTTTTCCATTATCCTATCGTAGAAGGTATGATGCCTCCTGATAGTCTTGAAGCTGTTCCGGTATCTTATATGGAGATAGCCCATGCAGAGTGCATGAAAGAGGTCCTTAAGACCATTGCCAATGCACCGGGAGGAGTTCTATTTCACTGCACCGCGGGTAAGGATCGCACAGGTGTAGTCAGTGCAATCCTTTTGGCCCTTGCAGGGGTGTCTGACGAAGATATTGTTTATGATTATGCAATCAGCAGAGAATTCAATAAACAAAGGCTTGAGGCATTTTTGAAGGAACATCCGGAGATTGATAGGAATATTGTCCTTGCAAATGAAAAATCGATGTTTGGTTTCCTTAAGATGTTAAGAGAAAAACATAATTCAGTAGAGCAGTATTTATTGGATATCGGTATCTCTGAATATGATATTCAAGAGCTAAAGAGCAAACTTATATAAAAATTGATTGACAAGCTTAGTAAACAAGAGTAATCTTAACACAATATTTTATAGCGAGGAAGGAAACCAAGCAGCCCGAAGGGATATTTGGTTTCACCCGAGCGAATACGAAATAAATCTAAAAGCTGTGAAACAGCGACTGACGCCAAAGGCGGCAGAGATTTATGAGTAAGAAAGGAGTTTTCTCATGAATAGATTTGCAGTCAGATATTCATATTCAATGGATCATGCTATGCACTGTGTGAACGTGTATGGTTTTAATTGTGTATGCAAATATATGGACTGCCAAGATGAGTAAACAGAAATATAAGTATTTTTAAGTTTTCTATTGACCACTTATCTTAGTAGGATAGGTGGTCTTTTTCGTATTGCAGAAATGCGCAGATGAATATGCCAGCAAAAGCTGGCGCGCATTTCGCAACAAAAACGCCAGAGGCGTTCTTGAATAAAAAGGAGGTTGTGTTATGGAAATCAAATTTAACTTACATAATTATGATAGGAGCATTGTGGGATTGGCAAATTCTATATTGAAAAGCTTTGGATGTAATGCCACCGGGACGACAATACTAGTTGTAGACGATGTGCTCGCTAAAAACTATAAAAATGTGGTAGTTCTTTTATTGGATGGGCTTGGAACCAGTATCCTAAATGAGCATGCAGGTAGGGATGGATTTCTAAGAAAACATTATAAGGAGTCCATTGATACTGTTTTTCCGCCAACAACTGTTGCGGCAACAACATCCATCATTAGTGGTCTTCAACCTATAGAGCATGCGTGGTTAGGTTGGGATTGCTACTATCCGCAAGTAGATAAAAATGTCACTGTATTTTTGAATACAGAGCAGGGAACTGATAAGCCGGCGTCAGACGAGAATGTTGCATGGAAATATTGTGGCTATAAATCCGTTGTCGATAAAATAAATGAATCCGGCCTTAAGGCATATAATGTTACACCTTTTGTACCACCATTTTGTAAAAGTATTGACGAAATCTGTAATCAGATAGCGAAGTTGTGTGAAACAAATGATAAAAAATACATTTATGCATATTGGAATCAACCGGATACAGTGATGCATGAAAGAGGTTGCCATAGTAAAGATGCAAAGGCTGTAATAGATGCTTTAGAGAAGGCAATCGAGGAAATGAGCGAGAAGCTTGAGGATACACTTCTAATAATTACTGCTGACCATGGACATATTGATGGGAAGAATGTCGTAATCACTGACTACCCGGCTATTATGGAATGCCTTGTAAGATTACCATCTATTGAGCCACGAGCGCTTAATCTTTATGTGAAGGAAGGTAAAAAGGAACAATTTGAACGAGAGTTCCGAAAGGAATTCGGTAAGGATTTTGTCCTGTTAACCAAAGAAGAAGTATATAAAGAGCAATTATTTGGAACAGGAATACCACATGAAAATGTTGATGCTATGATAGGTGATTATCTTGCTATAGCCGTAACTGACCTAACTATATTTAACACGAAAGAAGAGGCTTCGGAGATTGTTGGGGTACATGCCGGCTATACTAAAGAAGAAATTGAAATACCGATTATTATTTATGAATCACAAATAAAGAATGCCACGGTGAGAGGATTTTATTATGAAATATTATAAACAGGTACAACTTAAAAATGGAATGGATTGCATAATCAGAAACGCAACCTATGAAGATGGTCCAGAGGTGTCAGATTTATTTGTATTAGCACATGGGGAAACGGACTATTTACTTAGTTATCCTGAGGAGCATAGCTTTGATGCGAAGGGAGAAAGCGAGTTCTTACAGAAAAGGGAAGAAAGTGATAATGAGGTTATGCTAATAGCGGTTGTTGACAATAAGATTGTTGCAGATGCAGGGATTTCTGCTGTGGGAACCAAATTCAAGGTAAGACATCGTGCGGAATTCGGTATCAATGTTGCGAAAGACTATTGGAGACTTGGCATAGGGAATGCACTTATGAATGCTTGCATCGAGTGTGCCAAAGCTGCGGGATACAAGCAGCTTGAATTAGATGTAGTAGCCGATAATGAAAAGGCAATAAATATGTATACAGGTGCAGGCTTTATTGAATTTGGTAGAAATCCATTGGGCTTTATTTCTAAATATTCAGGAGTGCAGGAATTGATATATATGAGATTAGAACTCTAGCAATTCTAAGCATGGCTTGGATATACTCAGACAGAAATTGGAGGAATTTTAGATATGAATGGTGAGCTATTTTTATCTTCCATTTTTGCATTGGATAGAATATTATAGAACAGGAACATATATTCGATATTGGTTAGGAGAAAGTAAAAATGAGAAGAAGAGATATAATGTCAACCTACTGCAATGTCAGCTGTTCAGATAGGTTTGAATTTCTATATGAGTATTATCATAATTACAAAAATATATTAAGTTGTGAGAGACACTGCGTTATTTATATGATTGAATCTTTTATGATGAAGAATCATTGGGAGAAGTACTGTAAGTATTATAACAGCTTAAATAAAAACAGTCTGATAACCAAAATTTCCGAATGCATGAGCAAGGGCGAGGCAATAGATTTTGTATTTGAGGATGAAGAGCTTCCAAATTATATTTTAGATTCTTACAAGAACTATATAGCGATGAGAATTGATTTTCGAATCTTTGCTAATGCTCTTAACAGCATTGGCGGTAAAGATGAGGAATTGCTTCGAAGGTATATTATGGGAGAAATTGATCTTCAGGGAATTGCGGCAGAGCGCACAATTGCTTATGAGACTGCAAAGGGAAAAATCAGAGATTTGAAGAAGCTCTTGAAGGAAAGAACTTTGAGTTTTTTGGAGGAAGAGGAAGTGGCATAATTAAAGGCACAATATATCGACGACACAAAGTCGACACCAATTGTCACTTTTCAAAAGAAAAAAGGTGTGATATTGTTATAGTCGCGAGAGATATAGCTTGCAGATAAAAACAAATATAAAGCAACAAATCATTACCGTGCACAATAATGATTTGTTGCTTTTTTATTTGTGCGGAAGGCGAAATATTTTAGCGTGGTGCAGGAGCAAGACTCCGCCAGGATGCAAGGGCAGAGCCTTTGCCTGGGTGCAGGGATGGTTCCCGCTCGGGTCCAGGTGGAAAGCCTGGTAGGTCCAGGACAAGGTCCGGTCAGGTCAAGGGTGAAACACCTTGTGGGTTGAGGGCAACGCCTCATCGGGTCACGGATGAAATGCTGTTAGAGTCGGGTTAAACCAGCCACGTTAAGCCGAGTTAAATTGACCAATACTAGCTGAGATAAAATAACCATTCATTCAATAAAAAAAGCCATTATGTTTTCAAATGATTTTGTAATAAACTGATATATGCCAATGTA